>JBCBYI010000009.1:20226-35929 GCA_039815945.1 Actinomycetota bacterium | reverse complement strand
CCGAACGCGTAGTACCAGCTGCCGTAGCCGACGATCGTCAGCAGCCCGAGGAGCGAGACCGACCCCCACGGAAACCGTGGCGCCGGCGTGTCGGTCATCGGTACTCGACGGATTCGGAACTGCGATCGCCGTAGTAGCCCGAGGGGATGTAGAGCGTCGGGATCCCGAGGCCTCGCATCATCTCGACGTTGCGGGGATCGTCGTCGGCGCACAGCTGGATGTCGGCGCCGGCTTCACGCAGCATCTCGAGCTGTTCGCCCTTCCATTCCGTGCTCGGCGCCCCCTGCCGGGGGCCCCGCAGGATCAGCCAGTCGCGGTGGATGTTGTTGGCCTCAAGCCAGTCGAGCGTGAACTCACGGATGTCGTCGATGCGCGCCGTGAGGATCACCAGACAGATCCCGGGCGAAATCGACTGTGCGAGCGCCCGACCGTGGGGGATGACGGGGTCATCGACACACGCGTGGAAGAAGCCGAACCAGTCCTTGTCTTTGGACGCCTCGGCGTCGAGGTAGTGCTGACGGTGCGACGCGTCGGAGATGACCCCGTCGAGATCGAGCACGACGGTGGGGCCGCCGATCGGGCGGCCGGTGTGGGGAATCCAGTTGTCGGGGTGCTCGGACAGGATCAGTCCTCGTCGCTCTCGGCGGCGCCGTCGGCGATCGCCGCGACGACACCGGGGTCGGCGAGCGTGGTCGTGTCACCGAGGTCGCGACCGTCGGCGACGTCGCGGAGCAGGCGGCGCATGATCTTGCCGGATCGTGTCTTGGGCAGATCGGGCACGAGGAACACCGCCTTGGGCCGGGCGGTCGGGCCGAGCTTCTTGGCGACGTGCTGGCGGATCTCTTCCCCGAGCGCGTCAGAGGCTTCGGCCGTGCCGACCAAGATGACGTAGCCGACGATCGCCTGGCCGGTGACGTCGTCGGTGGCTCCGACGACCGCGGCTTCGGCGACGGCCTCGTGATCGACGAGGGCCGACTCGACCTCGGCGGTGGAGATGCGGTGACCGGACACGTTCATGACATCGTCGACTCGACCGAGGAGCCACAGGTAGCCGTCGGCGTCGATGCGACAGCCGTCGCCCGCGAAGTAGCGGCCTTCGTACTCGGACCAGTAGGTCTCCTTGTACCGCTCGGGGTCGCCCCAGATGCCGCGGAGCATGCCGGGCCACGGGTGCGTGAGCGTGAGGTAGCCGCCACCCTCTTCGACCGTGTTGCCCTGGTCGTCGACGACCTCGGCGAACACGCCCGGGATGGTCTGGGTGGCCGAACCCGGCTTCGTGGTGGTGACACCCGGCAGCGGCGTGATCATGTTGCCGCCGGTCTCGGTCTGCCACCAGGTGTCGACGATCGGGCACGACTCGGCGCCGATGTGCTCGTGGTACCACATCCACGCTTCGGGGTTGATCGGCTCGCCAACGGTGCCGAGCACCCGCAGCGTGGAGAGATCACGGCCGGCGGGCCATTCGGGACCCCACTTCATGAACGTGCGGATCGCGGTGGGTGCGGTGTAGAGCTGGGTGACGCCATAGCGCTCGATGATGTCCCAGAGGCGATCCTTCTTCCACGCCGCCCGATCGCCCTCACGCTCCTCGGGGCGGGGCGTGTCGGGGGTGCCCTCGTACATCACCGACGTGGCGCCGTTGGTGAGCGGGCCGTAGACGATGTAGCTGTGGCCGGTGACCCAGCCGATGTCGGCCGCACACCAGTAGACGTCGGTATCGGGCTTGAGGTCGAACACGTACCTGTGGGTGAACGCCACCTGGGTGAGGTACCCGCCGGTGGTGTGCATGATGCCCTTGGGTTTCGCCGTCGTGCCCGAGGTGTAGAGGATGTAGAGCAGCTGCTCGGAATCCATCGGCTCGGCCGGGCAGTCGGCCGACGCGTCGGCCATGAGGTCGTGCCACCAGTGATCGCGGCCCTCGACCATGGCCGGGCCGGTGTCGCAGCGGTTGACGACGACGACGTTCTCCACGCTCGCCGCCCCGTTGGCCAGCGCCTCGTCGACGTTGGGCTTCAGCGCCGACGGCTCGCCGCGGCGATAGCCCGCGTCGGCCGTGATGACGAGCCTGGCCTCGGCGTCCTCACAGCGGTCGGTGATGGCGTCGGGCGAGAAGCCACCGAAGATAACTGAGTGGGCGACACCGATGCGGGTGCAGGCGAGCATCGCGACCGGCAGCTCGGGCACCATCGGCATGTAGATGGCGACCCGATCGCCCTTCTCGAGACCGAGGCGCTTCAACACGTTCGCGAACTTGCTCACCTCGGTGAGCAGCTCGGCGTACGTCATGGTGATCGTGTCGCCGGGCTCGCCCTCCCAGTGGAACGCGACCTTGCCGCCCTTGCCGGCCTCGACGTGGCGGTCGAGGCAGTTGTACGAGAGGTTGAGCTCACCACCGACGAACCACTTCGAGAAGGGCAGCTCCCACTCGAGCACGGTGTCGAAGTCCTTGTGCCACGTCAGCAGCTCGCGGGCCTGGCGGGCCCAGAAGGCCTCGTAGTCGGCTTCGGCCTCGTCCCACATCGAACGATCGCTGGCGTTCGCCTGCGCCACGAACTCTGGCGACGGCGGGAAGCGCCGATCCTCGCTCTCGTAGATCTCGATCGAACCTTCGGCCACGGTCATTCCCCCTGGGTCAACACGGCTGGGCTGGCGGCTCGACAGTACCCGAGCCGTTTCGATGGCACCGCAGAGACCCGTGTCTTACGATCAGCTCGCGACTAACGCCGGGGGAACGGCGTCTAGGAGTGGTGCGGACCACGTTGGGTGGTTCACCGATGCACGGAAACAAGGGAGCACTTCGGTGATTCAGGAATTCAAGGACTTCATCAACAAGGGCGACATCGTCGACCTTGCGGTGGCCGTCGTCATGGCGACGGCGTTCAAGCCCATCGTCGACGCCTTCGTCAACGGCGTGCTGATGCAGATCGTCGCCGCCATCTTCGGCCAGCCGAACTTCGACGGCCTGTCGATCCACTGGGGTGACCAGATCGGCGTCGACCCCGACTCCGGCCTGCCGCTCTTCGAGGGCCAGATCTACTACGGCACCGTGATCACTGCGATCATCAGCTTCTTGTTCGTCGCCCTCGCCGTGTTCTTCGTGGTCAAGGCCTACAACGCCACCAAGAAGGACGAAGAAGCGGCCGAAGAGGACAGCGGCCCGAGCGAGGTCGATCTCCTCACCGAGATCCGCGACTCGCTCGCCGCTCGCTGATCCCGAGCAGCATCTGAACGCAGAACGGCGGCCCTCCGGGGCCGCCGTTCTGGTTTCGCCTCAGCCGGCGAACACGCCGCTGTCTGGTTTCGCCTCAGCCGGCGAACACGCCGCTGTCTGGTTTCGCCTCAGCCGGCGAACACGCACTCCGTGGTGAACGCGACACCAGCGTCGACGGTCTTGTGCACGGGGCAGCGGGTCGCGA
Source organism: Actinomycetota bacterium (assembly GCA_039815945.1). Lineage (GTDB taxonomy): Bacteria > Actinomycetota > Acidimicrobiia > Acidimicrobiales > Aldehydirespiratoraceae > UBA11606. The sequence goes on along the minus strand of JBCBYI010000009.1, from coordinate 32,513 downwards.
TGTCGGCCAGCTTGGCCCGGGCCTCGTCGGTGAAATCGCCCTCGATGTAGATCTCGCTGCGGATCCGCTCGATCTTGCCCGCCGCGTCCTCGTCGCAGTCCTCGCAGTCGTTCGCGTGGACCCGGTCGTAGTCGTAACGGGCCGAGATCGAATCGAGTTTCCAGCCCTTGCGCTGGCAGTACATCGAGATCGTGATGGTCGTGCAGGCCGCCACGGCCGACAGGAGGAGTTCGTACGGGTTCGGTCCGGTATCGGTGCCGCCCAGCGACGCGGGTTCATCGGCGTGCCAGATATGGTCGCCGGCTCGGAGTTCGACGGCGAAGCCGGAGGTGAGATCTGCGGTCACAGTGGTCATGATCCGCAGCGTACGAAACACTCTCCCTCTATGACGGACCAGAGTGTTCCTGCAGCGACGTATGGACGAGACGGTCACGTCGCGACGATCACCTACAACCGCCCCGAGGCGCTCAATGCGGTCAACGGTGCAATGCGCGAAGCGCTCGACGCCGCGTGGACCGAGTTCCGCGAGGACAACGACGCCTGGGTCGCGATCGTGACCGGCGCCGGGCGGGCCTTTTGTGCCGGGGCCGATCTCCGCGACGGCGAAGGCTCGACCGGCACCTGGCCCGGCTCGTTCTGGGAGTGGCCGACGATCACGACCTTCGAGTCGGGCATGGAGATCTGGAAGCCCACGATCGCTGCGGTCAACGGGCCCTGCATCGGCTACGGACTCACCGCCGTGCTCGCGTGCGACTTCGTCCTGGCGAGCGACCGAGCGACCTTCTCGTATCCGGAGGTCGGTATCGGCGTCGCGACGATCGTCGGCGCCCTCCGACTGCCCGACAAGGTCGCGATGGCCGACGCGCTGGAGATGCTGCTCACCGGCGAGACCTTCGACGCCGACCATGCCAAGGAGATCGGCCTGGCCTGGCGGGTGCACGAGCACGACGCCCTGCTCGACGAGGCGCACGCCCTGGCCGCTCGGCTCTGTGCAGGAGCACCGCTCGCGATCCGAGCCACGAACGAGATGGCTCGTCGAGGTCGCGACCTGCCATGGTCCGATGCGGTGCGGATGGGCGAGACGATGCGCCGCCTGGTCGGTTCGACCGAGGACGCCGCCGAGGGTCGACGAGCGTGGGCGGAGAAGCGCCCGCCCGAGTGGCGTGGTCGCTAGCCCTCGATCACCACGCCGCCGGCTGCGGATGCCGCCACGATGTCAGGCTTGAGCATCGCGGTGATGAGTTCGGTCTCGAGCGCCATCGACGTGACCCCGAACCACATCGGGACGACCAGCGGATAGCCATCTCGGTCGCTCGGCGGGATGCACGGGCCTCCCGCGATCGCGGCGACACAGCGCGCCGCTAGACCGACGTCGGCCGGGGTGAAGGCGGAATAGGCGACCGTGTCACCGGCCGCGATCGCCTCACGGATCGCATCGGGCCCGAAGGCGAGGACCAAACGATCCGGTGGCGGCGGAGTCGCCGAGAGCAGATCGTGGATCACCCACTCCCACTCCGCCTGGTCGGTCCCGATGGCGAGATGGGGCGGCCGCCCGGCGTCGACGAAGACAGCCCGCAGCAGGTCGAGATCGAGTTCGGGCACGTCGTCGGACGCGTAGACATAGACCGCGCGGGTCCCGATCGAGCGCACATCGAGCGCACACGGGATGGGCGGGGGGTCGACAGCGAGATCGAACAGCGCGCCGTCGGCGCCCTGTTCGAGTGCGGCGCACAGGCCGCGCCCATCGCCGGGCCGCACGTCCCATCGGCCCCCGTCCGCCACCGCCATCGCCTCGAGCGATGCCTCCATCCCGAACGGGAACCCGAAGAAGGTGATGTCGACGCTCGGGTCGATCCGGGCCAGCGGCACCTCGGTGGTCGTCACGGCCGCCGTCGCGGGTGGTGAGGAGAGCGTCGGCCGTTCGCCGGTCGCGCATCCGGCGGCGACCACGATGACGAGCAGGGGAAGGTGACGCAGAAGACGCACCCGGGCAGTGTGTTCTTTGGTGCCGCGCTACGAGAAGGCGGTCACGGCACACATCGCGGACCGACTCCCTGCAGAGCCGCCGTGTCACCGGCGACCGCAACGCTGTAGCGGCCGACTCGACTCGCGGATCGAGTAGTACGCCCGCCAGCCGTCGCCGACCGGCGCGACCGCCGGCGCCCAGACTTCGTGCCCACCGGCCGCCGCGGCCGACAGGTCGACGTCAGCGCGCCGTAGCCGGAGCGTGGTTCAGACGGAGGCGACGGGCAGGTACACGGTCATCGTGGTGCCCTTGCCTTCTTCGGTCTCGACCCCGATGTCGCCACCCCACTCACGCACGGTGCGGCGACTCGCCGCGAGGCCGATGCCGTTGCCGTCCTCCTTGGTGGTGAAGTACGGCTCGAACATCCGGCTGAGGAACGCCCCAGGGATGCCGCACCCGTTGTCGGTGACCGCGATCGCGAGGAAGGGGGCGCCATCACGTTCGGTGGCGTCGACCCGCACGGCGATCTTGCCGCGCGGCTCGACCGCATCACGGGCGTTGACCACCAGGTTGGTGATGACCCGTTCGAGACCGCTGCGATCGGTGGCAGCCATTCGGCCGGCGGCGTTGTCGACGAAGGTGAGGTCGGCCTGGTGCTCGACAAGCACCCGCAGCATGTCGGTGAGGGCCGCGACCAGCGAGCCGATCTCGATCGGTGCGACGGTGTTGCGCGACGGCCGGGCGATCGCCATGAGGTCTTCGGTGATGTCGCAGGCCCGGTCGATGGCTTCGTTGGCGGCGTTCACCCGGTCGGCGTCGCCGTCGGGAAGCGCGAGCAGGCCGAGCTGGAATCCGATCGACGCCAACAGATTGTGAAGATCGTGGGCGGCGGAGCCGACGACACCGGCGACCGAACCGAGGGCGGCACCCTCGACGAGCATCTCGTCGAGGCCGCGACGTTCGGTGACGTCCTCGAGCGTGCCCACCATGCCCAGGTCGTCGCCTGCGTTTCCGGGCTGGCTCAGGGTCAGGCGGAGCTCGCGGGCATCGGGCGACGTGCGCGTCTTGAGCTCGGTCACGAACCTGCCGGTGCCGTCCCAGCGGGCGAGTTCGCTGCGGAATCGGACGACGTCAGCGGCGTCGAAGCGGTTCTTCCACCCGCCGCCGAGCATGGTCGGGGCGGTGACCCCGAAGTCGGCGGCGATCCGGTTGTTGACGTACGTCCACTCGCCGCGGGCGTCGGTGAGGAAGATGCCGACGGGGGCCATCTCGACGAGGGTGTTGAAGATGCGCTGGTTGTTGCGTTCGGAGGCCTCGATCCGGCGCCGCTCGGACACGTCACGGGCGTTGAGGACGATGCCTCGCACGATCGGGTCGGTGCGGTAGTCGGTGAAGAGCGCCTCGACGGTGAGCCATTCGCCGTCGCCGCGCTCGAGGCGCATGTCGACGGGCCCCTGGGTGACCCCGGGATCCTCGAGCGCTTGCTTGAACAGGTCGGCCAGCGCCTCGAGATCGTCGGGGTGCACATAGCGGGCCCAGTCCTCGGCCAACTCCCGAGCCGAGCGCTGGAGGAGGGCGGCGACCGTCGGCGTGATGTATTCGATCTGGCCGTCCTCGTCGAGGATGGAGATGATGTCGCCCGCCGACGACACGATCGACCGGAGCTGGCGTTCGCTCTGCGAGAGGCGCCGCTTGGCGATCACCCGGCTGGTGGCATCGCGCGTGGTCGTCACGATGCCTTCGACGCCGGGACGCGAGAGCAGATTGGTGGAGACGGCCTCGACCCACCGCCACGTGTCGTCGGCGTGACGGCACCGGAACTGCACCCGCCGGCGGGCGCCCTCGTCGAGGGCGAGTTCGGCGTGGACTCGACGGACCCGTTCGACATCGTCGGGATGCACGAGCGCCCAGGCCGGCATCGCGAGGAACTCTTCAACCTGGTAGCCGAGCACCGACACGACGGCGGGCGCGACCCACATCGCCTCGCCACGGGCGTCGGCGAGCAGGTGGAACTCCGAGGCGTGATCGAGGGTGGCGTCGGTGATGGCACGCGCGACGAGGTTGGGTCGAAGTGTCGATCCCATCCCTCGTGCCGTCACGTCGCTCATCGGTCCATCCCGCCGGGGCGGCCGTTCGGCATCGCTCCCTCGCCTCCAATCGGCCGAGAAGGCGGCAGTGTTGAGACGATCGGTCCGCCAGAACGGTGACTGGGTCCTGGGACCCATGGGGTCCAAGGTCCCTCGTCACAAAGAGTCGATCGTCCCGACCACTTTGCGCGTTTCGCCTTCAACCAGGGTCACGAGCCGCCGAAGGGACCCCACGGAAACCCGCGGTGGGTTCTGGGATGAGGTGTTCTGATGACGATCAAGGTCTTCTTGCTCGACGATCACGAAATGGTGCGCCGAGGCCTGCGAGACATCCTCGCAGCCGAGGACGACATCGAGGTGGTCGGCGAGGCCGGCACGGTGAACGAAGGTGTCCGAGGCATCGTGGGGATGCGTCCCGACGTCGCGCTCGTCGACATCGTCTTGCCCGACGGGAACGGTGTCGAGGTGTGCGAGGCATTGCGCACCTACGCCCCCGACGTTCGCATCCTCGTCCTCACGTCGTTCTCCGACGACGACACCCTCTTCGCCGCGATCAATGCCGGCGCGGCCGGCTACGTGCTCAAGCGGGTCGGCTCCGACGAGCTGATCGGTTCGGTGCGCGGCGTGTACGAAGGCAAGTCGCTGGTCGACCCCCGTCTCACCGACCGCATGTTCGATCGCCTGCGTTCGGGGCAGAGCGACGACGAAGAGCGCTTGGCCGAACTCAACGACCGTGAGCGCCAGTTGCTCGAGCTCGTCGCCGAGGGCCTCACCAACCGCCAGATCGGCGATCGTCTCCACCTCTCGGAGAAGACGGTGAAGAACTACGTGTCGACGATGCTGAAGAAGCTGAACATGGACACCCGCACCGAGGCGGCCGTGTTCGCCACCCAGCTCGCCGCCCGCCGCCAGGCCGAGACGCCGCTTCAGCGAGGCGGCTGAGCCCCGGAAACACGCGCCGGGAGGACCGCCCGGCCCAGAACACACGAAGAGAAGGACCTCCACACCTCGGGGTCCTTCTCTTTGCTTTTCAGAGCAGCAACGCACTGCGACTTGGAGCACGCCTCCTCTGTTTTCACCCCCTGGATCTGCCGTTGATCCGGTTGCGTTTGGAGAATATTGGAGACAGGCGATGCGTACTGGAATGTGCGTGGCCGCCGTGACCGTTGGACTGGTCGCGTCGAGCTGCACTTTTGAACTCAGGGACCCCGGAACCACGGTTGCGTGTGACCCGATCGAATTCGAGATCAACACCCACGGCGAAACGTTCGCCGATCACTCGTTCGGAGCGATCATCGACTCCTTCGAGGAGTTCGGTGACTTGGTCGGCCGTGACGTGATCTACCTCGGCGAGACCGAGACCACCTATGAGACCCACACCGCAGACGACCCGGTGCTGCTGGAGCTCACCTGGCCCGAGACGGCGCCCGAGTTCCTCGGCTTCTCGTCGGCCACGATCGTCGACGACGAGTACGTGTCCGGTTGGATGTACTTCAACCCGATCATCGCCCAGGCGCCCGCCGGCATGGTCCGCCGCTTGGTGATGCACGAGATCGGCCACCTGTACGGCCTGCTCGACGTGAACGACCCCACCCAGATGATGGACCCGACCCACAAGACCGACTCGTGGGGTTCGGGCGACCTCGCCGGGTTGTCGATCACCCACGATCTCGGCTGCAACAGCTCGACGAACCTCGTCCAGGCCCTGCTCGCCACGGAGTCCGGCCAGCTCGCCTCGATCCCGGATCCGGCCATGAACGGCGAGCACTTCGTCGACTACCTGGGTCCCGACACCGAGTTCGCTCGACTCCTCGAGAACCACATCAACGCCCACGCTCACGGCATGCCGATCACCCCGGCCGACCAGCCCGTGGCGACCGAGCCCGAGAACATCGAGCCGGTCGAGGACGAGGACGGGCTCCTCATCGGACTCACCCCCACCCCCGACGACGATCAGAGCGACGTCCACCAAGCGAGCTGCTGCTGCGGCTGCGCCGCCGTGACCGGCTGATCGCCCCGCTCGAGTCGGACGGCCGCCTGTCCAGCATCGCCGTTCGACCCGCCAACGTCACCCCGGAACCTGTCCCCCGGCGGTGACACCAGAACCACACCCGGAACCTGTCCTCCGGATGTGGCCTCCAAACCAGCGCAGCGGCCCGGAACCTGTCCCCCGGGTCGCTCGCTGGCGTTTTCGGCCCCGTCGGCGCAGACCGATCAGTCGTCGTTGAAGAACGCCTGCCAGCTAGCGAGCGCCTGCGGGTGGGTGCCTCGCCCGACCTGGCGCGCCGGCCAGTCGGCGTCGGGCTGGTCGAGCGGATTGTGGTCGAGCTCGACGCCGTACACAAGGAAGTGCTTGCGGTTGGCGCCGAAGTACCAGCGGCCGTCGCGACGCTCGTAGACGTCCTCGTATCGGATCGCGTGATGGATCCATCGATCGCTGTCGGGGCCGCCGTCCTGGATCTCGGCCTTGCAGTAGACGACCCCCGTCGCCGAGGCACCCTCCTCCGCGATCTCGATGTGGTGGGTGCCGACGTTCAGGAAGGTCACGCCGACACCGCCGAGCGCCTCGGTCATCAGCCCGTGGAGAATGTCGCGCCCCGACAGCGCCGAGCTGATCCGGACGTCGGGGACGTACAGCTCAACGAGCGCATCGATGTCCTTGGCGTCGGTGTGGACGGCGTACGCCGCCGCCAACTGACGGATCTCGGCGTGGGCGAGAGCCCGGTCGGTGGCGTCCATCTTGCGGATGGTACGACGCAACGGGGACCATCGCGTGATGCGCCTCCGTGTCGTCCTCGCTGTCCTCGTTCTCGTCGCCACCGCTTGCGGGGGCGACGAGAACGACGACCAGACCGCCGCCACGACGACAGCGCCGGCCACCACCACGACGGCTGCGCCGGCCACCACCGTGGCCACCACGACGACGACCGAGCCCCCGACCACGACGACGGAGGTGACGACGACAACGACCGCGCCCGAACCGGTGCTGTTCACCGAGCCGGGGCCGTTCGAGGTCGGCGTGATCACCCTCGATCTCGGTGATCGGTTCGCCGACGTCTACTACCCGGCGGTCGCCGAGCCGGATGCAGAGACCGAGATCTTCGACTCGATCTCGGTTTTCCCGGAGTCATTGCAGGCGTTCATTCCGGCCGAGTTGACCGGCGAGGTCGACACGATGGCGTACCGCGATGCGTTGGTCTTCAACGATGAGCAGGCGTTCCCCGTGCTGGTCTTCAGCCACGGCTTCGGCGGGTTCCGTCAGACCTCGACCTTCCACCTGCGTCATGTCGCGTCCTGGGGCTTCGTCGCGGTCTCGGCTGATCATCTCGAGCGCGGGATCGCCGCCCAGGCGCTCGGCACCCTCGGCGGCGGTGCCGAGAATCAGGACGTGCTCGACGTCCGCACCGCACTCGACGCCCTCGCGGCCCATCCGGATCTCGGACCGGCCAGCGATCTCGACCGGGTCGCGATCACCGGTCACTCCGCAGGTGGTGGCACGTCGGCCCGGGCGGCCGCCGACGACGTGATCGACGCCTACCTCACGATCGCGGCGGGCACGCCCGAGACGGTGATCCAGAAGCCGGCGATCGTCTTCATCGCCGAGAACGACGCCACGGTCGAACCGAGCCGGAGCTACGGCCTCGTCGACGCGCTCGACGACGTCGTCGTGGTCAACATCGCCAACGCCGGAAACAACAGCTTCACCGACTCGTGCGCCGGCATCTACGACCTCGGCGGGCTCGGGATGCTCGTCGACGTCATCGGTGCCGAGCAGGTCGCCCGCGCCGAGGACGGCTGCAAGGAGCCGGCGATCCGACCCGAACTCGCGTACGACGTGCTGAACCACTACACCGTGCAGTTCCTGATCGCTCGATTCGTCGATCCCGCTGCCGCAGGCCCGGTCGTCGATGTCAGCGACGTCCTCACGCCGCTGGTCGACTTCGGCGTCACGGGCACACCGCTCGGGTAGGCCGAACGGCCTCCCCTTCATCGCAGGCCACCGCCGGCCGATGGTGAGGCATGGCCCTTCCGAAGGTCGCCGACCCGCGCCGTGACGATCGAGAGCGCGAACTCGCGCGCCTGATCGACGTCGACCGGGCGACCGTCGGTGTCAACGGGGTGCTCTGCGGCCTCACGATGGTCGTCGCGCTCGGGTTGTGGCCCTTCTACGGTGCGACGTTCACCTTGGTGTGCTCGCTGCCCTTCATCACCTGGCTGGCCGGTGCGGCTGGGCTCCGCAAGCTCCTTGGCATCCGTCGGTGGACGGTGCTCAACATGATCGCGCTGGAGACATCGATCTTGTTGGCCGTCATGCACACCGGGGGCGCCGACAGCGCCCTGCTCCACATGGTGGGGATGCTCGGCGCCCCCCTCGTCTTCTACTTCCCTCGCCGGACCGGCGCGGTGGTCGCCTCGCCGCTCGTCGTCGCCGGTGTCGCCGCGCTTCACCTCGGTGCCGGGCATGCGATCGATGAGCCGTTGAACCCGATCGTCGCCTTCCTCGTCGCCGTGTTCATCCCGGTGATGGTGCTCCACATGATGGAGCTCGAGATGACCCACCGGAAGCGGGCCGTGATCGATCCACTCACCGGCTGCCTGAACCGCCATGCCTTCGGCGACCGAGTCGCGGTCATCGAGGCCCAGATGGCCGTCACCGGCGAACCGGTCGGTGTCGTGATGTTCGACATCGATCATTTCAAGCAGGTCAACGACCAGCACGGCCACGCCGCCGGCGACGCGGTGCTGACCGAGATCGCGTACCGGATCCGCAAGGCCCTCAGGTCCTATGAGCTGTTGTGTCGCCTCGGGGGTGAGGAGTTCGCGATCCTGCTACCCGGCGCCGGCGCCGAGGATGCCGTCCGGATCGCTGAGCGGGTCCGAATGCTCGTCGAGTCGCTCAGCGTCGCCGGGATCGAGATCACCATCTCGTGTGGGGTCGCGTCCGCCGCCGGTACCGACGTCCAGGTCGACGCCGTCCTCGAGCACGCCGACCGGGCCCTCTACGAGGCCAAGCACCACGGGCGGAACCGCACCTGCGTGCACGAGCCCGCCTGACCGATCCGCTCGAGCGGACGGGATCGCCTAGCGTCGGTCCATGCCGGATCGGTGCTGGCGGTGTGCGGCGGAGATCGCCCAGGACGTGGCCTTCTGCGGCTCGTGTGGCGCGCCGCTCCGAAGCGACAGTCGCCGCTTCGACCTCTCGCTCGATGCCGGGTCCGACGGTCCGGTCCGCGTCGAGGCCGCTCCCGCCGGCGGCTCGCGGTGGGGTCTCGTTGCCGGCCTCGCCATGGTGGCAGTCGTCGTCGGCGTCTTCGCTGCGACCTCGGCCGACGACACGGATCCTCCCGACACCGATCCGATCGAGGAGGCCGTCGAACCCGAGCCGGTCGATGAGCCCGAGCCGACACCCGGGCCCGAGACCACGACGATCACGACACCGCCGGCCGCCGAACCCGAGCCCGCGGCGGGACTCTCGTGGGCGATCGCTCGCGACGACGTCGACGGGTTTCCCTTCGCACTCGTCGAGGTCGGCCGATCGGTGTTCGCCTATGTCGCCGAGGCTCCACCGCGTCCAGCTCGCACGCCGAGCGGTACGCGGGCGTTCGAGTACACCCGCACGGGCAGCTGGATCGACCACGGACTCGTGATCGACGCCCCGGCCGACGTCACGACCGTGGTCAACGGCGACACCGCGCTGTGGGCGACAGGACTCGACGGGGCCGGCGAACCCGCCATGTGGCGCTCCGACGATGGCATCAGCTGGACGAAGGAGCTGCTCCCGGCCGCACCGGCGGACGTCGGCGTGACCCGCCCCACCCATCTGATCGAACGGAACGGCGTGGTGGCCGTCGCCGCGACGACGGTCGACGTCTGGGAACGCATCGAGGCCGCGGCGATCGACGTGCTCGGCGATGCGCTCGTCGGGCGGACCGGCATCGACTGGAACCCGTCGCGAACCGACGTCGACATCCGCGGGCCGTTCGGACTCCGGTTGGCGACGGTGACGTTCGACGATCTCGGACTCGACGGTGAGCAACTCCTCGAGGCGATGAGCGGCCCGTCATCCACGCCTCGCTGGGTCCGAGCCGACGGAACGTGGGTGGTCGACACCACCCGCGGCGATGCCACGACGCTCACCGCCGGCTCGACCGGCGAGATCCATCTGGTGACGAATGCCGACGTCGACCAGATCTCGACCTACCGCAACGGCGGATGGGAGCGGCGCGACACCGGTACCGAGGCCTTCAGGCTCAGCGCGTGGGACGACCGATTCATCGGCGAGGTCGGCGCCGGCCGCATCGCCATGTTCGACGCCGACTTCGAGCTCATCGACGAGACCCAGGCTCCGAGCGCGGGCGACCCGACGACGACCCTGCTCGATCAACTCGTGCCGGGCCCGTTGGGGGTGATCACTTCGGTCGTGCGATGGGACCCGACCGCTGGGGCCGAGACCGACGGACCGGACCCGACAGTGGTCGTGCTCCGCGACGGGTACCGCCTCGAGGCCGATCCGCTCCACCTGCTCCGCCTGACCCGCGATGGCGAGCCGCTCGTCGATGTCGATGCGTTGAGCAGTGACGATGGCTATCGAGTCGATCTCACTGGACCGGAGCCACTCGTGGTCTTCCTCGACTCCGACACCGGCGCGGATCTCGTGGGCTTCACCGTCGACGAGCTGCGGCTGCTCGAGGCCGAATCGACGCCGAGCGGTTCGGCGGGCGCGCCCGTCACGTCGGTCTTCTTCTCCCGCGACGCCGAGGTGTGGCTCGGCGGCGAGATGAAGGTCCTCGACCCGGCCCGTCCCGCACTCGTCCAGACCCATGTCGGCAGCGAGCGCCTCTGGGCGTTCGTGATCACGATGCAGATCGGCCGATTCACGGCCGACGACGATGTCGAATTCACCCTCATGCAGGTCGAGCCACCGCCCGAGTAGGCGCGGTGCGGGGGCCGCTGCCGTCGATCAGCCCCACCCGAGGCTCGGCGGCGACTGGATCACGAAGCCGGACCCACCGCACCTGGCGAATTCATCGATGGCGACTCGGGCGGTGGCGAAACGGCCGAGATCGTCGTGGAACCCGCCGCCCGCTTCGAACCGGTCGCCCAGCTCGAGCACCCTGCCGTCGATCAGCTCGACCCGTTGCCAGCCGGGGTTCCACGTCGTGCCGAACGGCCAGGCGAGCACGGGACCGTCGATTCCACCGGTCAGGCAGCGGTCGACGAGCGTGAGTTCGAACCGACCGAGGGCCTCTTCAGCCGGACACCCCTCACACTCTGCGGTGTAGATCACGCCGCCCTCGGCGCCGAAAGGTCGGTCGACGCCGCCGGCCGGGTCGAGGGCGAACGAGACGACCGGGTGGCGGATCACGAACGCGCGCTCACCGCACGCCTGCAGGGCCTCGATCGCGGCGGGCGACTCGACCCAGAACTCGATCGCGTCGGTGGCGTGCCCGCCGCCACCTGTTTCGAACCGATCACCGACCTGGACGGTGACACCGTCGGGAAAGGTCACCGCCTGCGTCTCAGCATCCCAGGTCGTGCCGAACGGGAACAGCAGCGGCGCACCGGTGTCGCCCGGCTCCAGGCCGACACTCACGAGACAGCCGTTGCGCAGCCGAAGGAAACCGAACAGCCCGGCATCCTCGGCGACGTCGCCGAGACCGTCTCGCTGATAGATCACCGCACCCGCGACGCCGCCGGCAGGGTCGAGCGGTGGGGTCGTCGTGCTGCTGGTGGTCGACGGGGGCGCGGTGGTGGTGACCGGCGGTGCGGTTGTGGACGGCGGTGCCGTGGTCGTGCTCGCTTCGAGCGTCGCCGACGTCGAGGTCGGGGCGGTCTCGTCAGCGGTGTCCGAACACGCGACACCGACGAGTGCGAACACCAGCGGGAGGACGAGACGGCGCATGGAGAGACGTCCATGATCGCGCCGGACCGCGCCGACCGCCACGCCTCGGCCCGGGCCGACGGTACGCTCGCGAGCCTGCCCTCGTAGCTCAGTGGATAGAGCGTCGGTTTCCTAAACCGTGCGTCGCAGGTTCGATTCCTGCCGGGGGCGCGATCGGTGCGGGCGGCGCTAGCGGTCGAGTTCGTCGAAGCGCTGTAAGAACGCTGCGAACTGCACGCGGGTCACCACGTCGTCGGGACCGAAGTTGCCGTCCGGATAGCCCGTCGTCACCCCGTTCTCCGCCGCCCACGCCACTGCGTCGGAGAACCATCGACCGTCCGGCACGTCGCCG
>JBCBYI010000009.1:0-20216 GCA_039815945.1 Actinomycetota bacterium | reverse complement strand
GAACCCGGCCGGGCCGGCCGGGGTGGGTGAGCCGGCCATCCGCCAGAGGAAGGTCACGGCCTGTGCCCGCGTGACCGCCAGGCCCGTCCCGAACACGGGACCGTCCTCGCCCGGCACACCGGTCGTGACCTCGGTGGCAGCCGCCCAGTCGACCGCACCCGTGAAGTACCGCCCACGGGGCACGTCGGGGAAGTCGTTCTGGGCGAACCCCTGCGGTGCGTCGACGTAGCGCCACAGGAACGTCACGAGTTCCTCCCTCGCCAACAGACCTGACGGGCAGAAGCGTCCGTCACCGCATCCGGTCGTCAGCCCTGCCCACGAGAGCCAGTCGACGGCATCGGACTGCCATCCCGCCGGCACGTCCACGAACGCATGCGGCGGGATCACCGGTCCGGTGAGCACCGGCACCATGGTGGTGGTCGGCGGCAGCGTCGTCGTGGAGGGCGCAACCGTCGTCGTCGTGGTCGGGGGGCTGGTCGTCGTCGGCGCAGCCGTCGTCGTCGTGGTCGGGGAGGGCGCAACCGTCGTCGTCGACGTCGTGGGGCTGGTCGTCGTCGGCGCAGCCGTCGTCGTCGTGGTCGTGGAGGGCGCAACCGTCGTCGTCGTGGTCGGGGGTGCGGCCGGCCGGACGAACGGGATCGCGAGGGTGGGCTCATCGATCACCCCGTCGGCGGTGGTGATCCGATACGGCTCGATCACCTCGCCGAACCCCGCGGGGACCTGGACCTCGAAGGTGAAGGTACCGACCTCGCCGGGCGCGACCGAAGCCTGGTCGAGCGATGTGGGCCGGGTGTCGTCAACCCAGTCGGCGGTGGCGAACTCGCCGACACGACCGTCGGCAGTGACCACGGCGACCGCATCGGCATCGGTGTTCAGCCACGTCCGCGACCCGGTGTTGCGAACCGAGAATCGGAGGAACCCGACCTGGCCGGGCGTCGCCTGCGTCGTGTCCCATCCCTGCGTGAATCCGGCGTCGAGCGCCGACTGCTGCGACACGAACGACGCCGACCAGGCACTGCGCAGGAAGGTCAGATCGATCGTCGGACCGAACGACCCCGGGCCGTCGGCGGCGACGACGAACGACTCACTGATCGACCCCGTTCCCTCGGGCACGACGACCGGGAAGGTGAACGAGCCGACCTCACCCGGGAGCACGGTCGACTGGTCGAGAACGGTCGGCTGATCGGCTGCCGGCCAATCGTCGTCCGCGAAGGGGCTCAGGCCATCAGCCGTCTCGAGCCGTACCGTCACATCGCCGGTCGAACGCCACGTCTCGGTGCCGGTGTTGCGCAGGGCGAGCCGGATCCAACCCGCCTGACCCGGGTAGGCCTGGGTGATGTCCCATGGCTGCGTGAGTGCGGCATCAGCGAAGGTGAGGCTGCCGGCCTCGTCGGCCGCCCACGCGACGTCGGGCGGATCGGGAACCTCATCGCCCGACGGTCGACGCGGCAGCTCGAGGAGCTCGGCGGCCAGCTGCGAGCCCGCCGCCGCCGCGAAGCCGTCGGGCAGATAGCGGGCGTGCGGGTAGTCGGGCGATGCGAACGTCTCGTCGACCAGGTCGGCGAGGCTGTCGTTCTCACAGATGTCGTCGCCGGGCAGGCACCAACTCGCAGCGAGCCCCGAGACTTCGGCGGGCACCGGATCGACCGCATCGACGAGGTTGCTCCACACGCCGCCGACGGCCGCCGCGCCGCCGAGCCGGCCGAGTCCGTCGTCGACACCGCGCGCCGGGTCCCCGAAGAGGGCGATGCCGCCGATGCGGTCGATCACCGAGTGTTCCTGGAGCGCCTCCAACGCGAGCCGGGTGACGAGCGCACCCTGGGAGTAGCCGGCCAGCACGATCCACGAGTCGCAGCGCTCGGCGAGTTCGTAGAGATAGGTGACGAGCGTCGCCGCCCCGGCGGCGATGCTGTCGGTGTAGGCGCTGTCGAGCGTGGCGAGATCGTCGAAGATCGTGCTGGTCGCGAGCGCCGGATAGTCGAGCCAGCGTGCGTCGAGGGTGCGCTGTTCACCGAGCGCGTCGTCGAGCCGAGTGAGGGTTTCGTCCACCGTGGGGCCGTACCCGCCGCCGCCTTGGGCGGCGAGCCCCGGGTTCTCCCCCGAGCCGCGGGCACCGACGAAGACGACCTCCTCGCAATCGGCGGGCGAAGCGCTCGTCGCGAGACTCGCGGCGGGCGTCGGCGCAGCGACAGTGCCGACCGTGGCGAGCCCGGCGCCGCCGAGCATCGCGACGACGACAGCTGACAACCCTCGTCTGATCGCCTCCGCCCGCATCCGAGAACCCTTCGCCGCCCTGCACACGTGCCCACACTCTCGGTCACCCAGAGACGCTATGGCAACACCCAACGTGGTCTCTTCACCAGGTTCGACAGATGCCGGTCAGCGACCGAGCACCGCGTCGATCGCGGTGAGGGCGCCGTCGTCGAGGTCGAGACCGAGCGCGGCGGCGTTCCCCACGATCTGCACGGGCTTCGTCGCACCGGCGATGATGCTGGCGACGTTCGGCTGCGCGGCGAGCCAGGACATCGCGATGTCGAGCACGCCCACGCCGAGCTCGTCGGCATGCGCGATCAGCGCCTCTGCCCCGTCGATCTTCTCGTCGTTGAGGAACCGCTCACCGTGCGGCGCTCCCTTCCATGCGGCGAGTCGGGTCCCTTCGGGCAGTTCCTCGCCCTTGCGGTACTTGCCGGTGAGCAGCCCCGACTCGAGCGGGAAGAACGGCACGAACGCCACGCCGAGTTCGGTGCAAGCGTCGAGCACACCGTCGTCCTCGGGGGCGCGGTGAAGAACGCTGTACCGGTTCTGCACGCTCGCGAACATCGTCGTGCCGTCCGCCTCGGCCGCGTGCGCCGCGTCGCGCAGCATGTCGGCGGTGAAGTTCGAGCAGCCCAGCTCGCGGACCTTGCCGGCGTCGATCAGCACCTGCAGGGCGCCGAGCGTCTCGCCGATCGGCACGTCGAGGTCGGGCATGTGCAGCTGGTAGTGATCGATGACGTCGATCCCCAGCCGAGCGCGGCTCGCGTCGCATGCCGCCTCGATCAGATCCGGACGGCCCGGTGTCTCGCCTTCGGCCAGCATCGCCGGATGGCCGAACTTGGTGGCGATCACCACCTGGTCGCGTCGTCCCGCGATCGCAGCGCCGAGAAGCTCCTCGGACGTGCCCCCGCCGCCGTAGGCGTTGGCGGTGTCGAAGTACGTCACGCCGGCGTCGATCGCCGCGTCGACGACCGCGTTCGTCCCGGCGGCGTCGACCCGCATGCCGAAGTTGTTGCAGCCGAGGCCGAGAAGCGAAACGTCGAGACTGCCGATGCGTCGTGTCTGCATGGCCCCTTCCTACCCCAGCGGCTCGGCGTCGGCTCCGGCTCGACGCCCGCGAGGCCGCCGATGGCACCGAGCGGTACCGTCGGGACATGGCGGATCGCTGCTGGCGCTGTGGTGTGGAGATCACCTCGTACACGACGTCCTGCTCGACGTGCGGCGCCGAGGTCCGGGCCACGGCCCCCGCCATCGAACTCCTGATCGAGCCGCAGCCGGTTGCGACGCCCGTCGACGCGACGACGGGCGAAGATCGACTCCGTCCGCTGATCGCCGGTATCGCCCTCGTCGCGGCCGTCGTCGGCTTCTTCGTCATCACCGACACCGACGACGGGCCCGCCGACGCCCCCACCCGAGAGGGGGCGGACGCCGAGCCCGCCGAAGCCGAACCCGACACCGGCTCCATCGCCGCCCAGACCGCGCCCGGCGACCCCGAGCTCGACGACGACGGAGGCGTCGCCACGATCGACGACGTGATCGCGCCGATCGACTGGCGAGACCTGGCCGCGTTCCCGGATGCCGCTCCGGTCGCACTCGTCGAACTCGACGACGCGATGCTGGTGTTCTCGACTCCCGATGTCGGCGGCTGGCTCGCAGGTTCCGAGCCACTCGCCGTCACCCGATTGACCGCCGACGGTTCGGTGACCGACCTGGGCACGGTCGTCGGCGGCGACGCCCAGATCACCGCGATCGCACCGAGTGGCGACGGTGTCGTCGCGACCGGTCTCGACGCCGACGGCGCGCCGACGGTCTGGCGTTCCGTCGACGGCAGCGCATGGCAGGACGAGCGTCTGCCCGCTGTCGCCCTCGGCTCCACCGAGACGCTGCGACCGGATCGGATCGTCGAGCTCGACGGTGTGATCGTCGTGACGGGGCGGCCCGCGGATGCCTGGCGGCTCGTCCAGGCCGAGGTCACCGACACCTTCGGCGATCTCGGCGGCACGGCCGGCATCGCTTGGGGCAGCAACGGCAACCGCATCACGATCTACGGTCCGCTCGGCATCGTCGTCGGCGAGCTCGACAGCGCCGAACTCGGGATCGATCTCGACAACGGCAGCAACTACGGCGAACCCGGGCCCGTGTGGGTCCACGACGACGGTGCCTGGGCGAGCAGCGTCAGCGACGGTCAGGTCGACACGCTGACCGCTGCACCCGGCGGGTCGATCCACATCGTGGAGACCGGCCGAGGATGGCAGACCGTCTGGGCCTACCAGGACGGCATGTGGGTCCAGCGAGAGGCCGACACCTCGGTGTGGTCGATGCACGCCTGGCGGGAAGGGTTCGTCGCCGTCGCGCCCAACGAATACCTCACCTTCTTCGACCACGACCACCTGCCCACCGGTGATCGGCTCGCCGCCGGGGTCGCCGACGGCAACTATGTCTCCGCCATCGGCACCGGCCCGGCCGGGGTGCTGGCGACCATGACCTGGTGGGACCAGCCGAGGACACCGGTCGAGACTCGCGAGGAGATCCTGCGCGACGGGTACACGCTCACGGTCAACTCCTCGCAGGTGCTCTCGCTCACCCGCGACGGCGAGACGATCAGCGTGCTGCACACCTGGTCGAGCATCGACGAACGCGCGTTTCGTGTCGACCTCGATCGCGACGAACCCGTCGTCGTGTTCCTCGATCCACCGACCGGTGACGACCTCGTGACCTTCACCCTCGCCGAGCTCGCCGACCTCGAACGGCGGCTGACACCGTCGGCCGTCGCCGAGCAGTTGCTGAGCGCGACCTTCACCCCCGACGGTGAGACCTGGTACGGCGGGCCCGTCCGTGCCACCGACCTCGGCGACATCCCTGTCGTCGCCGTCGGCACCGACCGGGTCTTCCTCGCGATGGTGCATCTCGACACCGACGGCTCGCTCGGCTTCCGCCTCTGGGACGCCCCGATTCCGGGTCAGTAGATCCGTCGGGCCGCCGCCCAGCGGCTCAACTCGTTGCGGTTCGAGAGCTGGAGCTTTCGGAGCACCGACGAGGCGTGGGTCTCGACCGTCTTGATCGAGATCGAAAGCTGGCGGGCGATCTCTTTGTACGTGTAGCCACGGGCGAGGTGCCGCAGCACCTCCTTCTCGCGAGGCGTCAGCTGATCGAGATCGTCCGTGTCGTCGCTGGCACCCGAGGTGCCAGATGATCCGGCGAAGGCGTCGAGCACGAAGCCCGCGAGTCGGGGTGAGAACACGGCGTCGCCCTCGTGGACCCGGTGGATCGCTTCGACGAGATCGGAGCCGGAGATCGTCTTGGTGACGTAGCCGCGAGCACCCGCCCGGACCACGTCGATGACGTCTTCGGCGGCATCGCTGACCGACACGGCGAGGAACTTCGTCTCGGTCGAGCCGGCGGCGATCGCCTCGATCACCTCGCGACCGGTACCCGACGGCAGATGGACGTCGAGCAGCACGACGTCGGGCGACCACTGGTCGATCACCGCGACGGCTTCGGCGATGTCCTCCGCCTCGGCGACGACGGTGACCGAGTCGCCGAGCTCGGCGCGAACGCCGGTGCGGAACATGCGGTGATCGTCGACGATCACGACCCGGGGCGGCGCGGCGCTCATGCCGGCACCGTACCCGTCGGGACGGCGACGGCGAGGCGGACCTCGGTGCCCTCATCGGGCGCCGACACGATCTCGGCGGTACCGCCGACCCGCTCCATCCGACCCAGGATCGACTCACGAACGCCGAGCCGGTCTTCGGCGATGTCGTCGGGGTCGAAGCCCACACCGGTGTCGCGCACGAACGCCTGGAGTTCGCCGTCGGCGACCTCCACGAACACCGAGATCGCCGGACATCCCGACCACTTCGCCGCGTTGGTGGCGGCCTCGCCGACCGCACCGACCAGTGCCTCCACCGTCGTGTCCGCCGGCAGGTCGCCGACCACGATCGCCTCGACGTCGACGTCGTGACGATCCTCGACCACACCGGCGACCCGATCGATCGCCGACTTGAGGGTCCACTCATCGGGGTCGTGATCGTCGACATAGAGCCAGCGCCGCAGTTCTCGCTCCTGTTGGCGGGCGAGGGCGCTCATCTGCTTGGGGTCATCGGTGCGCTGGATCAGGGCGAGGGTCTGGAGCACGGAGTCGTGCAGGTGCGCCGCGACGTCGGCGCGAGCGTCGGCCGCCTGACGACGCCGCTGCTCCTCGGCGCGATCACGCACCAGCACGACGATCCACGGACCGATCAGCAACGCGAGGCCGACGACCACGAGCAGCGTGCCGAAGAGGCCGTCGCGGACCGCCGAGAAGGAGATGTTGCCGGCGACGAACGCCGCCAGACCGGTGCCGACGACCACGATGCCGGCCGCCACGCGGGCCGCCGCCCATCGGGTGAATTCGATCTGGGGTTGGATCTGCCACAGCACCAACCCGACACCGGTGCCGACGAGCAGCACCGGCCAGATCACCTCGTCGGGCGGGGTGAGGCCGAGTTCGCGTAGGGCCAGCACCGAGCCGAGCACGATCAAGATGAGGCCGACACCGCGACGGAACTCGACCGGCGAACGTTCTCGGCCATCCTCCGGCAGCCCCTCGGGCATCACCAACCACGCGATCGCGTAGACCGGGAGACCGGGACCTGAGAAGCCCAGCACGATCATGGCGATGCGGATCAGGATCGGATCGAGTCCGATCGCCTGCGCGATGCCTGCGCACACCCCGCCGATCACTCGGTCATCGGTCGAGCGGGCCGGGATGCTCGCACGCCAGTCGTCAGCCATGGCCACCATGGTCGCAGACCGTCCCCCCACTGCCACTCAGGGGCGACCCTGAGATCACCCTGAGGCATCAGGGGCGGACCAGGGTCATCCCCGATGGCCAGACCGGTGCGCCACCATGACACTGAGACCCATGAGCGACATTCCCCCCACCGACGAGTCGAACCCGCCGCCCCCGCCTCCCCCACCGGGCGCGGCGCCCGACGACGAGCCCGTCTTCGAAGGCCTGCGTCGGAGTCGCTCGGACCGAGTCCTCGCCGGTGTCGGCGGAGGGCTCGGTCACTACTTCGCCATCGATCCGGTCATCGTGCGGATCGGGTTCGTGCTCCTCACGATCTTCGGCGGCAGCGGCATCCTGCTCTACCTGCTGGCCTGGCTCGTGATCGCCAAGGAGGGCCGAGACGAGACCGGCGCGATGCGGGCGTTGCGCGGATCGCCGGAGGGCAACCGCGGCCTGCTCTTCCTGGTCCTCGCGGTCGGCGCGATCTTGATCGTGACGAGCCCGCTCGTCTGGTTCGACGGCTTCGGTCTCGGCGACGGCCTGGCCCTGCCGCTGCTCCTCGTCGCTGCGGGCGTGGCCTTCCTGATCTGGCCCGGCGACGACGGCTGGCGACCTGCGGCTCGGAGCCGACCCGCCGAACCGATCCGAACCGACGCCGACGCCGACGCCGGCCTCGATGACGGAGACGTCGACGACCGTGCACCGGGCGATGCGCCGATATCGAGCGGTGAGGAGTTCCGCGCCGAGATGCTCGCCGCCCGTGACGAGGTCAAGAGCGAACTCGCCGAGGCTCGAGCCTCATTCCGAGCCCAGCGGGCCGAGTGGCGACACGGCTACCGCGCCGAACGACGAGCCCAGCGACGAGCAGCCCGGCCCGTCCGGCCACCGAAGCCGGCACCCTTCCTCGGGCCGCTCACGGTCGCCCTCCTGCTCGTGTTCGCAGGTGTCTCGATGGTGGGCGAGCAAGCCGACTGGTGGGACGTCGACCCTGCCGTCTACGGCGGCGTCACCCTGGCCATCATCGGCATCGGCCTGATCGTCTCCGCCTGGTTCGGCCGGGCGCGCGGCCTGATCTTCGCCGGCATCGCCGTCTTGCCGATCGCCTGGGCGATCGCGGCGATCGACCTCGACTGGCACGACGGCGTCGGCGAAAAGACCGACATCGTCGGATCGGTCGACGAACTCGAGGACGCGTATCTGTTCGGCCTCGGCGACTACGAGGTCGACCTGAGCCGGGTCGGCCTCGACGGTGCCGACCGCAGCATCGAGGTCGGGTTGACGATCGGTGAGTTGTCGGTCGTCGTCCCCGAGACGATGAACGTCGTGGTCGACGCCGACGCCCGCCTCGGCGAGATCGAGGTCATGGGTGCCGACCGCCAGTGGTACGACGACGAGTTCGACGCCGCCGTCGACGCCACCCTCACCGGCACTGAGCCCGGCACGCTCACGATCGACCTCGACGTCGGCATCGGAGCGGTCGATGTCCAGGTGTGCTCCTTTGACGCGGACTCGACGGTGACGCCGTGTCCCTGATCTACCTCTCGTTCGTCGGGCTCACGCTCGCCCTTCTCCTCGACTTCCCCAGCCCCTCCGGAGACGACCAATGACCCGCCATCCCCTCGACGCCACCGCCCTGATCTTCGGCCTGCTCTTCGCCCTCTCGGGGGTGGCCATCATCAGCGACGAGGCGTGGCCCACGATCGACACGACCGCCGTCGTCGGCGCCACCGTCGGCGTGCTCGGCATCGCCTTCGTGGTCGTGCTCGTCCTCCGGCAGCTCCGGGAAGGATCCCAGCCTCCGGCCACCGAGCCGCTCACGCCGCCGAGCGAGACCGACGACGAGGCGGTCAGCCCTCCGGCGTGACCGTGTGGGCGACCCGGCTCACGACGACGATCTCGTCGGGCAGAGCATCGGCATCGACCTCCAGCCGCACGACCTCCAGGGTCGGGTAGGCGGCCCGCAGGTCCTCGTCGAGGTTGCGCCAGTACGAGCCGAGCAGTTCGTCGAGCAGCTCGGGGTCGGTGTCGGGATGGGTCAACGACCGATTCGTTCCCGTCTCCGCGAGCCACCACCGCCTGATGTTGGCGGCGCTCGCACGCCGACCGAACGGCTCGCCGAGATCGCCGGTGACCAAGAAGCGCTCGCTTCCGTCATCGGCGACCAGGACGAGGCGATCGGCGCCGCTCGCCTCCAACGCCGACCGGCGAGAGAAGGCACCGAAGTCCGAGATCGGCCAGTACTCGGCGGCGACGGCGGTCGGGACGAGCAGGAGCGCCGTCATCGTGACGACGGCGAGTCGGGCTCTCGTGTCGAGCGGCGTCGTGCCGCCCCGCGGTGTGCGCAGATGACGTCCCCGCCACGCCTGCACGTCCTCCCACGTCAAGAAGACCAGGTACGCCGGTGCCCAGTAGGGCAGGAAGTGCCAGATGTTCATCAAGACAGTGGTCGCCACGTGAAAGCCGATCCCGACCACGACGAGCGGCACCCGCCACCGGGATCGGATCGGAATCAGCACCGCCGCGAACACGAAACCAACCTCGAACACGATCGTGCCGGCACCGGCGATGGTGCCGACGAGTTCGCTCTCGGCCAGCATGCGGCTCAGGTCGATGTCGTACCGCATCGACGCCCGAAGGAGCTGGGCTCGCTGTGTCTCACCGTCGCCCCAGCCGAGGTCCTCGCGGAGCTTCGAGACGGCTGAGCCGAGGTAGGCGGCGCCGAGCACGAAGCGCAGGAGGCGCACCGGCCAGGCCGAGATCCACACGGCGTCACCGGACCGCTGCTGGCCGCGACGGTCGATGCTCCAACTGTCGACCGACGGGATCAGGAGCAGGGTCACCAACAACAGCGGCACGAGGCCGACCTGGTGCTCCGTCCAGTTCGTGTCCGGGCTGGCCTTGCTGAAGCCCCGCATCACCGAGTGGAACGCGAGGAAGCCGACGGTCGCCAACGCCAGTGAGGTGCGCGTGAACCAGCCCACCGCAGCGGACCAGAACGCGATCGCCGTCGCGAGGGCGACCACCACCACCGTCCACAGCGGCGGCCGGTCGATGCCGAGATCGTCCATCAGCGGTGTCGGGAACCAGACCGAGAACGGGTTTCGGTACAGCGCCACCGTGTCGTGCAGGTCGAAGAGCATCACACTGCCGAGCACGGCGCAGTACCCCGCTCGGAAGAGCCCGATCGTGCGATGGTGTACGAACCCGCTCATACGGCTCGGATCGTAGCTCTCGCCCCGCGGCGCGAGGCCGCTACGGTGACCGCCGTGCAGCTCTTCGACACGGCCCGCGGGGAGGTCGTCCCGTTCGAACCGGGACACGAGGTCCGGATGTACGTCTGCGGCATCACGCCGTACGACTCGACCCATCTCGGCCACGCCAACACCTATCTCACCTACGACCTGCTCATCCGCCGGCTCGAGAGCCTCGGACACGAGGTGAAGCTCGTCCGCAACATCACCGACGTCGACGACTCGATCCTCCCAAAAGCTCGCGAGCTCGGGGTCGACTTCCTGGAGCTGGCCGCGCAGGAGACCGCTCGGTTCCATCGAGACATGGTGGTGCTGAACACCCGGCCGGTGTTCACGGAGCCGCACGCGACCAAGTGGATCGACGAGATGGTCGGTTTCATCGAGCAACTCGAAGCCAAGGGCCATACCTATGTCGTCGACGGCACCGTCTTCTTCGACGTGTCGACCTTTCCCGACTTCGGTGCGCTCTCGGGCTACGACGAGGCGACGATGATCGAGTACGCCGCCGAGCGTGGCGGGAATCCCGACGATCCTCGCCAGCGCAACCCGCTCGACTTCGTCCTCTGGCAGCCCTCGCTCGACGACGAGCCGGCGTGGCCCACGCCATGGGGGCCGGGTCGCCCCGGCTGGCATATCGAGTGCTCGGCGATGTCGCGAGGCACCATCGGTGAGACCTTCGATCTGCATGGTGGCGGCAGCGATCTCATCTTCCCGCACCACGAGTGCAGCAAGGCCCAGAGCGAGGCGGCCAACGGCGTGCCGTTCGCCAACCATTGGATGCACGCGGGCATGGTCGCCTACGAGGGCACCAAGATGTCGAAGTCGCTCGGCAACCTCGTCTTCGTCAGCGAACTCATCAAGGAGTCCGATCCACGAGCGATCCGGATCGCACTCATGCGCCACCACTACCGCTCGAACTGGGAGTGGTTCGACGGCGACATCGATCTCGGATCCGAGATGCTCGATCGCCTCCACCGGGCGCGGCATGCCGAGGGCGGTCCCGACCCGGCGCCGTACGTCGCCCGGGTGCACGCCGCGCTCGACGACGACCTCGACGCCCCGGCCGCGCTGTCGACGCTGCTGGAGCTCGCCGACGCGATCAATTCGGGGGGCGCCGACGGCTCGGCCCCTACCATTCTGGGTGAACTCGCGTCGCTCGTCGGTCTCGAACTCGAGGCCGCTCCTGCGGCCATCGGCTGACGCAGAAAGAGCCCCCACCGTGATCCGCCTCTACGACACGCTCAACGGCGACGTCCGTCCGCTCGCGCAACGCGACGAGGGCAAGGTCTCGCTGTACGCGTGTGGGCCCACGGTCTATGACCATCCCCACCTCGGTCATGCCCGACAAGCGATGACCTACGACGTCATGCGCCGCTACTTCGAGTGGCGCGGCCTCGAGGTGCACCACGTCGCGAACGTCACCGACATCGACGACAAGATCATCGCCCGCGCCCAGCAGGAAGAGACGACCGAGCCCGTCATCTCCGCCGAGTGGAAGCAGGTCTACGACGACGTCATCTTCGACCAGCTGAACATGCTGCGTCCCCACGACCGGCCGCATGCCACCGAGTACGTCGAGGAGATGGTCGAGTTCATCCAGACCCTGATCGACAACGGCACCGCCTACGCCAACGACTCCGGCGTATACCTCCGCGTGCACACGGTCGACGGCTACGGCGACCTCGTGCATCGCACGGTCGACGACCTCCGCGAAGGCGCAGGCGCCCGCGTCGAGGTCGACGAGAACAAGGAGGACCCGCTCGACTTCGCGCTCTGGAAGGCGGCGAAGCCGGGCGAGCCGGTGTGGCCCTCGCCATGGGGCGATGGTCGCCCGGGCTGGCACATCGAGTGCGTCGCCATGAGCCTCGGCATCCTCGGCGACGGCTTCGACCTGCACGGTGGCGGCACCGACCTCGTCTTTCCGCACCACACCAACGAGCGGGCCGAGGCGATCGCCGCCGGCCGCGAGTTCGCCCAGCACTGGGCGCACAACGCGATGATCAACATCGGCGGCGAGAAGATGTCGAAGTCGCTGAACAACTACACGACGATCCAGTCGATGCTCGACGAGGATCCCGACAACGCCCGCGCGCTGCGTCTCGCGCTCTTGCAGACCCACTACCGCAAGACGATGGAGATCAACCCGGACGTCATGGCCCAGGCCCGCGAAGGCGTGAAGCGCCTCGACGCGATGGCTCGCAAGGCCAGTGGTGCGGGGGTCGCCCTCGACGGAGTCGACCGTGACGCCGACGCCGTCACGGCGTTCATCGAGGCGATGGACGACGATCTCGGCACGCCCGAGGGTGTGGCGACCATGTTCGAGACGATCCGGCGAGCCAACGCCGCGCTCGACGCCGGTGACGAGTCGGCCGGCGCTCTCGTGGCGACTGCGGTCGACCTCGCCGGGGCGATGGGCCTCACCGTCGGTGGCGACGAAGCGGGCGACGACGATGCGGAGATCGACGCGCTCGTCGCGGCCCGCACTCAGGCTCGAGCCGACAAGGATTTCGCGGAGGCCGATCGGATCCGGGACGAGCTCACCACTCGTGGGATCGTCGTGGAGGACACGCCCAACGGCCCGGTCTGGCACCGGGCCTGAGCCCGGTCAGCCGTTCTCGTCGTCAAGGAGTCTCGGTTTTCTGGCATGGTTCCCCGATGCCGATCCTGGACCCGGTCCCGCTCGCCGACCTGCCGCCACTCCCGCCGCAACCGACAGGCGTGCCGTGGCCGACAACGGACTGGTCGACGGGCTCGCTCCCCGATCACGTCGACGCCATCGAGCTCGAGGGCATCCTCGATCGCGCCTTCGGCGACGAGCCCGACCCCGGGTTCGGTGAGTCCCACGCGACGGTCGTCGTGCACGAGGGCCGCATCGTCGCCGAGCGGTACGGCGGCGAGGCGACGCCCGAGACCCCGTTGCTGTCGTGGTCGATGGCCAAGAGCGTGACCCACTCGCTCGTCGGCATCCTCGTCGACCAGGGCCGGCTCGATCTCGACGCGCCGGCGCCGGTGCCCGCCTGGGCCAACGACGAGCGGCACGAGATCACCCTCCGCCACCTCCTGCGCATGGTCGACGGGCTCGACTTCAACGAGACGTACGCGATCCCAGCCGACGGCGAGGACGCCGCGTGGAGCCACTGCATCGACATGTTGTTCGGCGACGGTGTCGACGACGTGGCCGGCTACACGATCGGCCGACCCCGCAAGCACGCACCCGGTGCGGTCTTCAACTACTCGTCGGGCACGACCAACGTGGTGGCCCGCATCGTCGGCGACATCATCGGTGCACCCGACGCGATGCGGGCCTGGATGAACGAGACCCTCTTTCATCCGATCGGCATCCGGTCGGCCGATCCGACCTTCGACGCCGCCGGCACCTTCGTCGGCTCGTCGTATCTCCACATGACCGCCCGGGACTGGGCCCGCTACGGCCTGCTCCACCTACGGGGCGGAGCATGGGACGGCGCGCAGGTGCTCCCCCGCGACTGGGTCGAGGACGAACGCCGGGCCTGGGCGGTCGACGACGAGGGCAATCACTACGGCACCCACTGGTGGGTGGCCGAGGATGGCCGGGGCACGTTCTTCTGCAGCGGTTTCGAACTCCAGCGGGTGCTGTGCGTCCCGACGACCGACCTCGTCGTCATCCGCCTCGGCAAGACGCCCGAGGCGGACTACGACACGCCGAAGGCCTGGCTCGAGGAGATCATCGCCCTCTTCGACGAGTGATCAGCCGAGCGCGAACTCGAAGGTCCCGACCGCCGGGTCGCCGGCGTCGAACTGCACCTCGTAGGTGCCGCTCAGCATGCCGTCGGCGATCGTCCCGGTGGCCGTGAAGCCGGCGATGCCGGCGACCGGCGCACCCTCGCCGACGACATCGATCGCGCCGTCGATGATCGTGATGGTCATCGTGCCGAGCTCCGCGGTCTCGACCACGACACCGTCAGCCAGCTGTTCGCTGGGCAACTCGAGATCGATGATGTTCTGGATGCCGGCACCCAGGACGAAGCCGTCGGTGACGTCGAGTTCGAGCGTGAGCACGTCACCATCATCGGTCACCGCGACCGAGGCTGCACCCGTCGAACCGAACGTCGTGTTGTTCCACTGACCGGTCGACGTACCGACCGGCAACGCCGGTTCCGGCTCGGGCTCGGGCTCTTCCTCCGGCTCGGGTTCTTCCTCCGGCTCGGGTTCCGGCTCGGGTTCTTCCTCCGGCTCGGGTTCCGGCTCGGGTTCTTCGTCCGGCTCGGGTTCCGCCTCGTCGGCGACCTCCGCTACGTCGTCCGCGGGTGCGGTGGTGTCGGCATCGTCGTCGCTGCCACCGCAGCCGGCGGCGAGGAGGGCGAGGAACGACAGAAGGGCCAGGAGACGGGTGAGCTGGTGCATGAGGTCATCCTCCGATCGCCGCGTCACCGAAGCGTCACCCGAGCGGGTCACCGACGGCGTAGACGTAGCCGGCCCGAGTCCCGACGACGATCTGGCCCTGCCACAGCGCTGGTGTCGACTCGATGCATCCGCTCAGCTCGAGCTCCCACAATTTGGGTGGCTCGATCGACGTGTCGGAGACGTCGAACGCGTGCAACCCACCGCTGCAATCGCCCTGGATCCACACGTCGTCGACGATCACCGGCGATGCCCAGGTCGGGCCGAACAACTCGACCCTCCAGCGTTCCTCACCGGTGAAGCGATCGAGGCCGAGGACGTCGCCGCTGTCGGTGGGGACGATCAGCAGATCATCGTGCAGGCCCGGCGTGGCCCAGATGCCCGAATCGAGCCGGGGGCGCTGCTCGACCCCCCAGATCAGCGCCTCCTCGGGATCCTTCGACGGGTCGAGCTTGATGATCTGGCCGACCTCGCGGCTGCGGGCGTTGCCTCGCTCGTACTCCACACCGGCGTAGATCATCCCCTCGTCGTCGATGACGAGGGTCGCGTCGATGTCGTCGCCGGCCCAGTAGCGGAAGACCCGGGTCGGCTCGACCCCGAACTCGAGCCCGGTGACATCCCATCCCTGGATCAGGCCGCCGCTGTTGGCGAAGTAGACCACGTTGCCCGAGATCGCCACCGAACTCTCGATCGACACGTTGCCGCCCACGGCCGCGAGGAGCTCGTCGTCCCAACCCGGCGTGTTGAAGACGAGTTCGGGTTCGACGGTCACCAAGCCGTCGGTGTCGTACCCGCGGTTGAGCTTGACGATGTGGAACTGGCTGTTCTCACCACCGACGAAGAGGTAGTCGTCGACGACGAGGCCGGCGCCGTCCCAGTCGTTGTTCCATCGGGTGGGCGCCACGTCGAACGCATTGAGTGCCCACAGCTCGGTCGGTTCCTCCCGGTCGAAGGCGATGACCCGGTAGTCGTTGTCCCGACTGCCCGAGTAGAGCAGCGGGAAGCCGTCGGGATCGATGGTGACCGAACCCTTGATGATGTCGCCGGTGCGAAAGTCGGGCAGGAGCCGCTCGCCCGTGTCGTAGTCGACGAAGTGGACGTTGCGGCTGTACGCGCCGAACGAGACCCAGGTCTGCCCGTCGCGCTCCCAGATCGCGGGCTGCCCCGTCCAGCCGGTGCCGCACCAGTTGATGACCTGGCCCCCCACCGAGGAGTTCGAGCACATCGCCCGATCAGGGAAGCGCCACCGGATCTCGGGCGCGGTGGGCACCGGTCCCTCGCCGTAGTAGGTCCGGGTCGGGTTGCCCCGGAATGTGAGCAACCCCTCGACCGTCTCGCCATATGGCTCGCCCGACGAACGCGGGTCGACCCAGCCCTCGTAGGGCGGCTCGGTGGTGGTGGTGGTCGTCGTCGACGTCGTCGTGGTGGAGGTGGTGGTCGTCGAGGTCGTCGTCGAGGTGGTGGTCGACGCCTGCTCGGCGATCTCTTGATCCTCGCCGGCGGGGGGCGGCGACGCGATCAGCACGACGAGCAGGACGACGGTGGTGGCGAGACCGACGATGGCGAGCCGAACCGCCCGCGACGAGCGTGACATGTGACTCAGACGGCGAAGCGCAGTTGCTCGACAAATTGTCCGGACATATTATCGGGATCATGAGCGAGCTCGTCCGGCCCACCCCCCGAAAGCTGGTCCTGCTGTGGCGAGGCGCCAGCCGCGCCTGCCCGGTCTGTGGCCGACGCCACCTCACGCGGCGAGTCGTCGAACTGCGCCCAGAGTGTCCCCGCTGCGGTTTTGTGTTCGAGCGTGATCCCGGCCACTTCGTCGGCGCGGTCGGCATGAGCACCATCTTCACGTTCGGCCTGATCCTGATCAGCATCCTGGTGGGACTGTGGGTGCTGTGGCCCGATGTGAATTTCTTCGGCCTCGCCACCGTGCCGCTGCTGATCGCGGTGATCGTGCCGCCGCTCTTCCACCCGACGGCCAAGACGCTCTGGGTCGGCATCGACTTGATGATGAACCCGGTGCGACCCGGCGAGGCCGTCGCCGACCTCCTCGACCCCGAGCTCCTGCTCGCGGCCGAGGCTGCCGACGCCGACATCGTCGACACCGAGAAAGGCCCGACGGAGCAGGGGTGAGCGCACCGAGGCCACCGCCTCGGGAACCTCACGCCCCCGGCGCGGGGCCCAGGCCGCCGCGCCGGGACGTGATTCGTCGACCGCGCCCGCTGCGGTCGAGATCGTCGGACGTCGATCCGCCATCTCCCAGCCCTTGGGCACCCGCGCCCGGCTGAGATGGGCTTCGCAGAGCGCGTGACCGTAGCGATCCCCGGTGGGATCGCCGAGGGGCAACAGCTCGGCTCGGCACTCGTTGCGGTGGAGCAGCAACGTGCCGGCCTGCGGTTCACTGCATCCGGGACGCTGACATGACGCCATGATTCGGAAGGTACCGAAGCCCTCTGACCCGCCCGGGGACCCCGTCGACATCTGTGGATAACGGCGCCCGGCAGGGGCCGGATGCGCACCGGTACGCTCCGAATCATGATCATTGGGTTCGATGCCGACGACACGCTCTGGCACAACGAGGACGGCTTCCAGGCCAGCCATCGCGAGTTCGAGGCGCTGCTCGCCGACTACGGCGAACCGAGCGAGATCGAGGACCACCTCTTCGAGATCGAAACCCGCAACATGCCCAAGTACGGCTACGGCGTGAAGGCCTACACCCTGTCGTTGATCGAGTGCGCCATCGACATCAGCGACGGCCACGTCAGCACCGCCCAGATCGCCTCCATCCTCGATCTCGGCCACGCCCTGCTCGACCGGCCCGTCGAGTTGATCGACGGCGTCGCCGACGTGCTCGACGAACTCGGCGACCACACCAAGATGATCATCACCAAGGGCGACCTCTACCACCAGCGCTCACGGATCGAGACGAGCGGCCTCGAAGCGTTCTTCTGGCAGACCGAAGTCGTCGCACACAAGGATCCGGCCACCTACGAGCGGGTCCTCGGGCTCCACGGAGTCGACCCGACGAACTTCGTGATGGTCGGCAATTCACTGCCGTCCGACGTGTTGCCTGTGATCGAACTCGGCGGCAAGGGGGTGCACGTGCCGTACCACGTCACCTGGGCCCACGAACGCCATGACGGCGATCACGAGGCGCCGACCCTCGAGCACCTCGGCGAACTCCCCGAACTGCTCGCCGACTGGGGACTTCGCTGACTCAGCGAGTCGCGACGATCTGCACCGGCGCGACGAGACCGGCGCGGATCGCGGCTCCGAGGTTCGCGAACATCGCGCCGAAGTCCGGACCCATCAACGTCGCGAGCGAGACAGGAGGGGGCCCTGAGGCGGCCGCGGCTGCCGCGGCATCGAGTGCGAGCCGGGTCCGGTCGACCGGCGCCGACACGGTGAAGCCGGCTGCGGCCAGGGCCGTCGGGTAGGTCTGCGGTGACTCGACCCAGGCATCGTCGGCCGATGTCGCGAACGGCATCGGGTAGGCGAGCTCAGCGGGATCACCGATGGCCATGATGTCGTACACCCCGAAGCGGCAGCCCGGTTCGAGTCGGTCGGCGATGGCAGCGAAGAAGCCGGCCTTGTCGGCGATGTTCATTCCGACGTGGACGAGCGTCGCCGCGTCGAAGGAACCGTCGAGCTCCAGTCGGGTCGCGTCGCCCACAGCGAACTCGGTGCGGTCACCGAGTCCGGTGAGCTCCGACAGGGCCGTCGCCGTGGTGACGAACGACGGCGTGAGGTCGACGCCGAGCACGTCGCACCCCGCGATCGACGCCATCCTCCGGGCCGGGCCGCCGATGCCGCAACCGATGTCGAGCACACGGTCGCCGGACCGGAGGTCGAGATCGGCGACGAGCGCCGCGGTCGCCGCCGCACCGCCGAGGTGGAACTCGTCGACCGGCGCCAGGTCGTCGATCGTGATGTCGTGGTCGCGCCCGATCGACGAGAGGATCGCCGCGACCGGATCCTCGACCCGTGCGTAGTGCTGCACCCCCACGGCGACCTCCCGGATCCGAGTGACTGCCCGTACTGTAGGGGCGTGCGGCGACTCGAAGGCCCTGAACTCCTCGCCTACGACGTGCTCGACCTCGCGTTGGCGAAGGAGGTCCGGATCCTCGAGGTGCCCGTGCTCCCGCGGGGCGCTGACGGCATGACGATCGGCTCGTGGATCTTCGTGAAGGACGACCGCGATCGCCGCGGCGATCGCCAGCTCCTCGCCCACGAACTCGTCCACGTCCGCCAGTACGCCGAGCGGGGCTATCTGCGCTTCAGCCTCGACTACCTCCGCCACTATCTCGCCGGTCTGGTGCGCCACCGGCGGTCCCGACAGGCGTATCTCGACATCCCGGCCGAAGTCGAAGCACGGGCCGACGCGGCCGCCTGGCGCACCCGCCACCCCGTCCCGAGGTGACACCGGTCATACGACGAGGGATGTGAACGAGCGTTCACCTAGGGTCGAATGGTGAGCCTCCTCGCCCCACCGAACGACCGCCGGTTCAGCCCGCGGGTCGTGCAGATGGTGGCGCTCACGGGTGTCGCCTGCTCGTCGTTCACCATCACCGTCTTGTCCGCGGCGCTGGCCACGATCGCGGAGGATCTCGACTCGAGCGTCTCGGTCATCACGTGGGTGATCGCCGGTCCGCTGCTCGCGTTCGCGGTCTTCACGCCGATGGCGGGCAAGCTCGGCGACCTCTACGGCCACCGTCGCATGTACCTGATCGGCTTCGCCGGCGCCGCGGTGTTCTCGCTGCTCACGACGCTCGCGACCTCCGCGTTCATGCTGATCGCCCTGCGCATCGCCGCCCAGGGTTTCGCCGCGTCGACCGGTCCGTCGGCGCTCGCGATCATGATGTCGGTCTTTCCCGAGGATCGACGCACGCGGGTCGCCGGCACCTGGAGCGCCGTGCTCGCCGCCGCCCCCGCAGTGGGCGTGGCCGTCGGCGGTCCGCTGATCGAGGCGACCAGTTGGCGGGCGCTCTTCCTCATCCAGGGCACCGGCATGGCGATCGCCGTCGTGCTGGCCTGGTTCGTGCTCCCCGCCACCGAGCGCCGCGAGGACCACACGTTCGACGTCGTCGGCAGCTTCCTGCTCGCGATCGGCATCGGCTCACTGCTCGTCGCGATCAACCGCGGCGTGCCGCTCGGATGGGCTCACCCAGGGGTCGTCGCCGGCCTCGTGGCGTCACCGATCTTCGTGTTCGCGTTCTTGCGGTACGAGCAACGCACCGATCATCCGCTCGTCGAACTCGATGCGCTGCGCGAGCGCAACGTCTTCCTCCCGATCGTCAGCCAGATCTTCCTCAACGGGCCCTACATGGCCGGGCTCGTGATCACCTCGCTGCTGCTCGCCGACGTGTTCGATCTGGGCGCGGCAGCGATCTCGCTGATGATCCTGCCCCGACCGATCACCTTCTCGATCGGTGCGTCGGCGGCCGGGTGGCTCGTCGAACGGCTCGGCGGTCGACCCTTGGTCGTCGTCGGCACGACCTGCATCGCGATCGGGCTCGTGTTGATCGGGCTCGGTGCCGTGCAGGACGAACTCT
>JBCBYI010000099.1:0-14740 GCA_039815945.1 Actinomycetota bacterium | reverse complement strand
GTGTGGCGGTCGGGTCCTGTGCAACAGGCACTCGTGAACCGGGTCAGGGCCGGAAGGCAGCAGCTCTCAGCGAAGCTGCCTGTGTGCCGCAGATCGCCTGGCCGCCACTCCCGGGAACGGGCGTCGCTTTTGTCGCTGCATGCGCAGGATCCGCCCGATCGGGATGCGGCTCGCCGGCCGTCAGGTCTCGACCCTCGATGTCGCTGTCCGGCCGACGACGTGGCCGAGCGCCACGGCACCGGCGACGGCGATCACCGTGGCGATCGTGAGGTTGCGGAACTGGCGGGCGCGTATCTCCGCGACCGACTGCTCGAACACCGCGTCGTCGAGACCGGCGAAGACCAACTCGGCGAGCGGACCGTTGCCGAGCCGGGCCTGGACCGACTCCTGCACGAAGCCGGGTTCGACGTCGAGGAACACCGAGCTGGCGCCGATGCCGAGCAGCGCGCCGACCAGGAACGTCAGACCGACCAGCAAACCGGGGCGACCCATCACGACACCACCGCCGGCTCACGGTCGGCGACGACCTCGCGTTCACGTTTCCATGCGCCTCGCACGAACCGCCAGGCGGGGGCGAACTGCAGCCGCAGCGGGTTGTAGCCCCAGTGACCGGTCGTGACGCCGTAGCGCACCGTCTCGCCCTCGGGCTCGTAGGTGCCGAAGAGGCGGTCGAAGATCAAGAGGGTGCTGCCGTAGTTGCGGTCGATGTACTGCTCGTTCGTCCCGTGGTGGACCCGATGGGCCGAGGGGGTGTTGACGATGCCCTCGAGCGGTCCGAGCGTGCCGATCGCCTGGGTGTGCAGGAACAACTGGAGGAACAGCCCGACCGCGAGCGTCACCAACACGAACTCGGCCGAGAAGCCGATGACGACCAGCGGCACGAAGAAGAACGGGGTCGTGAAGTTGGCGAGGAACGACAGCCTCGGCGCGACGAGGAGGTTGTATTCGGGCGAGCTGTGATGGACGAAGTGCATCGACCACAGCGCCGGGATCTCGTGGCCGGCTCGGTGGTACCAGTAGTAGAAGAACTCGACCGCCAGGAAGCCCACGACGATCGTCGCAGCATTGAGTGGGATCGACCACGGCACGAACGACGCAGCGCCGGCCAACACGAGGTACTTCCAGCCGAGGCTGACGACCACGCCGACCTGGTTGACCGCGGCGGTACCGACACTCGCGAGCGACTCCTTCAGGGTGTAGAGCCCGGCCCGCCGATGGCGGGACCAGAGCAGTTCGGCGGCGACGGCGATCAACACGACCGGGCCGATGACGTACAGGGGGAGCATGGGGGACCTCCGAGTAGAGACTCTCGTCTAGAGAACTTTCTCTAGTAGCGTGCGGGGTGTGCGTAAGGACGAGGCAAGAACCACGACCACGACATCGGTTCGGGGGGAGGCAACCCGCCGCCGCTTGATCGAGCGGGGCCGGGTCGCGTTCGCGGAGCTCGGCCACGACGGCGTGAGCCTGCACCGCGATGTCCTCGGCCCCGCCGGCGTGTCGAACGGCAGCTTCTACCACCAGTTCACCGACAAGACCGACCTGCTGCTCGCGGTCCTCGAGGACGCCGAGGGGGCCGGACGCTTCGTCCTCGCCGACGCCGCCGAACCGACCCCCGACGCCGGCCCAGTCGCGCTCGTACGACGGGCCTTCGAGACCTGGTTCCAACTCGTCGACGGCGCCGAGGACCTCTTCCGGATCCAGCTGCGCGAGCGGAGCAACACTGATCCGAGAGTCCAGGCGGCGGTCGAGGCGGTCCGAGAACGGTGGGTCGACACGGTCGCCACCCAGCTGCGCCGCGCCCGCACCGATCTCGACGCGGGCCAGGCCGCGCGGGTCTTGTCCTCGCTCACCTCGGGCCTGCTGCTCGACTACCTCGCCACCGATCCCGCCGACCGTGCGACGTTTCGCGCCGAGCGGCTCGAGACCGTGCCGGCCTTCGTCGTCGCCGGCCTCGACGGCCTCGCCGACCGCGACTGACCGCCGCGGGCACGTCACCCCCGGCGCAGTAGAGTCGGCCCGGCATGGCCTACCAGTCGCTCTACCGTCGCTACCGACCCCAGCGGTTCGGAGAGATCCGCGGCCAGCGCCACGTCGTGTCGGCCCTGCAGAACGCCGTCGTCAAGGGTGAGGTCGGCCACGCCTACCTCTTCCACGGCCCGCGCGGCACGGGCAAGACCACCTCGGCCCGCGTGCTCGCCAAGGCGCTCAACTGCGAGAACCTGAGCCCCGAAGGCGAACCCTGCGGCGAATGCGAGAGCTGTGTCGCGATCGAGCAGGGCCGGTCGTTCGATCTGCACGAACTCGACGCGGCGAGCAACAACAAGGTCGAGGACATGCGCGACCTGCTCGCCAAGGTCAGCCTCGGAACGCCGGGCCGGGCGAAGGTGTACATCCTCGACGAGGTCCACATGCTCACGAGCCAGGCGGAGAACGCCCTGCTCAAGACGCTCGAAGAACCGCCGGATCACGTCACCTGGGTGCTCGCCACCACCGAACCCCACAAGGTCGTCGAGACGATCCGCAGCCGCTGCCAGGTCTTCCAGTTGACCCTGCTCGGCGCCGACGAGATGGCCGAGCACGTCCGCTGGGTCAGCGAGGACGCCGGGCTCGAGGTGTCGGACGACGCGGTCGAACACGTCGTCGCCGCAGGTGGTGGCTCGGTGCGCGACACGCTCTCGGCGCTCGACCGAGTGGTCGCGGCCGGTGGCGTCGTCGAGGTCGACACCACCACCGACGCGCTCGCCCAGGCGATCGCCGATCGCGATGTCGCCGCCGCGCTCGCCGCCGTCGGCGATGCCACCGGCCGGGGCCGTGATCCCCGCACGATCGGTGAGGACGTGCTGGCCGTGCTGCGCGACGCCTTCCTCACGACGATGGGAGCACCCCCGCCTCGGCTCTCGCCGGCCCAGACCGAACGCGCCGGCCGGATCGCCGCATTGATGTCGCCGGCCGCCATGACTCGAGCGATGGAGACCCTCGGCCTCTCGCTCGTCGAAATGCGCCAGGCCCCCGACCCGCGCGTCGACCTCGAAGTCGCCCTCGTGCGGCTCTGTCGCCCCGACGCCGATCGATCGTTGGACGCCCTCACCGACCGCATCGAGCAACTCGAACGCCACCTCGCCGGCGGTGCGCCGGTGACCGCCCCGGCTCCCGCCCCTTCCCCTCAGCCCGCCCATGCCCCGATGACCGCACCGGAGCCGGCCACCGTTCCCGAGCCGGCTGCGCCTGAACCGGCGCCGGCCACCCCGCCCACGCCCACGCCTGAACCGGCGCCGACCGAGACCGGCGGAGGGTCCGGGGCCGCCGCCGCGGCCCGGCGAGTCCTCGCGGAGAAGCGCGGCGACACGCCTCCCGCCGAGACACCGGCGCCGCCGCCCACCGTCTCGTCCGCTCCGCCGCCGGTCCCTGGCGCCGACCCATCACCGCCGCCGGCCGTCCCGTCGTCCGATCCTGAGCCGGTCGCCGAGGTCGCGGCCCCGATCGACGAGCCGGCCGCCTCGATCGACGACGATCCGGCGGCACCGCTTCGGGGTATCCGGCCCCTGTCGCCCACCGAGGTCGTGCAGCTTGCCGGCATCCATCTCGATCTCGACCGCGACACGGTCATCCGGCGGGCCACCGAGGTGCTCGGCCCGGCGTCCGGCTCGCGGTCGGCCGACGATCTCGCCCAGCTGTGGAACGTCCTCGTCGACGAGGTGCACCCGCCGTCACCGGCCGCGCCGCCGTCCGCGCCGCAATCTCCGACTCCGGAGCCGCCCACGCCGGAGCCGCCCATGCCGGAGCAGGCCGCTGATGCGTCGATGCCGTCCCCGCCGCCGTTCGACGATGGCGACCCCGGGCCGTCGCCGCCCGACGACGACGATGTCGACCTCCACGATCTGGTCGACGCACCGTCACACACCGATGAGATCATCGAACGGCTGACCGAGGCCTTCCCCGGCGCCGAACTCCAGACCAAGGAACCCACGGAGGAGCCATGAGCGACCAGTCCGACGAACCGACCGGCCTTCCCGACCTCAGCGCGCTGACCGGCGGTGGCAATCCGCTCGGCGGCATGGATCTCGGCGGGCTCCTGGAGTCGGCCCAGCAGATGATGGCCGGCGTGCAGGCGGCGGCCGACGAGATCGTCGAGGGCAGCGCCGGCGGTGGTCTCGTCACCGTGCAGGTCGACGGCCACTTCGACTTCACGTCCGTCTCGATCGACCCCAAGGCGATCGATCCCGACGACGTCTCCCTGCTCGAGGATCTCGTCCTCGCGGCGCTGCGAGACGCAGCCGAGCAGCTGTCGGCCGGTCAGTCCGGGGCGATGGGTGGCCTCGATCTCGGTGGGCTCGGCGGCCTGCTGGGGGGCGAGTGAGCTACTCGTCGACCGTTCAGGAGCTCATCGATCAGCTCGGTCGGCTTCCGGGCATCGGCCCCAAGTCCGCCCAGCGGGTGGCCTTCCATCTCCTGAAGGCCCCGACGGAGGACGCCCTGCGGCTCAGTCGGGCGATCATTGACGCCAAGGAACGGGTCTCGTTCTGTCCGCGCTGCTTCAACCTCAGCGAGGGCGGTGACGAGTGCCCGATCTGTCGTGACCCTCGGCGCGAGAGTCGCATGGTGTGCGTTGTCGAGGACGCGCAGGACATCGTGGCGATCGAGCGCACCCAGGAGTTCCGCGGCCGCTACCACGTGCTGCAGGGTGCGTTCAGTCCGATCGATGGTGTCGGTGTCGAGCAGCTGCGGGTCAAGGAGCTGATGTCACGCGTCGCCGACGAGGACATCGAGGAGATCATCATCGCGACCAACCCGAACCTCGAGGGTGAAGCGACCGCGGCGTTGCTGGTGAAGTACCTGAAGCCGATGGGTGTTCGTGTCAGTCGTATTGCGAGCGGCCTGCCGGTCGGCGGCGACCTCGAGTACGCCGACGAACTCACGCTCGGGCGGGCGCTCGAAGGCCGCACCGTGCTCGACAGCGGCGCCGGCTCTGATCTCTGACGCAGCCCAGAGACGCCGTTTGGCCAGTTCTGGAGCGAAAAACGGACGAGGCGCCGTCTTGTGCCTGCCGGAGCGCGGGCGGTATGGACAAATTCCGGCAGGCCCAGGACGACGCCTCGACCACACAGACCGAAGGGGGGAGGATCGGAATCCGTTCCGCAATCTGTGTTGCGGTTACTTTACGATTTTGTCGTAATCATGACAAGAGGGAATCCAAGATTTCTTTCCGAAAACGTTCCG
Organism: Actinomycetota bacterium; assembly: GCA_039815945.1. Taxonomy (GTDB): domain Bacteria; phylum Actinomycetota; class Acidimicrobiia; order Acidimicrobiales; family Aldehydirespiratoraceae; genus UBA11606. Next base: position 9,523 of record JBCBYI010000099.1, on the reverse strand, counting down.
ACATTCGGTCGTCACTACATGAGGCGCGTGTCTCACCACGGAGGGTGTGATTCTCCCGGACTCACGAGTCGGGGTCGCCTGGGGGTCAGGCTGATCGTCGCCGGGCGATGTCGTCGACGGGCTCGTCGGCCCACGGTGCATCGTCGATGGCGCCCGGAGCGGTGTCCTCGACCGTGAGGGCCAACTCGGCTGCCTGATCGACCCCGACGCGCGAGACCGACTGCTGGATGTCGGCCATGGCGGCCGTGAGCCGGTCGTGGACGTCGCGCTCGGCGGCGAGCAGTCGGTCGAGCCGGGCCTGGGCGTCGTTGAGGACCTGCTGGGAACGAGCGATCGCTTCGGCCTCGGCCGATGCGGCGATGCTCGACGCCTTCTCGTTGGCGTCCTCGATCAGCTCGGCGGCGCGGTGCTCGGCGTCGCTGATCTGGCGAGCTGCGTTCTCAGCCGCTTCGGTCGAGAGCTTCTCGGCGGCGCTGCTCGCGTCGGTGATCGTCGCGGCGGCAGCCTCGTCGGCCGCCGCCCGAGTGGCCGTGGCCGCGTCGGCGGCGTCGGTGCGGATCTTGTCGGCTTCGGCGCGGGCCTCGTCGCGGAGGATGCCGGCTTCTTCGGCGGCCACCGACACTGTGTCCGCCGCTTCTTCGGCGGCCCGAGCCCGATCGGCCTCGGCGTCGCGCTTCGCCTTCTCGGCCAGGTCGCGGATGCCTGCAGCGTCGGCCTTGGCGTCGTCGAGGATCTCGTCGCCCGAGCGGGCGGCCTGGTCGAGCATCTCGCCGACGACGCCGCCGACGGCGCGCACGCCGTCGCGTTCGAGCTCACGGATGCGTTCAGCGGCGCGCGCGAGGAGATCCTTGACCGCGGCCGGATCGTCGAGATCGGCGGCGTCGAGCTCCTCGGGGTCGATTGCCACGGTCTGAGTATCCCACCGATCCCACGCTCGGTGGTGACAGCGCGATGAACCCTTCCTGTCAGCTCCCGAGGGTCACCATGCCCGCCGGCGTGAAGAGCGTCGCGCTGAGTGACGGCGCCGAACGCGCAACGGGGTGGGGCAGCCCGTACTCCTGGAGGCGGCCGGCGATGGCGGGGTCGGGGTGGGTGAGCTCGAGGGCGAAGAGCTCGACGCCGGTCGCGGCGGTGGCGGCCGGGGTCGGCCCGGGCCACTCGATCAGGAAGGGCACGATGCCGTCCCCGACCTCTGGCGGCGGGGTCAGCCGCCAGCGCAGCACCGTCCCCTCGGGGGTCGTTCGCTGCATGGCGAAGGCCGGCCCCGGATCGATCTTGCGGGCCGCACACCACCGCATCCAGAGATCCAGATCCGGCACCGCCGCCGCCCACGTGACGAGCCGCGGCTCGGTCACCTGGTCGACGTGGAACGGGCGGGGGCCATCGGGATCGGGTTGGTCAGGGTCGGGTCCGATGATCTCGAGGTAGGCACCGCCGCCGATGGCGAGCAGGGCGTTCGCGGTGCCCTGTCCGTCGTGGCGGCCGCCCGGGGTCGGGGTCACGCCCCACTCGCGGGTGATCCGGTCGACGGTGGCGGCGAGGTCGGGTGTGGCGTAGACGAGGTGATCGAGGCGGGCCTCGAGCCGTGCCGCGCGGTGGACGGCTCCCCGCTTCGATCGAGCGTCGACGTCGACGGCCACGATGCCGGCGGCCTCGTGGAGCGGGTGCCGCTTGTCGATGCTCAGCGAGCGGCCATCAGCCGTCACGAACCCGCCGCGGGTCGAGCCGATCCGGCGGGCGATGCGATCGGGGAAGCCGGCGGCGATCGTGGCGCCGAGTGCGGTGAGATCGACGTCGCCGGGCCCGAGTCCGGCCTCGATGCCAGCCCGCCGGGCGAGCTGTCGAGCGCGCTCGCGTACGCCGCGGATGGCTCGACCGTCGGCCGCCTCGTGTCCGTCGTCGGGGTCGACGATGAGCCGCACCCGATCGACGAGCTCGACGGGCAGATCGGCCGGCCGGCCCCGAAGCACGTCTCGTTCGTCGAGCACGGCGGCGGCGACGCACGCGAGCCAGGGATGGCGAGCCTCGACGATCATCCGAGCGAGCCGGGGGTGCACGGGCAGGGCGGCCATGGTGTGGCCCCGCACGGTGGCGGCGCCGTCGTCGTCGAGCGCACCGAGCGTCGACAGCAACTCGACCGCCTGGCGCCAGCGGGCCGGCTCGGGAGGGGTCAGGAACGGGATGCTCGCCGGATCGGTGATGCCGCGGCGGGCGAGGTCGAGCACGACGGGCGCCATGTCGTCGTCGACGATGTTCGGTGGAGCGTGGGGCTTCCGGGCGGCGTGCTCGGCCTTCGACCAGAGCCGGATGGCGATGCCCGGTCCGAGTCGACCGGCCCGACCGGCGCGTTGGTCGGCCGACGCCCGGCTACAGGCGATCGTGTGGAGGCCGCTCATGCCGGTGCGAGGATCGAGGCGGGCCGTTCGTTCGAGACCCGCGTCGACGACTGCGGTGATGCCGTCGACGGTGAGCGATGTCTCGGCGATGTTGGTCGCGAGCACGACGCGCCGTCCGGCTCGAGCGACGAGCGCGGCGTCCTGCTCGGCGGCCGGAAGGCTGCCGTGCAGCGGCAGCACCGTGGGCCCGTCGGGCCCGAGCGCGGCCACGAGCTCGCGCTCGACCGAGCGGATCTCTCCGACCCCGGGAAGGAACACGAGCACGTCGCCGGGACCCTTCAGGGCCTCACGCACGGCGCGGGCCACCGCCGGCGCCAGCGGGTCGCGCCGCTTCTTGGGCCGCCACACGATCTCGATCGGGTGGGTGCGGCCCGGGCTCGTGACGATCGGGGCGCCGTCGAGATGGGCGGCGACCGTGTCGGCGTCGATGGTCGCCGACATCACCAGCATGCGGGCGTCGTGCTCACCGGCCCGTCGCCCGGCCAGGAGCAGGGCCAGGCCCACGTCGCCGGGCACCGACCGCTCGTGGAACTCGTCGAAGATCACGAGCCCGATGTCGGTGAGAGCCGGATCGTCGACGAGCCGGGCGGTCAGCACCCCCTCGGTGACGACCAGCAGCCGGGTCGCCGGCCCGACGGCTCGGTCGTCGCGGGTGATCCACCCGACCGTCTCACCGGTGTCCTCGCCGAGCAGGCGGGCGAGTCGGCGGGCGGCGGCTCGGGCGGCCATGCGACGCGGTTCGAGCAGGATGATCGTCTGGTCCTCGAGCCAGGGCTCGTCGAGCAGGCGCAGCGGCAAGATGGTCGTCTTGCCCGCACCCGGCTCCGCGGTGACGACGCATCGGTCGGCCGTCGCGAGGGCCGCTCGCACGTCGTCGACGCATGCCTCGATCGGAAGATCGGTGAGCGGAACCCGTTCGGTCATCCCGTGCATCTTGCCCGACGATGTGTGCGAGGCTCGCCCCGTGAAGGTTCATCTCGTCGACGGCACCTATGAGCTGTTCCGCTTCCACTACGCGAAGTCGAACCGCGACCCCCGCCACGGCGCCCAGCGCGGCGTGCTCAACACGGTGCTCGATCTCGTCGCCGACGGCGCGACCCATATCGGGATCGCGACCGACCACGTGATCGAGTCGTGGCGCAACGATCTCTACGAGGGCTACAAGGACGGCAGCGGCATCGATCCCGAGCTGTTCGCCCAGTTCCCGGAGATCGAAGCGCTGCTGACGCTGGCCGGCTTCGAGGTGTGGCCCCAGATCGAGCACGAGGCCGACGACGCCATGGCTGCGGGCGCAGCGCTGGCGGCCGCTGATGCCCGGGTCGAGCAGGTCGTGATCTGCACCCCCGACAAGGACCTCGCCCAGTGCGTCACCGACGAGGGGCGGGTGATCCAACTCGACCGCCGTCGCGAGATCACCTACGACCGCGCCGGCGTGATCGAGAAGTTCGGCGTGCCGCCCGAGTCGATTCCCGACTATCTCGGCGTCGTCGGTGACACCGCCGACGGCTTCCCCGGCCTCCCTGGTTGGGGTGCGAAGTCGGCGGCCACGATCCTCACCCGCTACGGCCACATCGATCAGGTGCCCCACGACGCCGCCGAGTGGGACGTGAACGTCCGCGGTGCGGCCAAGCTCGCCCACACGCTGCACGAGCAGTTCGAGGACGCGCTGTTGTTCCGGCGCATCGCCACCGTCGATCTCGACGCGCCGGTCAGCGACGTCGACGCCATGGCGTGGCATGGTCCCCAGCCCGGTTTCGACGAACGATGTGCCGAGCTCGGCGCCGATCGCCACCGGGCCCGAGCCCACAAGCTCTGGGCGGCCCACCATGGATAGGGAGGCCGCGCTCGAGATCGCGGCCGAGGCGGGTGACGAGATCGCCAGTCGGCTCGCCTTCGTCTACGAACTCGACAAGCTCAAGACCGTGCTCCGCCAGAGCATGCTCACCGACGACTCCCGCCAGGAGAACTCGGCCGAGCACTCGTGGCATCTCGCGATGACGGCGATGACCCTCGCCCCGCTCGCCGACGAACCGATCGACGTGGGCCGAGCGATCAAGATCCTGCTCGTCCACGACATCGTCGAGATCGACGCCGGCGACGTCTTCATCTACGACGACGAACAACGGGCGGCGGCCGAGGCCGCCGAGCAGGAGGCGGCCGACCGGATCTTCGGCCTGCTGCCCGACGAACAGGGCGCCGAGTTCCGAGCGCTGTGGGACGAGTACGAGGCGCGATCGACCCCGGAGGGCCGGTTCGCCTACGCCTGTGACCGGCTGCAGCCGCTGCTGCTCAACGTCGCCATCGGCGGCGGGAGTTGGCGCCAGCACGGTGTCACCGCCGATCGGGTGAAGGCGATCAACGGCGCGATCGACGACGGGCTCTCACAGGTGTGGACCGTCGCCGAACGATTCATCGACCAGGCCGTCGCCGACGGCCAGCTCTTGCCGCCCCCGGCCGGGTGAATCCATCGGCGGGGTCTGCACCGTTGATCTGAGTGTGCGAGCGCTCGTTCACGCCCCCGATCACACCCGTCATCTGATGATCGCCACGGCTGCGGATGCCGTCGGCATCGACGTCGTGCTCGAATTCGTCGATTCTCCCGACGCGCTCGTTCGAGCCCTGGAGGCCTCGGTCGCCACCGGCTGGCTGCCCGACGTCGTGATCTTGCAGACCGATGGCGAAGGCTCGGGCCTCCCCGCCCTCGAGGCGGTCAAGCGCGACGCGATCTTCTGGGCGACACCGATCATGGTGCTCGCCGAACGCGCCTGCGACCATGAGCGTCTCCGCGCCTACGCGGTCGGCGCCGAGTGGTACCAGCAGATGCCCCGGCGCTTCTCCGAGGCCAAGCGCATGCTCAAGCGGCTGCCCACGCGCCTGTCTCCGACGCGCAGCCTCGACGATCGTGGGATCATCGAGATCGCTGCGGCCGACCTCGTCGACGAGATCGAGAACTGGCTGATCGCTCAGTCCTGAGCGGCGAGCACGACGACGCCGTCGGGATCGACGTACACGGCGTCGCCGGGTGAGATCGTCACCCCGCCGAACGAGACCGGCACGTCCCGCTGACCCATACCGAGCTTGTCGGTCTTGCGCGGCACCGTGCCGAGCGCGAAGACGGCGATCGCGGTGTCGCGAAGTTCGACCGTGTCGCGAACCGCGCCGTAGACGATGATCGCAGCCCATCCGTTCGCGGCGGCCTCGGCGGCGACGTTGCCGCCCACCATGGATCGCCGGAGCGATCCACCGCCATCGACGACCAGCACGCGGCCGGCGCCGGGTTCGGCCACCGCGTCCTTGACCATCGAGTTGTCTTCATGGGCCTTCACCGTCGCGGCCCGCCCGGCCGCGTGCGGCGCGCCGCCGAGCGAGATGAAGCGCTCGGTGATGATCTCGGCGTCGTCGTGGTCGTCGCACACGTCGGATGTGGGGCGGAAGGGGATCGGCTCGGCCATGACCAGATCCTGACAGCCGCACCCCGATGGCGCACGCGCCGGTCAGGTGGGGTTGGTAGTGTCGAACAAATGAGCGGTGTTCAGCGGGTTCTCTTGGTCGAAGATGACCCGCTCGATCAGACGCTCATCCAGCGAGCATTCGAGCGCATTGGTTCCGCCGCGGAGATCCAGATCGTCGACACGGTGGCGGCGGCGACCGAGGTGCTCGGTGAGCGCCCGCATCCCGTGCTGGTCGTGGTCGACCTCCGCCTCGCCGGCGAATCGGGCCTGACCCTCGTGAGTTGGGCGCGTGACAACGAGTCGACCTCCACGGTGCCCTTCGTCGTGTTGTCGGGCTCCGACGATCGCACCGACGTCCGGGCCGCCTACGACGCCGGCGCCAACGCGTACCTGGTGAAGCCCAGCTCGATGGAGGACTTCGACGATCTCGTCCGCCGGGTCGATGCGTTCTGGCTCGGCGCCTGTGCGCTCGTCGACGACACACCCTCCGGCTGAGCACGTGCCCGCACCGAGCGCGGTCTTGGGCGGCGATACGTGACGCCGACCGGCTTCACCCGCGATACTCATGTCGGCGGGCGATCTGCCGATGGATCGGGGAAGGGGCGATGATGAGCACGAATCACACCGTGAGCCAGGTGATGGTCATCGACGACGACCCGTTCGATCAGGCCCTCATCCGCTCGGCGTTCCAGCGGGTCGGTTCGGCGGCGCACGTCCACACGGTCCCGGACGTCGGGGTCGCGATCGGGCTCCTCGAGTCGCGTGAGCCCCCCTCGTTGTTGATCGTCGACTTCAAGCTCGGCGCCGAATCGGGGCTCGAGCTGATCGAGTGGGTGCGCCATCAAGATCAGCTCGCCACCTTGCCTGCGATCGTGTTGTCGGGCAGCGACGACCCCATCGACGCACGTGCCGCACACCTGGCCGGGGCCAACGCCTACGTGGTCAAGCCCCCCGACCTCGAGGGCCTCGAGACGGTGGTCCGCAGCATCAACACCTTCTGGTTCCAGACGTGCGCACTGTCGACGAGCCTGTTGGCGAACGGATCCATCGGATCGACGTGACCGACTCCGGGACCGACACCGAGAGTTGGTCGATCTGGGCCCTCGCCCAGCCGACCCCGGTGTTGTTGGTCCGCGACGAGACCGTCACCGAAGCGAACCGGGCGGCGGGAACACTGTTCGACACGCCGGTCGACGATCTCGGGGGCCTGTCGATTCATGACCTGATCGTCGAGCGGGTCGACACCGACGTGGTGAACCCCGCCGCCGGTCGACCCGTTGGTGTGCTCTCCGGCGGGACCTGGGTCGATCAGGTCGTGCTGGAGATGCCGGTGTCGGAGGAGACGGTGGCGCTGTCGTTCCTGGCCCCCGCCGCGGCGGTCGATCTGGTCGACGCCGAGCCGGCCGCCGCGCAGCTCGTGATCGAGATCGGCGAGTTCGTCGCTCGTCGGGGTTCGACGGTGGAGAGCATCGGTCAGCGGGTGGTCACCGCATTGGGGGCGCGACTCGACGTCGCCGCCCGTTGGACCGTCCTCGAGCCGAGCGGGGTGCTTCGGTTGGTCGAGCACACGCTCTTGCCCGATCTGCCGGCGACTCCCGACGAGCCGGCCGACGTCCGGATCCTCGATCTCGAGCGCCGGGCGGCACGCGGCGCGGTCGCCGTCGAGACGGAGTCCGTCGCGCTCGACCTCGCCGGCGCCGGCCCCGCCCTCGCCGTCCCCGTCACCCGCGGTGGGCAGCTCGTCGGCACGATCTGTGTCGTACGGCCGGCCGGCCGCCCGCCGCTGCGGCTCGACGAAGCCGAGACGGTGCACGTCGCGGCCGACCATCTCGGGATGGTCGAGGGCCTGCTTCGGGCCGAGGAGGCTGCGAGCGAACTCGCGTCGAGCGAGGAGGACATGCGTCTCTTCGCGTCGGCTCTCGCCCACGATCTCCGGGCCCCGTTGCGTCACATCGCCGGCTTCGCCGAGATCGCGCGCGACGACCTGGCCCGACGCGATGCGGACCCGAGCGAGATCACCGCGAATCTCGACCGGATCGTGGCGGCGACCGAGCGGGTCACCCGCCAGCTCAACGACATGGTCGAGTTCATCCGCGGTGCCGATGTCGATCTCCGACCGGTCGAGATCCGACAGTTTGTCGAGGATGCGGTCGAACGGGTGCAGGCGCTCGCCGGTGCCGACGCGGAAATCAGCGTCGAACCACTCGGTGGAACGGTCCACACCGATCCCGCCGTCGCCGGCGTGATCCTCGACAATCTGCTCGACAACGCGGTGAAGTACGCCGATCCGGCGCGTCCGCTGCGCATCGAGATCGATGCGATCGCGACATCGACCCGGTGGATCATCCGCGTCGCCGACAACGGTCTCGGCATCCCCGAGGGCCGAGAAGCCCTGGTGTTCTCCGCCTTCCGACGGCTCCACCCTGATATCGACACACCCGGGTCGGGGATGGGGCTCGCGATCAGTCGCCGCATGGCCGGGCTGCTGCACGGCGACCTGAACGTTCGGCGTCGCGAGGTTGGCAGCCGCTTCCAGCTCAACCTCCCGCGCGCCGATTGATCAGCTGTCGGGGTCGCCGCCGAGATCGACGATCATCGCCCGGAGCCGCCGGATCTCGTTGTCGTCGTTCAGGGCCGCGGCGACGTCTCGCACGTCGGCGGTGACCGGAACGGCGACGCCACCCAACCCGTTGTCGGGCATCGGGAACTTCACGGAGATCACGTCGAAGACACCGTCGGGCCCGACCGGGCGTTCGTGGCGGACCATGATCTCCTGGCGGGATCGGACGAGGTCGTCGGTGGCGGTGATCTGATCGGCGACCTCGGGCGAGAAGATCTCGTGGTCGGTCTGCCCCACCGTGCCCTCGATCCGGGCGCCGCCGTACTCGTTCATCGCGATGTAGACGCCGTCGGCGTCCTTGGCGTAGAGGGCGACGGGCGCGGCATCGAGGATGGCCCGGAACGCCTGCTCGGCCGGCCCGATGATGTTCGAACTGAAGATGGCGATGAAGACCCCGGGTGCGTCGTGGGGCAGTTGGTAGCGATCGACGAGGAGCCGCTGAGGCGAGTTGGCGCTGAGGCTCACCGGCCGGGTGACCGGATCTCCGCCGTGGGCGACGTCGCGGATGTCGACGAGCAAGGCTTCCCGGTCGAGATTGGTGGCGAGGTCGGCCAGCGGTCGCCCGATGTCGGAGTCGCGCACGCCGAACATCGGCTTGGCCGCCTCGGTGATGCGACGGATGGTGCCGTCCTGGTTGAGCAGGATCGCCGCGATGGACGTCGAGGCGAGGAGCACCTCGAGATCGGCGGTGACCTGCAGGACCTCTTCGAGGCGCCGCTGATGCTCGTCGTTGAGCGTGAGGAGTTCTTCGTTTACCGACGACAGCTCTTCGTTCGTCGATTGGAGTTCTTCGTTGGCGGCCAACAGCTCCTCGTTGGTCGCGTTGAGCTCTTCGTTGACCGTCTCCTGCTGCTCCACCGCGGTCTGCAGACTCTCGCGGGTGTAGACGAGATCTTCGAGCAGACGGTCGATCTCGGCCTGGGCGCTGACGTCCTCCGGTGGGGCGGGCTCGAGCGACGCACTGTCGATACCGGACGGCTGCAGGTAAAGCAGCGAGTAGGTCACGCCACCGAGATCGAGTCGCCGACCGTGGAGAAGGGCGTTGCCGCCTGCGG
>JBCBYI010000098.1:0-14790 GCA_039815945.1 Actinomycetota bacterium | reverse complement strand
GTCGGTCCCAACGGCTCGGGCAAGTCGAACGTCGTCGACGCCATCGCGTGGGTGCTCGGTGCGCAGGCGCCGTCGGCGGTCCGCTCCGGGAAGATGGACGACGTCATCTTCGCCGGCAGTCAGAAGAAGGCCGCGCTCGGCCGCGCCGAGGTCTCGCTCACGATCGACAACCACAGCCGCACCCTGCCGGTCGAGTTCAGCGAGGTGAAGATCACCCGCACTCTCTTCCGCAGCGGCGACTCCGAGTACGCCATCAACGGGGTGCCGTGCCGTCTGCTCGACATCACCGAGCTGCTCTCCGACGGTGGCGTGGGCCGCCAGCAGCACGTGATCGTCAGTCAGGGCCAGATCGACGCGGTACTCAACGCCCGCCCCGAGGATCGCCGGGCGATCATCGAAGAAGCCGCCGGCGTGCTGAAGTTCCGCAAGCGCAAGGATCGAGCGGAGCGCCGCCTCACCGCCACCGACGGCGACCTCACCCGCGTGAAGGACCTGATGCGCGAGGTGCGTCGAGGGCTGCGGCCGTTGGAGAAGCAGGCCGAAGCCGCCCGCCGCCACGGCGATCTCATCGCCGAACTCACCGCCTTGCGGGTGCACCTGGCCGGGCGCGACGTCGCCGACCTGCGCTCGAAGCTGGCCGCCAACGGCGAGCTCCGGGCCACCAAGATCGAACAGGAACGCGCCACCCGCGCCGAACTCGACGAGCTGCACACGTCGGTCTCCGCCGACGAACGAGCGCTCGCCGACCACGGCGGCGACGACCTCGGCGACACGCTCGTCCGGCTCGAGTCGATGAAGCAGCGGGGTCGGGGCTTCTCGGCGGTGCTGGCCGAGCGGATCCGTGGGGTCGAGCGCGATCGCTCCGCGTTCGCGGACCGCGCTGTGATCGCCAACATGGAGGCCGAAGCGGCGCGCTGTCGCACCGATCTCGAGGCGGTCACCGCCGAACTCGACGAGCTCGGCCCCGACATGGAACGCCTCGCCGAGGAGGAGGCCACGCTCGCCCGCGACCGGGCCGCCTTCCAGGAGGAGTGGGGCGACGGCGTGCCCGTCCCCACCGGCCAGGCGTCAGAGGTCCGGGGCGAGCTCGGTGCGCTCCGGGCTGCCATCGAGCGGGGGACGAGCGAATCCGATCGGCTGCAGATCAAGCTCACCGAACTCGACCAGCGGCGTCAGGATCTCGAAGCGGCCGCCGCCCAGCGACGCGCCGACCTCGGCGCGCTGCACGACGAAGAGGAACCGCTCGTGGCCGCCCACGAAGCGGCCGAGGCCACCCGCCATGCGGCGGAGGAGACCGTCGCCGCCCGCCAGGCCGAACAGATCGACGCCGAAGCCGACCACCATCGCTGGGTCGCCCGCGCCGAGGCGCTGACCCTCGCCCTCGACGAGGCCCGTGCCCGCAGTGGTGCCGAGCGCCTCGCCGCAGTCGACGGCGTGCTCGGCACCCTGCTCGACCTCGTCGCGGTCGAGACCGGCTGGGAGAACGCCTTCGAGGCGGCCGCCGGCGATGCGCTCACCGCGGTCATCGTCGACGGCACCGACACCGCCCGCCTCGCCCTCACCGAACTCGCCGCTGGCGACGCCGCCGGTGCCGTCCTGGCCCTCGGCAGCCGTACCGGCTCCCGGGCGAGCGGCGCCGAGTACGTCCGCAGCCACGTGACCGGCACCTCGTCGGCGGTCGATGAGCTGCTCGACGTCTTGCTCGGTGACGCGATCGCCGTCGACGGGGATTGGCACGCAGCGCTCGATCGAGCGCTCGCCCGCCCCGACCAGGTGATCGTCACCCGCACCGGCGATCGGTTCGGGGCCCGCGGCTGGCGCATCGGCTCGGCCGGCTCCGGCGCGACCGGTGCGGCGCTCACCGAAGCCGAAGAGCAGGTCGAGCGCACCCGCGAGATCTGCGCCGCCGCCGGCGACGCCACCACCGACGCCCGCCGTGAGCTCGCCGAGCGCTCGGCCCGCGCCGACGAGCTCGCCCAGCGCCTCACCGGGGTCGAGCAGGGGCTGAGCGCCGCCGCCGACGCCTTGCAGCGCACCGACGCCGATCGGCGCGAGGTCACCACCGAGGCCGACACCCTTCAGACCCGCTTCGACGAGCTCGCCGTCCGGGTCGAGCGCGAGACGGCCCGGGTCACCGAACTCGAGGCCCAGCTGCCCGAACTCGAGGCGGCCGAGGAGGCCTCGCTCGAGGCTGGCCGCCGGCTCGCCGCCGCTCGGGCCGAGATCGAGGAGCGGGCCGCCACGGTCGGCTCGCTGCGCACCGACGTCGGTGTTCGCTCGGCCGGGCTCGACGAGCGTCGCACCTCGCTCACCGCTCGCCTGACCGAGCTCGACGAGCGCCTCGAACGCGATGCCGAACAGCGCGCCGCGGCCGAGGGGCAGCGGGTCGCGCTCGACCGCCGCGCCGCGGTGCTCGAACAGCTCGTGGCCGCGGTCGAGCAGCGTGCCGCCGTGGTCGACATCCGGCTGGCCGATGTGCGCGAGCGCCGTCGCCGGCAGTCGCAGGCCGCCCAGGAGATCGCCCAGCGTCTCGATGGTCTGCGTCGTCGTCGGGGCGACGCCGAGAAGCAGTTGGAGGGGCTGCGCTCGGTGATGGCGAAAGCGGAGGTCGAGGAGGCTGAGTTGCGTACTCGCCTGCAGGCCACCGTCGATCGTCTCCGCTCCGATCACGATCTCGCTCCCGACGTGGCCGTCTCGGCCCCGTGCCCGGAGCTACCCGAGGGCATCGAACCCGCGAAGCGGGTCGAGATGCTCGAGTCCGAGCTCGACATCATGGGACCGGTCAACCCGCTGGCGCTCGAGGAGTACCAGGCCCTGCACGAGCGGCATTCGTTCCTGCAGGGACAGCTCGACGACATCCGGTCGACCCGCCGGGAGCTGTCGAAGGTGATTGCCTCGATCGACGAGGAGATCGTCACCGTCTTCGCGTCGGCCTTCGCCGACGTGTCGGTGAACTTCACCCAGCTGTTCGAGACGCTCTTCCCGGGCGGTCAGGGGTCGATCTCGCTGACCACCCCCGACGATCTGCTCAACACCGGCATCGAGATCTCGGCCAAGCCGTCGGGCAAGAACGTCAAGAAGCTCTCGCTGCTGTCGGGTGGCGAGCGCACGCTCGTCGCGCTCGCGTTCCTCTTCGCCGTCTTCCGGAGCCGCCCCTCGCCGTTCTACGTGATGGACGAGGTCGAGGCCGCCCTCGACGACGTCAACCTCCATCGCTTCCTCTCGCTGGTCGAGGAGTTCCGGGCCGACGCCCAGCTGCTCCTCGTCAGCCACCAGAAGCGAACGATGGAGGCCGCCGACTGTCTCTACGGCGTCTCGATGAAGCCCGGTGGTTCGAGCCGGGTCGTCAGCGAGAAGGTCGCGGAGACGCTCGAAGCCACACCGGCCCCGGCGGCGTAGTCATGGACTTCGGCGTCTGCATCTTCCCGACCGCTGATGCGATGCATCCGGCCGAGCTCGGCCGGGCGCTCGAGGAACGCGGCTTCGAGTCGTACTGGGTCGCCGAACACACCCACATCCCGGCGAGTCGGCGCAGCCCGTGGCCCGGCGGCGCCGACCTGCCCCAGATGTACTACGAGACGATGGATCCCTTCGTCGCCCTCACCGCTGCGGCCACCGCCACCGAGAACCTCAAGGTCGGCACCGGCATCTGCCTCGTCGTCGAACGCGATCCGATCACCACCGCCAAGGAGGTGGCATCGATCGATCACGTCTCGAACGGTCGGTTCCTCTTCGGTGTCGGCGGTGGCTGGAACGCCGAGGAGATGGAGAACCACGGCACGGCGTTCGACACCCGCTGGAAGCTGATGCGCGAACGCATCGAGGCGATGAAGGCGATCTGGGCCGACGACCCGGCCGAGTACCACGGCGAGTTCGTCGGCTTCGACCCGATCTGGTCGAAGCCCAAGCCGACCCAGACGCCCCACCCACCGATCCACGTCGGCGGCGCCGCGCCCTGGGGTCCGCGCCGGGCTGCTCGCTACGGCGATGGCTGGATGCCGATCAACGGCCGCGGCGGAACGATCATGGACGATCTCCCGGTGCTCGCCGAGGAGTGCCGGAAGAACGAGCGCGACATCTCCGAGATCGAGCTGTCGCTCTACATGGCGCCCGTGAACGCCGACGTTGCCAAGCACCATGAGGACGGTGGCGTGTCCCGCTTCATCTTCGGTCTCCCGCCCGCCGACGCCGAGACCCTCCTGCCGATGCTCGACCGTCAGGCCCAGGTCATCGCCGCCGTCAACGGCTGAGTTCGCGCCACGCCTCGACCGTCAGCTCGTGGACGATGTCGGGGTGGTCGTACTCGGGCAGCATGAGTTCACGAGCCGGGGTCATCCCGAGCCGTGCCGCGACGGCGACCGACGCCTCGTTGGCCGGATCGATCACCGCGATCAGCGTCGCAGCGCCGTGACGCTCGAAGGCGAGGTCGCGAGCGAGCGCCGCCGCGGCGGTCGCGTAGCCGTGCCCCCACGCTCGCCGCGCAAGGCGGTAGCCGATCTCGATCTCGCCTTCGCCGATCCATTCGGTCTCGGCCTCGGATCGGAGTCGGCAGTAGCCGAGCAGGGTCGGATCGTCGGCGGCGCCCACCACCCAGGCGCCGAGTCCCGTGCGGGCCGACTCGATCCGGTTGGCGACGACGAACTCCCGACACTCGGTGATCGTGACGGCTCCGCTCGTGCTGTATCGCATCACCTCGGGGTCGCCGAGCACCGCCAGCAGATCGCCGATGTCGCCGTCGACGAACTCGCGAAGCACGACGCGGTCGTCTCGGGCGATCTCGCGTGCCTCCACGGTCCCCACGCTAGGCGACCTCGGATCACCGGTCGGTTCTGGCACCCTGGGTGCCCGTGAGCCTCGCCACCCAGACCCTGCTGTGGGCCGTCGTCGTCGGGATCGCCGCCGCGTGGGTCGGCGTGGGGTTGGTGCAGGGTGATCTCGACCGCCGCCGGCTCGTCCCGGTGGGCCTCGCCGGCGTCGTGACCCTGCTGTGGCTCAGCCGCCTCGGCTTCTTCGGGGTCGCCCACGTCGTCTACCTGCTGGCGACGGTCGTCCCGGCGTGCGTGCTCGTCGGGGTGCTCGCCGTGCCGGCAGGCCGCGCCCGCGTTCGGACACGCGGCGGGGGAGCTGTCGCCGTCGTCCTCGCCCTGCCTGCGTTGCTGGGCTTGTATGCGAGCCATGTCGAGCCGTTCTGGCTCCGCGTCGATCGAGTCGACGTGGCGACCGATGCGGGCGAGGGTCTCCGCATCGGGGTGCTCGCCGATCTGCAGACCCCCGAGGTCGGTGCCTACGAACGCGGCGCCGTCGCCGAACTGCTCGCGTCGGAACCCGACCTGATCCTCATCCCCGGTGATCTGTGGCAGATGTCGGACGAGCAGATCGTCGACGACTGGCCGATCTTCTCGGATCTGGTCGCGCAGATGGTCGACGCGGTGGGGCACGTCGTGATCGTCGAGGGCGACACCGACCACATCGGGTGGCTCGATCGCATCGGCGAACGCACCGGCGCCCTCGTCGCCCACGACCGGGTCGCGCGTCTCGACGTCGCCGGCACCACCGTCTTCGTCGGCGGTACCCAGCTGTTGCCCGGTGCACCGACGACCCCGTCGGCGGTGGCGCTCGCCGAACTCGCAGCAGCGGAATCCGACGAGGTCCTGACCATCGCCGTGTCGCATCGACCCGACGTCGTGACGTGGTTGCCGGGTGCCGTCGATCTCGTGGTCGCCGGCCACACCCACGGCGGGCAGATCCAGATCCCGTTCTTCGGTCCGCCGGTCACGTTCTCCGATGTCCCGCGATCGGTCGCCGCCGGCGGGCTGCACGAGATCGACGGCCAGACGATCTATGTCTCCACCGGCGTCGGTCGGGAGCGCAAGGACGCTCCCCAGATCCGCTTCAACGCGCGGCCGAGCATCGGCGTCCTCGACCTCGTCGACGGGTGATCACACCGCCATCGTTTCATTCAGTGGAACGATCCATTCGGCGGTACCCAGCGATCGCGTGAGGGGCTACTCTCCCGGCCATGCCCACCATCCCCGAACGCGCCCAGGTCGTCGTCGTCGGCGGCGGCATCGTCGGGTGCAGCATCGCCTACCACCTGACCCGCCGCGACATCACCGACGTCGTCGTGCTCGAACAGAACACGCTCACGGCCGGTACGACCTGGCATGCGGCGGGGCTCGTGAGTCAGTTGAAGTCGACCCACTCGCTGACCAAGCTCGCGACCTACTCGGCCCGGCTGTTCGAGGAACTCGAGGACGAGACGGGTCAGGCCACCGGCTATCGGACCCCGGGCTCGGTCAGCGTGGCCGACAACGAGCAGCGGTGGGAAGAGATCCTGCGGGGCGCCACCATGGCCGAGGGCGTCGGGGTCGACACCGAGGTGATCGACCTCGATCGAGCGGTTGAACTGTGGCCCCACATGCGCACCGACGATCTCGTCGGCGTGCTCTACATCCCTCGCGACGGCCAGACCTCCCCGGTCGACACCACCGTCGCGCTCGCCAAGGGGGCCAAGGCCCGCGGCGCCACCGTGATCGAGGACGTCGCGGTCACCGGACTCCAGGCCGGCTTCGCACCGAACGGCTCCAAGCGGGTGACGGGTGTGGTCACCGAGCAGGGCACGATCGAGGCCGAGATCGTCGTGCTCGCCACCGGCATGTGGACCCGCCACCTCGCCGCCCAGATCGGGGTCAACGTCCCGCTCCAGGCCTGCGAACACTTCTACATCGTGACCGAGCCGGTCGACGGGCTGACCCTCGGCACGCCGACCCTGCGCGACCCGGGCAACTACACCTACTTCAAAGAGGAGACCGGCAAGATCATGGCCGGCTTCTTCGAGCCGCGCGGCAAGATCTGGCGCACCGACGAGATCCCGCGCGACTTCAGCTTCGGCACGCTGCCCGAGGACTGGGACCATGTCGGTCCGATCTTCGAACGGGCGATCCACCGGGTCCCCGTGCTGGGCGAGGTCGGACTCCAACTCTTCTTCAACGGCCCGGAGGCCTTCACGCCCGACGGCACCTACTACATGGGTGAGGCGCCCGAGGTCGACAACTGCTATGTCGCCGCCGGCTTCAACTCGGTGGGCATCCAGTCCGCCGGTGGCGTTGGCTGGGCGCTCGCCGATTGGATCGCCGACCAGCACCCACCGATGGATCTCAACTCCGTCGACATCCGCCGGGCCCAGCCCTTCCAGGGCGACGTTGAGTATCTCCGGGGCCGCATCTCCGAGAGCCTCGGACTCCTGTACGCCATGCACTGGCCGTTCCGGCAGTACGAGTCCGCCCGGGGGATCCGCCTGTCGCCGCTCCATGACCGCATCGAGGCGGCGGGCGCGGTCTTTGGCGAGACCGCCGGCTGGGAACGCCCCAACTGGTACGCCGACACGGGCCAGGCCCGCGAGTACGCGTACTCCTACGGGAAGCAGAACTGGCACGACAACATGGTTCGGGAGTGTCGGGGAGTCCGCGAGGCGGTCGGGCTGTTCGACCAGACCTCGTTCGCCAAGGCTCGCGTGCAGGGCCCCGACGCGCTCGCTGTGCTCAATCACATCTCAGTCGCCCAGATCGACGCGCCGATCGGCAAGGCCGTCTACACCCAGTGGTGCAATCACAAGGGCGGGATCGAGGCCGACCTGACCGTCACCCGGCTGGGCGTCGACGAGTTCTACGTGGTCACGGCAGCGGCGGCCGAGAACCGTGACTTCACCTGGTTGCGGCGTGCGTGTGCGGGCAAGGACGTCACCGTCACCAACGAGACCCACGACGTCGTGATGCTCGGTGTGATGGGCCCGAACAGTCGTGCCCTGCTGTCGACCCTCACCGCTGCCGACCTGTCCAACGCCGACTTCGAGCAGGGGGGCTTCCCGTTCGGGTGGAGCCGCACGATCACGGTCGCCGGCGTCCAGGCGCTGGCGCTGCGGATGAGCTATGTCGGCGAGCTCGGGTGGGAGCTCTACGTCGCCAACGAGCACGCCGGCACCGTCTACGACGCGATCGTCGCCGCCGGCGCCGACCACGGCCTCGTGCACGCCGGCTATCACGCCATGAACGCGCTGCGGCTCGAAGCCGGCATGCGGCACTGGGGTCACGACATCACCGACGAGGACACCCCGCTCGAGGCCGGGCTCGGCTTCGCGATCGACTGGGACAAGGGAGACTTCCGCGGGCGCGACGCCCTCGCGGCCCAGCGGGACCAGCCTCGCTCGAAGCGCCTGATCCAGTTCCGGATCGAGGATCCCGACCTGTTGACCTACCACGACGAGCCGCTCTACCGCGACGGTGTGGTCGTGGGCCGCACGTCGTCGTCGATGTGGTCGGCTACCCAGGATCGTTGCTGTGCGATGGGCTACCTCGAACACCCTGACGGCGAGGCGATCACCAAAGCGTGGCTCGACGACGCCGACTGGGAAACCAACATCGGTGGTCGTCGAGTTCCGGTGTCGACCTCGATCCGGTCCTGGTACGACCCGCAGAACCAGCGCCCCCACCTCGCCGACTAGGGCGTCGTCGAAACGACTCCGGCCGGGGCCGGTCGGGCAGTATCCGGGCCGACGAGGTGGAGGATCTGGCGTGGACGCCTGGGGGACTCAGGCGTCCAGTCCGGCCACGAGCACCGGACACGGTGCGTCGCGGACCACCTCGGCGGCGACGCTGCCGGTGGTGAGCCGGTCCAGGCCTCGCCGGGCGTGGGTCGTCATGACGATGAGCGACGCCCGCCGTTCGTTCGCCTGGGCGACGATCGCATCGCCCGGGTGCTCGTCGTGGAAGACGTCGTAGTCGACCGAGTCGAGGTCGCTCGACGTGCGGAGATGCTCGGCCGCACGGTGGGCGACGGCGGTCTCGTTCGGGAGATCGAACCCACCAGGACCGCCGCGGTTGGCGGCGAGCTGCTTCGCCTCTCGGGGATCGACCACGTTGGCCACGACGGGGTGGAAGTCGGTGTCGGCGAGGAGCGTGGCGGTCAACGAGAGGACCTCGCTGTCCTCGTGGCCGTCGACGGCCACGATCGCGGGCCCGTGCGTCCGGAAGCTGGATCGAAGCACGTTCGGTCCGATCAGCATCACCGGCTGGCCGGCGACGGCCAAGACGTCGGCGGCGACGCTGCCGAAGACTGCGGCGGATCGGCCCCGGGCGTGGGTCGCCATCACGATCAGGGCCGGGCCGGAGCGGGTCGTGAGACGGATCAGATCGGTGGCGACGTCGACCTCGATCGGTCGCACTTCCACGATCCGTACCACGTCGCCCGTCGTGTCGGCCTGTGCCAGCACGGTCTGCTCGAGTTCGGTCGCGTCGTGGCCGGGCGAATGGAGCGCGATGACGTGCATCGGAGCGCCGACCCGTCGGGCCATAGCCGATGCCGGACCCAACGCCTCGGCCGCTTCGGGAGAACCGTCGAGAGGAACGATGATCTGCTGGAACACGATGACCTCCTCAGATCGCTGTGTGCCCTGATCATCCGCGTCGCTCGCCGTGGTGGCGAGGGACCTAGGTCCTAGTCGCGGCGACGGCTCGCGGCGTCGGCCGCTCGGCTCCGAGTAGCCGCCCGGTGGACGGTACGGTCGCCTCGGTGCGTCGCCCCCTCCGCCTCCGTTCGATCCTGTTCGGCATGACCCTCGCCGTCGTGTCGGCCGGTTGCACGTCGGTGCCACCGGAGGAACTGTCCGTGCCGCTCGAGCCGGCGACGACGCAGGAGGCGTCCGAGGTCGACGAGCCCGCAGATCCCGCCGAACCCGAGACGCCGCCCGACGCCGAGGCGCCGTCGATGCAGCCCGTGATCGACGGTGAACTCGCGATCGGCGGGCTGCCGGGGCTGGTCGTCGCCGACGGTGCCGGGACCCCCCTGCGGACGAGCTTCCCGAGCGGGGTCGGAACCCAACCAGCGTGGTCTCGCGACGGCGAGCGGGCGATCGCCTTCGTGCCGACCGCCGGTGGCGGTGCGGTCGTCGTCTCGACCGACGACGACGAGTTCGCCGTCGCCGCTCGCCGGCCGTATTTCTTCTTCTCGTGGAGCGGCGACAACGCGTACGTCGCCGCGCTCGGCCCCGGCCCCCAGGGCACCACCCTCGACATCTTGACGCCGGAGGGCGAACTCGCGACCGACGGCGCCATCGACACGGCGAGCTTCTATCTCGCTTGGGAGCCCGGCGGTGACGATCTCGTCGTGCACCTCGACGACGAACTCTTCCTCGTACGCGACCCGCTCGATCTCGCCACGCGTGAACCACTCGGCGTGCCGGGCCAGTCGTTCCTGGCCCCGGCGTGGATCCCCGGCACCCGCGACATCGTGATCGTCGACGACGCCGACGGGGGTCGCGTGATCCGTCTCGACGTCGACGATCGCAGCGAGGAAGACCTCGGCCCGGTCGGTGGTTCGGCCGGTTTCACCGTCTCCGCCGACGGCACCCGGCTGTTTCTCACCCACGACGGCCCCAACGTCGAGCGCCGCGACGACATCGACATCTCCCTCGACGCCCCCGTCCAGGAGACACTCGCCGCCAGCGAGGTGATCGTTCTGGAGACCGGAGCGCGGACGCCCATCAACGACGAGCTGACGATCTGGGCCGAGTGGGCGCCGGACGGGTCGGCGCTGGCCATGCTCCAGACGTCGAGCGATGGTGGCGTGTGGCTGGTCGCCGACGAGTCCGGCCTGCGGGAACTGGGACCGATGCGGGCGACGTCGACGTTCCTGCGCAACTACATCTTCTTCTCGTGGCAGTTCATCGAGTCGCCGCGGATCTGGGCCCCCGACGCCGACGCCATCGTCTACGCGGCGGTCGAGGACGGGGTGCCGGGTGTGTTCGTCCACGCGACGGACGGCACCCGCGAGCGCGTCAGCGACGGCGACGTCGCCTTCTTCGCGCCGGATCCCGACGGTGGCGCACCATCGCCGGCGTGAGCACCGACACCACCGAGTGGGACCGGCGGTGCTTTACCGCCCGTTTCGGCCGCCATCCGTAGGGTCGACCCATGACACAGCACACTCCCGCTCGGTACCCGAATCAGCGGACCGCCCCCCAGGGTTGGAGTGGCGACATCGGCCTGTCAGTCGTGTTCAGCCTCTTGCTGGTCGGCCCTGCGGCGATGGTTGCCGGGCCGTTCGGTGCCCTGGTCGCCCTGGCGATCGGTCCGCTGCTGTCGCATTTCGCCAACCGCCTGTTCGTCGGCCCGGAACCGGTGCCGGTGCGCCGCGACGTGCCGCGATCTCGAGGCTGAACGATCAGGTCGAGCCGATCCGCTCGCCGACGCGGCGCGCGGTCCCGAGCACGGCGTCGGTGATCTCGTCGACGTCGCGGTCGCCGGGGAAGCGATAGTCGGGGCCGTAGGTGTTGATCGCTCCGATCGCGTCGCCGTCGGGTCCCGAGACGAGCGCGCCGATGCCGTTGACCTCGTGGCTGAACTCCTGGTGGGTGAACACCACGCCGGTCGTGCGGACCTGATCGACCTTGGCCATGACCTCGTCGAGCGTCGTCACCGTGGTCGGTGTGTAGGCCTCGAGGCCGGCGCCGACGAACGAGCTGATGTCGTCGTTCGACCAGGTCGACAACAGCACGAGGCCACCGGCGGAGCCGTGGTACGGGAGACGCTCGCCCGTCCAGTCCTGCACCGTGACCGAGCTCTCGGCGAGCGCAGTGTCGATGTAGAGCGTGGCGTCGCCGTCGGGGATCATGAGTGAGACGTTCTCCTGGAGCAGGTCGGCGAGCTCCACCAGGTGGGGCCGGGCCAGTTCCTTGAGCGCGCTCACCGGGGCGCCCTGGTGCGACAGCGCCGCCAGGCCGGGACCGATCGCGTAGCGCCCACCGACCATCTGCACCGCCCCCTGATCCTCGAGCGCCGCGAGCAGCCGCAGCACGGTCGACTTCGGCAGCCCCGAGACCCGTGTGACGTCGGCGAGGGTCGAGGTGCCCCGTCGAGAGGCGAGTGCTCGCAGCACCGTGAACGCGCGGTCGATCGCCTGCATCAGGAGAGCTATGCTAGTGGTCAAAGAACGGAACGTTCCACTCAGTGAAACGTCTTCTGGCGAGGAGGCGGGAACGGCTACGAACCGAGGGGGTTCATCGTGAGGGACGAAGCACGCGTCGTGATCATCGGCGGCGGAGCCATGGGCGTCGGTCTGCTGTATCACCTCGCCCACGAAGGCTGGGGCCCCGACACCGTCTTGATCGAGAAGGGCGAGCTCACCTCGGGCTCGACGTGGCACGCAGCGGGCCTGGTGCCGAACTTCATCGGCGACCTCAACATGGCCAAGGTCCACGAGGAGGCGATCGCGCTCTACCCGACGATCGAGGAGGAGACCGGGCTGTCGGCGGGCTGGCACGGCTGCGGTGCGCTGCGGTTCGCGATCTCCGACAACGACGTGCTGTGGCACCGCCAGGTCAGTGCCCAGCTCGACCAGCTCGGCATCGAGAACGAGATCGTCGGCACGGACGTGATCCAGGAGCGCAACCCGCTCATGGAGACCATCGACGACGTCCAGTCGGCGCTGTGGACCCCCAACGACGGCTGGGCCGATCCGACCGGCACCACCAACGCCTTGGCGAAGGGCGCCCGCCAGATGGGCGCCGAGGTAATCCGCAACAACCGGGTGACCGACATGAACCAGTTGCCCGACGGGCGCTGGGAGGTCATCTCCGAGCAGGGCCGCATCGTCTGTGAGCACGTCGTCAACGCGGCCGGGCATTACGCCCCCCAGCTGGGGGCGATGGTGGGCCTCGACGTCCCGATCGTCTCGGTGATCCACCAGTACATCATCACCGAGCCGCTCGACGCGATGAAGGCGATCGACTTCGAGATCCCCGTCACCCGCGACCCGCGCTCGAGTTGCTACTACCGGCGCGAGATCGACGGCATCTTGATCGGCCCCTACGAGACGGCCAACGCCCAGACCTACGGCGTCGACGGCATCGACTGGAACCTCGACTTCTACCTGACCGCGCCCGACATGGACGTCATCGCCGACTGTCTCGAGATCGCGCTCGAACGGGTCCCGGCGTGGGCCGAGAGCGGGATCAAAAAAGTCGTCTCGGGTCCGATCACCCACACCCCCGACTCCGGCTACCTGATGGGCCCCGCGCCGGGTCTGCGCAACTACTGGCACTGCTCCGGTGCGTCGATCGGCATCACCCAGGGCCCCGGCGCGGGCAAGTACCTGGCCCAGTGGATGGTGCACGGCCAGACCGAGATCAATGTCCGAGGCATGGACCCGCGCCGCTTCGGCGAACACACGGGTCCGCAGAGCGTCTTCGCGATCGACAAGGCGATCGAGGAATACCACCTCATGTACGCCACCCGGCCGCCCGGCGAGCACCACCCGGCGGCCCGCAAGCAAAAGACCAACCCGCTGTACGACTGCCTCGACGCCAAGGGCGCCCAGTGGGAAGAGGTCTACGGGTGGGAACGCCCGCAGTACTACGGCGAGCCCGAGTCCCACTCGTTCAAACGCAGCAACGCGTTCCCGATCGTGGCCGAGGAGG
The DNA here is from genome assembly GCA_039815945.1 of Actinomycetota bacterium. Classification (GTDB taxonomy): domain Bacteria; phylum Actinomycetota; class Acidimicrobiia; order Acidimicrobiales; family Aldehydirespiratoraceae; genus UBA11606. The sequence continues at coordinate 1,319 of JBCBYI010000098.1, read as the reverse complement.
TCAGGGGCACCCGTGAGCGGGTCGGTATCGCCGACCTCACCGCGTTCGCCAAGTTCGAGGTCACCGGCGCCGATGCCGCCGCGCTTCTCGACCGGGTCAGCGCCAACAAGATCCCGGCCAAGGACGGCGCCATGCGCCTCGTGCACATGCTCACCGAACTCGGCGGCATCGAGTGCGAGATGACGATCACCCGCCTCGGCGAGGGCCGCTACTACCTGAACTCGGCGATCATGGGCACCACCCACGACGAGGACTGGCTCAACCAGCACATCGCCCGCGGCGAGGACGTCACCGTCACCAACCTCACCGATCACCTCGGCATTCTCGCCATCACCGGCCCGCGCAGTCGCGACGTGCTGGAGACACTCACCGACGCGGACCTCCACGCACCGGCGTTCCGCTGGCTCACTGCCCAGGAGATCACGGTCGCTGGCGTCGAACTCACGGCGCTGCGGGTCAGCTACGTCGGTGAGCTGGGCTGGGAGCTGCACATGAAGCTCGACGACATGCCGACGGTGTACGACGCGCTCGTCGCCGCTGGTGAGCCGCACGGGCTCGTGCACTTCGGTTCCTACGCAATGAACGCGATGAGGATCGAGAAGGCGTACAAGGGCTGGGGTTCCGAGCTCACCACCGAGCTCACGCCGATCGAGACTCGCATCGAGCGCTTCGTCGACTTCGACGGCGACTTCATCGGCAAGGAGGCCACGATCGCTCGCCGGGACCAGGCCGACCCGCTGTCGATGGTGCTCGTCTACTGCGAGATCGAGGACGGCGAGTCCGACCTGCTCGGCAACGAACCGGTCTACGGCGCCGACGGCCAGGTCATGGGCATCGGCGGTAGTGGCGCCTACGGCCACTCGGTCGGCAAGAGCCTCGGCTTTGTGTTCGTGGCGCCCGAGTACGAAGCACCCGGCTCGACGTTCGAGATCCAGATGCTGGGGGTGCGCCGCACGGCCACCGTGCTCGCCGAGCCGGCGTACGACCCGGCCAACGAGGCCATCCGCGCCTGACCACGCTCCAGGGGGACAACGAGATGAGTGAAACACCTGGTCGTCGCCGGTCCGGCGGGCGTGCCGGGCGGGTGGCCGCCCGCCAGGCACCCCTCGGTCAGGACATGCGCCCGGTCCGACCCGGGCTGCCCGGCGGCTTGTACAAACCGTTGCCCGAGGCCGACCTCCAGCAGGTCTACGACGCGGCGATCTGGTTGCTCGAGAACGTCGGGATGGGGTCGCCGATCCCCGAGTTCGTCGAGGTCGTCACCGCGGCGGGTGGATGGGTCGACGGCGATCGCCTCTCCTACCCGAAGGGCATCGTCG
>JBCBYI010000097.1:0-14801 GCA_039815945.1 Actinomycetota bacterium | reverse complement strand
GTTCGCCGCCGCGAGCGACGTCGACGTTCGCGCCCATCTCGAGCTGCGCCCCCCAGGAGGCCGGTTCCTCGATCGGCGAGTTCAGGATCGCCACCGGCTTGGGTCGACCGGCCTTGCGCAGCGCAGCGCGGGTCAGCCCCGACTCACCGCCGACCATGAGGATCATCTCGGCCTCGCCCTGGGCGAGACGATCGCCGAGTTCGCCGACGAATGCGATCGGCGTGTTGCCGCCCCACGTCGTGAGCACCGAGGTGGCGTCCGCCGGGACACCGATGGCGTCGCCGATCGCTCGCCCCGGATTCGGGTGTCGAAACAGGCCGGCCACCACGCCCACGAGGTCGACGCTCGACGCGTCGATCCCGGCGTCGATGACCGCATCGTCGGCCGCCCGGGTCATGAGCCGGATCGGGTCGGTGGGGTCGTCGAGGTCAGGGGTCGAATCGACGATCTGGGCGCGACCGATGATCACGGGCGTTCGAGGCGCAACGGGCATGGGCGTAGGGTAGGAGCGCCCGTTCTCCAAGAGGAAGTCCCGTGCCCGTCTCCGCCGATCAGTTCCTGCTCACCGATCGTGTCACGGTCGTGACGGGCGCCGCCCAGGGCATCGGCGAGGCGACCGCCCTCGCGTTCGCCTCGCTCGGGGCCGACGTCGCGGTCTGCGATCGCAACGCTGGCGGCCTCGCCGACACCGTCGCCGCGATCGAAGCGACAGGCCGGCGGGTGTGCTCGTCGGTGTTCGACGTCCGCGACCCCGACGCGGTCGATGCCTTCATGGCGCGCGTCGCTGCGGAACTCGGGCCGATCGACGTCTTGGTCAACAACGTCGGTGGCGGGTTCCACGCCACGTTCGCCGACGTGTCGCTGAAGGGGGAGGCGGCGCTCGTCGCCGAGAACTTCGGCACTGTCACGAACTGTGTTCGATCGGTGATGGAACACGTCGCCGAGCCCGCCGCGATCGTGAACGTCACCTCGGTCGAGGCGTTCCACGCGGCACCGGGCTTCGGTGTGTACGCGGCGATGAAGGCCGCGGTCGAACAGTTCACCAAGACGCTCGCGCTCGAACTCGGCGGGCGTGGGATCCGGGTCAACTGTGTGGCGCCGGACATGATCCCCACGCCGGGTGACACCGGTCTGGCCGCCGAGAGCTCGGCGATGTCGAGCGAGCACCATCCGACACCGCTTCGGCGGATGGGATCGACCGACGAGTGCGCGGCGGTGATCGCCTTCCTCGCGTCGGATCTTGCCTCGTTCGTCACGGGCGCGTCGATCCCGGTCGACGGCGGCACGGTCGCCGGGGCGGCGTGGAAGGTCGGGTTCGACGGCAGCTTCCGGATGTAGCCGGCGGGGTCAGCGATTGCGGCGGTCGCGCACGACGACCGACTGGCTCGCGATCGCCTGGAGGTTGCCCTGGTCGTCCCAGATCCGCAGCTGCCCGTGACCGAAGCCGTTGGCGATGCCGCCCGCTTCGATGTCGAGCAGGTACCACTCGCTCGGGCGCACGTCGATGATGCGCAACGTGTTGTCGAGGCTGTTCGAGCCGACCGGTTGGGAGGCCACGCTCGAGATCCCCATCGGGACGAAGTCGCCGAGCACGGCGAGGGTGGCGGCGCTGTTGCCCACGCCGTCGGGCGGCTTGGTCCAGACGCACAGCCGGCCCGGACCATGGCCGGTCGGGCCGCCCAGGTGCTCGCCAGTGGTCGGCGCGAACCGCTGATCGAGATGCTTGCCGAGGGAGTCCTGGTCATAGTCGTATTCTCGTGGACGGCACTCGTCGGGCGGACGGACGTCGGGCGCCGTCGGCCAGGTCTCGGCGAGATCGAGATCCCGTCGGCCGAGTGCGGCGTTGACCGTGATGATCTCGCGGTCGCCGACGTGGCCGATCACCCGGGCCTGGGTGGTGTGGCGGCCCGACACCGAGACGTGGACGTCGAGATCCATCGTCTCGCCGACCTTGGCGAAGTCGAGATACTGGGCGGTGGCCCACACGACCGGTCGCCCGGTCGTCTCCTCGAGCGCCGTCGTGGCGGCGGCGAGACCGGCCCCACCGAAGAGGAAGATCTCGCGAACACTCAGCCGAGGGATCACCGGCAGGTACCAGCGGTGCGGGTTGTGGGTGGCCTCGAGCCCGAGCCATTCGCGCGGCGACAGGGTCGTCATCGCAGGCCGGCCCGGATCTCGTCGGCGGCGCGCCCCGGGTGGGTGAAGGGGCCGAAGTGGGTCTCGCCCTCCCAGACGACGAGCCGGGCCGAGCCGATCGCCGCCGCGACCTGGGGGGCGATCGTCGCCGGCGGGGCGCCGTCGGTCGAGCTGATTACGGTGATGTCGGCATCGATCGAGCCGAGGCGGTCGAAGACCTCGTAGTCGACGCTCTCGAAGGTGCGCGCTTCGCTCTCCGGCGTGCACTTGAGGGTGACCCCGTCGGCGACGGACTCGAAGCCGTGGCGTACGTAGTCGTCGAGGACATCGGGGTCGACGGCGGAGAAGGGCGGGCGCGACCCGTAGCGCTCGAGCACGCCGTCGATGCTGTCGAACGTGGCGCGCCGTTTGCGGGCGACATCGGACATCGTGCTCGGCGGGCCATCCATCGGAGGGAACACGATCGGCTCGAACAACCAGGCGGTGCGGATCGTGCCCGGCCGACGCAGCTCGGTGGCGATGACGGTCGCACCGCCCATCGAGTGCCCGACGAAGTCGACCGGCTGGTCGATCTCGAGTTCGTCGAGCACCGCGCAGAGATCGTCGGCCATCCCGCTCCAGTGGAAGCGGTCGTCGGCGGGGATGGTGCTGTCGCCGTGCGCCCGCAGGTCGGGTGCCCAGCAGTGGCGGACGTCGGCGAGCCGGTCCGCGACCCGGGTGTAGCAGCGGCCGTGGAATCCGGTGGCGTGGACGAAGATCAGGGGCGGCCCGTCGCCACCGAGATCGTGGATTGCGAGGTCGACCTGGTCGGTCGACGCCGTGCGGCGCGTCATCGTTCTCCCTCGTTCACGAAGTAGTGGCCGTCGTCGTCGGCTTCTACGCCGAGCACCGTGAAGAAACGACCGTTGCCCAGGGTCATGGCGCACAGCGCGGTGAGCTCGATCACCTCGACGTCGGTGAAGTGTTCACGGAGTCGGGTCATGAACGTGTCGTCGAGGCGGTGATGATCGGTGGCGAAACGGTCGGCGAACTCGCCGGCGAGGTGTTCGCGCTCGTCGAGTTCTCCGAGCGTGTGCACCCCGCCCACCGCGCAGGTCACGACCGCCTCCACCGTCGCTTCGTCGAAGCCGTCCTGCGTCGCGTGGGCGGATCGGGTGTTGAGACAGACCGGGCAACCGTTGGCCGCGGCGATGCGCAGGCGCGCGACCTCGCGGACGCGAGGCGGCAGCGAGGTCTTCTCGTAGACGGCGGCGGCGTAGGCACCCATGCCCATGGCGACGTCGAGCTGCATCATCAGCAGTCGCTCTCGTTCGAGTCCTTCGCCGTCGGGAACGTCGATTCGGGCCATCGGCCGAGCCTATGACGGCCCGTCGTCGCGTCCACGATCGAACACGAGCACCGCCCAGCCGTCGTCGGTCGCGGTGGCCGTCGCGACCCGGCCGTAGAGGGTGGCGACTCGTTCCGCCTGCGCCCCGTCCAGGACCCCGGCCACGATGAGGATCGTCGGGTCGATGCGTCGCACCGCGTCGGCGATGGCCTCGTGGATGTCGATCGTGACGTTGAGCAGCACGACGTCGGCCGGTGTCGGGTCGATCGCGGCGATGTCGGCGATGAGGACCCGGACGAGGTCGGCGACGCCGTTGGCCGCGGCGTTTTCCGCCACGGCCGTCGCCGCGGCAGGATCGATGTCGATGCCGAGCACCTCGGCACCGAGCCGGGCGGCGGCGACGGCCAGGACGCCGCTGCCGGTGCCGAGATCCACGACGCGGTCGCCGGCTCGGACGTGCTCGGCGAGCGCGGCGAGCATCAGCCGGGTCGTCGGGTGGCTCCCGCTGCCGAACGCATGGCCCGGATCGATCACCAGCTCGATCGCGTCGGCGGGAACCTGGCCGTCGATCCACGGCGGCCGCACGTGGAACGGGCCGGCCCGATAGTCGCCCGCGTGCGAGCGCCACGCATCGAGACCGGTGCGGTCGTCGACCGTCTCGACCCGTCCCTGGTGACGCTTCGCCGCCTTGCGGGCGAGGCCGTCGTCGACGAACGCGGCGCGGATCGACGAGCCGATCTCCTCCACACCGACCGCGCCAGCCGCCCAGAGGTCGTCGACGAGGAGTTCGGCCGTGGGATCGTCGGCGGGACGGGCGACCGTGACCAGGTGGTGCAAGGTCAGTCGTCCTGCTGGCGCAGGAACCGCTCGAACTCCGCCGCCAGGTCGTCGGCGTTCGGCAGCGTCGACTCGGTCTGGCGGTCGTAGCGCTCTTCGAGACGACGGACGTAGCCGACGACGTCGTCGTCGTCGACCATGGCCTCGTCGACGCGGCGCTCCCAGTCACGAGCCTCGTCGTCGAGGTCGGCCCACGAGGTCTGGAGTCCGGTGATGCGCTCGAAACGCTCGAGCAGCGCCCGGCTGGCCTTCGGGTTCGGTGAACCCGACACATAGTGGGGCACCGACGCGCGCAGGGAGACCGCAGGCACCCCTGCCCGCTCGAGACGTTCGTGGAGCACGCCGATGACCCCGGTGGGGCCCTGGTAGCTCGGACGATCGAGGCGCATGACGGCGGCGAGGTCGGGGTCGGTGGTGGACCCGGTGATCATCGGCGGTCGGGTGTGGGGGACCTCGGCGATCATGGCCCCAAGCGTCACCACCATCGCGGCGTCGACGGCGGTCGCCACCTCGGCGACCGCGTCGCTGAAGGTCCGCCACAGCAGGTGCGGCTCGACGCCTTCGACCAACACCAGGTCGCGCGCCTGATCGGGGAGGGGAAGGACGTGGATTCGATGATCGGGCCAGTCGATGACCCGCCGGCCGTCATCGGCGATGCGGATCTCGGGTCGCCGTTCGCTGAAGTCGAAGAAGGGGTCGGCGTCGATCACGCCGACCTCGGTGCCGCCGGAGCCCCGCAGCGACTCGACCGCTCCAGTCGCAGCGCCACCGACGTCGAAGAGGCCCTCGAAGGCGGTGACGAGGATCGGCGAGCGCAGGGTCGGCAGGTCGGCGGTCCACTGGAGCACGGTCACGGACCCCAGCATGCCGGGAGGTCGAAGTTTCGGCACGGTCCGCCGCAGTCGTCGCTCACGCTTCGCGGTCGCTGGAACACTCAGGGACGGCCCGTCGGGGCCGATTGGCCTACGATGGCGGACGTGCGCGGGAGCGGGTCACCACAGCAGGTCTTGTGGACCATCGGCACCTCCTTGATCGAGGCGACGCCGGAGGAAGCCGACACGCGGCTGCGCGCGGCCATCGTCGATGTCTGCGACGCGGTCGACGCCCGAAGTGGCGGCGTCTTCGAACACACGCTCGAGGACAGGACCGACCGGATGGTGCTCGGCCACGGCATCAAGACGTCGGCGGTGGAGCGGGTCCCGACGGGTTCGGGCAGCTTCGACCTCTCCCGAGGTGGCGGCCACACGACCTACGGACTCGAGAAGCTGTTCGACACAGAGTCCGACGACCGCCCGGTCCCCGACGGCGAGGTGGCCGTCTCGTTGCTGTTCGAGGACGACCGCACCATCGAGACCCTCGTCTTCACCATTGTGGGGCGGTCGTGGGACGACGACGAGCAGGCCATCCTGCGCGGCTTCGGCCTGCTCGTGCGCCAGTTCCGGGGTCGGATCGACGCGGAGCGTTCGCTGTTGCGGCGTCGCCGTCTCGACGAGATCTCGATCTCACTCGCCCGACGACTCCAGGACCTCAACGCCGACGAGTTCGACACCGCGATCGAGCCCATCCTCGGCGAGGTGATGGAGGCCTTCGACGCCCAATCGGCGTTCCTCGTCGACGCGATCGACGACGAAGAGTTCGAGATGCCGCTGATCGTCAGTCGTAGTCTGAGCATGCCGTCGCTCGGCCCCTACACGGTCGACGAGCTCCGAGACCTCACCGGCACCGACGTCGCCAGCGTGTCGGAGCTGTTGAGCGGGACTCGAGTCCTCGACGCCACCGAGCTCACCGCCGGCTTGCTCGGCGAGATGTACGACCCGGCCACCGTCGTGCAGCGCGACGTCGTTCTTGTGCCGTCGGAGACGCCCGGGCTGGCGCTCACCGCCCTTGGCGTGTCGCGGCCGAGTGAGAACACCTGGTCCGATGCGGAGATCGACGCCGTCGCGACCCTGGCATCGCTGATCACCCAGGCCCGGGCCCGGTGCGTCGCCGAGGCCGACTCCCAGGCCCGCTTCGCCTCCCAGCAGGTCCTCACCCACATCGGTCAACGTTTCGTCCGCGCCGACGCCGACACGGCGCTCGGCATGGCCGACACCGCACTCCGCGACGTCGCGGAGTCGCTCGGCGCCGCCTTCGCCTTCGCCGCAGTCGATCTCGGAAACGACGAGACGCTCGACGTGATCCGGATCTGGAGCGACGGCGATGCCGATCGGGCCGGTGTGATCCCGATCGCCGATCTCGGCGTGCCCCGGACCCATCTCGACGAACCGTCGTCGGTCGTCACCGTCACCCTGGGCGCCGAATGGGCGGCCGAGTCGGGCCTTCCGGCCGAACCGGTGCGGGTCGCGCTCCAGCGCATCGATCGGCTCGACCTCGTCGCCGGTCTCGCCTTTCCGCTCTCGAGCCCGATGCCGTTCGGGGTCGCTGCGGAGGCGCTGGCCCTCCTCGCCGACCTGGTCTCCCAACTCGATCTCCGCGTCGCCGCCGAATCCGAGACCCGTCGTCGCCTCGCCGCCGAGGAGGTCCTCTCCGATGTGGCCGACGACTTCATGGGAGGTTCCGCCCGCACCGCCGTACAGGTCGAGACCAGAGCGCTCGAACGCATCGGCCGGCTGCTCGAAGTCGATGGTCTCGTCGTTCGACGCTTCCTCGACGAGAAGTCGAGCATGGTCGAAACGGTGTGGCGGTCCGACGACGCCCCCGGCCCCGGCCCCCGGGTCGGCGCTGTCGCCGCCCACGTGTTCTCGTTCCCGCCGGCGGGCGAGGCCCCCAACCAGCCGGTGGAGATCCCGCCGGCGGACAACGCGATCATGAACGAGGTCTGGGGCGATGGTGTCGGTCTGTTGATGGCACCGGTTCCCGTGAGGAGCTCGCCCGACCTCGCGGTCGTCGCTGCCGCCCACCGGCCCTTCCGGACCCGTGACCACGCCGTGTTGCGCTCGGTGGCCTCCATGTTCGGACAGTTCCGCGTTCGCGTCGCCGCGGAACAGCGCGACGAGCACCGGATCCAGATCAAACAGCTGCTCACCGAGTTCGCCGCCGAGCTCGCCGACGCCACGTCGGACACCCTGCGGTCATCGGTCGACGCTGCCTTCCTGCACATCTGCGAGGCGATGAGCCTCCAGTCGTTGACCATCTGGCGCATCGACGAGGACCGTGAGCGATTCCTCGCCGTCTACCGAGCGGCCGTCGACGAGCGAGGCGCCCGTTCCGACGACCGGCCGATCGATCGCCCGTTCGGCAGTGATGCGGCGCTCGACCACCTGCGGTCGACCGACGGGCCGCTCGTCGAGATCGAGGGTCGCGACGAGCGAGAGTCCGTCGTCGGGTTCCGGCGAAACGTCGGTTCCGCGGTCGACAGCCTTCTCAACGCCCGGTGCCGCATGAGCGAGGACTGGGCGCCCGAGACGCTGGAGATGTTCCGCGAGATCAGTGCCCTGCTCCGCGACGTCGAGGCGCGGGTCGCCACCGAGCGCTACGCCGACGCGGCGTTCAGCGAGGCGCCCGTCGGGATCGTCATGCGCGACGAGTCGCTCCGGCTGATCACCTGCAACGAAGCCTTCGCCCAGTTCCTCGGACGCGAATCCAGCGACGAGATCCTCGGCACGCTTCCGGATGAGGTCTACGCCGATGTGTACGAAGACATCGCGTGGGTCGAGCGCAACGGTCGTCTCGAAGCCGAGGCGGCGTTCGCCCGCGCCGACGGGGTGCGGGTCTGGGGCCACATGCGCGCGACGGTCGTCGAGGGCGACGCCGGCGAGCACTTCTGGCTCATCCACGTCGAGGACGTCACCGCCCGGCGGCGGTCCGAGGCCTTGCTCCGCTTCCAGGCCACCCACGACGAGCTCACCGGTCTGGCCAACCGTGGTCGCCTGATCCAAGAGATCGAGCTGCTGCACAGCGACGGCGAGGGCGTGGCGCTGCTGATGCTCGACCTCGACCGCTTCAAGAACATCAACGACTCGCTCGGCCACGACATGGGCGATCAGCTCCTCATCGTCATCGCCGACCGACTCCGGCTGGCGGTTCGACCGGGCGACATGGTCGCCCGCCTCGGTGGTGACGAATTCGCCATCGCCCTGCCCGGACCCACCACGCTCACCGACGCCGAGTTCGTCGCCGACCGACTGCTCCGCCTGATCGGCGAGCCGGTCACCCTGGGTTCCCAGAAGGTCTACCCGGCTGCGAGCATCGGCATCGCCTTCGCCGACGAGGGCGAGGTCGCCGATCTGTTCCGCCGCGCCGACACCGCGATGTACCGCGCCAAGGCGCAGGGCCGAGCCCAGCACGCCGCGTTCGACGAGGCACTCCAGCAGGAGGTCACGACCCGGATGGCCACCGAGGCGGGGCTGCGCAACGCGCTTCGCAACGGCGAGTTCCTCGTCTACTACCAGCCCGAGGTCTCGACCGTCGACGGTGCCATGCTCGGCGCCGAGGCCCTGATCCGCTGGAACCATCCCGAGAAGGGCATCCTTCCGGCGGGTGCCTTCATCGAGATCGCCGAGGAGACCGGCTTGGTCGTCGAGATGGGGGAGTTCGTGCTCGCCGAGGCGGTCGCCGAGGCGGCGACCTGGCCCGGCGGCGACGTCGGTCCGATGATCCGCGTCAACCTCGCCGCCTCGCAGCTTCAACGCGACGACACGGTCGCGTTGGTGCGGTTCGTCCTGCATGAATCGGGATTGCCTCCGCATCGCCTCTGCCTGGAGATCACCGAGTCCGCCGTCATGACCGACATCAACCGCACCGAGCAGATCCTCGCCCGGTTGAAGGAGCTCGGCGTGGTCCTCGCCGTCGACGACTTCGGCACCGGGTTCTCGTCGCTCGCGTACCTCAAGCGGTTCCCGGTCGACGCCTTGAAGATCGACCGAGCGTTCGTGATGGGCTTGGGCGAGGACGGCGATGACGAGGATCGGGCGTTCGTCCGCTCGATCATCCAGCTGGCCGGCGCGCTCGATCTCGAGGTGGTCGCCGAGGGTGTCGAGACGCAGACCCAGGCGAAGGTCCTGACAGACCTCGGTTGTCATCGAGCGCAGGGGTACCTGTACGCCAAGCCCGGTCCGCCGGAGGCGCTGCGAGCCCATCTCCCAGGGTGAACCACGATCGGCCCGGTTCGCTTGAACCGGCTGTGGAAAACGCCGATGTAGGAGTCATGTCCGCTGCGGTTCTGGAGGACCTCGACGTCCGGTGGGACGCCACCCTCGTGCGTCGGGTGCTCGCGCTCCGTCTGATCTCGAGCGCGTCGATGGGTACGGTCGCGCTGCTCTTGTCGTCGTTCGGGCCGAACCGCGTGTGGCTCGCCCTGATCTTGTTGCTCGGGGTTCCCCTCTCGACGCTGACGCTCTATGCGGTCGCCGACCGGCAACAGATGCTGGTCACGACCACGATGGCCGACACGATGTGGGTCGCGGTCGCCGTGCAGGTCGTTCCCGACGTCTACTTCGAGGCAGCGCTCGTCTCGCTCGCGATGCTCGCGTTCGTCGCCAACGAGAGTCATCGGGCGCTGGTCGGGGCCGCGATCGCGACCACCGGCGGGCTGCTGATCGCCGGGGTCGTCCACGAACCCACCAACTGGATCCGCCATCTCTCGATCTATGTGCTGCTGCTCCCGCTGCTGTTGTTCATGGCGAAGGAGCAGGGCGAACGCGACATCTCGCATCGGCTGCGGATGCGGTTCCGGGCCGAGCACGACATGTTGACCGGGCTGCGGAATCGCACCGGCCTGGCCGCGGCGATGGAACTCACGGCGGTGACGTCGGTGATCGCGATCGATCTCGACGGGTTCAAAGACATCAACGACACGCTCGGCCACGAGGCGGGCGACGAGCTCCTCGCCGCGCTCGCGTCCCGCCTCGACGAGGTCCTCGACGGCCGCGGCGTGCTCGCCCGGGTCGGTGGTGACGAGTTCACCGTCGCGGTCACCAGTGGCGATCCGATAGTCGTCTCGACCGACCTGCTGCGGGCGTGTCGGCGCCGAGTCGCGCTCGGCGATGTCGACGTGTCGATCGGTGCCTCGGTCGGGATCGCCGACGCCGACGCGTCGACCGATGCCGCCGAGTTGCTCCGCCGCGCCGATCTGGCGATGTACGAGGCCAAGCGCAGCCAGGCCGGGGTCCGCCGATGGACCGACACCACCCGCTCCGCGTCGCGCGCCCGAGTCGAGCTCAGCGGCGAGGTCGAGGGGGCGTTCGACGAAGGCCAGTTCGTGCTCCACTTCCAGCCGATCGTCGATGCCGACACCGGCGCGGTCGTCGACGTCGAAGGGCTGTTGCGATGGAACCACCCGACGTTCGGCGTGTTGCAGCCGGCCGAATTCCTGGAGCTGGTCGAAGGCATCGGCCGGCGATCGACGATGGATCGCGTCGTGTTCGACGCCGCCGCGCGCTTGTGCGCAGAGCTGCCCGAGTCGATCGGCGTGTCGGTCAACGTGTCGGCCGGCAGCCTGATGCGGTCGTCGCTGCCCGTGGCACTCGAAGCGTCGCTGCTTCGCCACGGCATCGACGCCGCTCGAATCACCGTCGAGGTCATCGAGGACGAGATGATCGACGAGCAATCGACCGCTCGTCAGGTCGTCACCGCGCTCGGCGCCATGGGTGTCGGGATCGCGGTCGACGACTTCGGCACCGGCCACTCGTCGCTCTCGCGACTCCGCCGTCTCCCCGTGACCTCGCTCAAGATCGACCGCTCGTTCGTGGCCGCCATCACCGACTCCGAGGACGATCGGGCGATCGTGCGGGCCGTTGCCGACCTGGGACGGGCCCTCGATCTCACCGTCGTGGCCGAAGGGGTCGAGAACGACGCAGTGCGGGCGGCGATGCGCGCCTTCGGGTTGCGGGTCGACCGACTCCAGGGGTGGGGGATCGCGCCGGCCATGCCCCACGACGCGGTGCTCGAGTGGATCGGCTCAGTCGAGCTTCAACACTCGACGGGCGTTCTCCCGTAGGAACTTCGGCCACACCTCGTCCTTGAACGGCACATCGCGGAGCTGCTGGAAGATCCGGTCGAGCGACAGGCCCATCGGGAAGTAGCCGGCGTAGATGATCTTGTCGGCGCCGCGTGTGTTGGCGTAGTCGATGATCGCCTTCGGATAGTGCTTGGGGGCGAACGCAGAGGTCGAGTAGTGCAGGCCCGGCCACTTGAGCATCAGCTTCACCGCGAGGTCCTCCCACGGTTCACAGCCGTGGCGGGTCACGAAGGTGAGTTCGGGGAAGTCGTACATCACCTGATCGATGCGCTCGACGTGTTGCGGGGCGGCCGGGACGCGGGGCCCGGGGATGCCGGCACAGCAAAAGATGGGGATGTCGAGCTCGCAACACACGGCGTAGATCGGGTACATCAGCGGCGCGTCGATCGGCACCTGGGGCATGCGGCCCGATGGGAACGCGGTCACGGCCTTCAGGCCGAACTCGTCGTGCATGCGTCGGATCGTGCGGATGGCCTCGACGCCGTCGTTGGGGTCGGGTTCCCAGCAGGGGACGAACCGATCGGGATGCTCGGTCATGCACCGGTTGCCCTCGCCGGAACCGTCGGGCTTGATGCCGACCATCGCGATCTCGACGTTGCAGCGGTCCATGAACGGCACGAGGAGATCAGGTCCCTGCGGAGGCTCTGCGAGGTTCCCGTCCGCATCGCGCGCCTGATCCGAGAACGGCACGTCCTTGAACATGTACTGCGCCGGGAAGTTCATGTTGGCGGACTCGGCGTCCTTCAAGGCCCGTTCGAGGAACGAGTACTTGCTCTTGCCGGTCGTGCCCGCGGTGGTTCCCATCATCGTGTCGATCACACCGATGTCGTCCGGAAAGCCGCTGCCTGAACCCATGGATCCCCCTGTCGATTCCGGGCGACCCTAACGCGGGCGTTACCGTCGCTTCGAAATGGAACCCACCCCGCTGTGTTTCGAGTCCGCCGACGTCACGATCGCCGCCGATCGGCGCGGCGATCCGGCCGACCCTCCGGTGTTCTTCTTGCACGGGGGCGGCCAGACCCGTCACTCGTGGGGCCGGGCCGCAGAGGTCGTGGCCGAGCGGGGCTGGTGCACGTACACCCTCGACTCGCGCGGTCACGGCGAGAGCGACTGGTCGCCCGGCGGTGACTACACCCTTCGCCACTTCGCCCTCGATCTCGTGAGGATCGCCGACACCGTCGGTGTGGAGCCGGTCGTCGTCGGCGCCTCGCTCGGTGGGCTCACCGCGCTGCTGGCGATGGGTCGGGAGCGGCTCGGCCTCGGACGCGGACTCGTGTTGGTCGACATCGTCCCCGAGATGGAACAGACCGGCACGGACCGCATCGGGGCCTTCATGGCGACCCACGTCGAGACCGGCTTCGCGTCGCTCGAGGAGGCGGCGGAGGCGGTCACGGCCTACAACCCCCGACCCGGTCGCACGGTCGACCCCGACAGCCTGCGCAAGAACCTGCGCGAGCGCGCCGGCCGCTGGTACTGGCACTGGGACCCCGTCTTCATGACGGCGATGCGGCGCGGCGACGGGCCGTCGGAACTCTTCGACCAGCAGTTGCTCACCGAGTGCGCGCGCCGGATCGACGTCCCCAAGCTGCTGGTACGCGGCCGCATGAGCGACGTCGTCACCGATGCCGCCGCCCGCCGTTTCGTCGACGCGGTGCCGGGCACGGGCTACGTCGACATCGCCGACGCCGCCCACATGGTGGCCGGCGACAAGAACGACGTGTTCCGCTCGGCTGTGCTCGACTTCCTCGACGACCTCGACTGATCAGCGCAGGTAGACGTACTGGTCGTCGTTGAGCACGGCATCGACACCCGCCTTGCGGATCGCGTCGGCGAGATCGAAGGGCTCGGCCACCTCGAAGCGGTGCATGCCGTGGTCGGCCAGCACGATGATCGCAGTGCGGTCGAGCTTGCCGGCGAGATCGATCTCGGCGAGCACGTCGCCCATCCGTGCGTCGGTGTCGCGGATGGCGGCGTGGAGGATGTCGGAGTGCGGACCGCCGGCGTGACCACACGCATCGGTGAGGTTGAACGTGAACCAGCTGAAGCGGGGAAGGGCCCCGAACTCGCCCCGCCAGATGTGCAGGGCTTCGTTGCGCGAGTGGGCGTCGTAGATCGATGCGTTGCGGAACTCGCGCACCCCCATGAAGTCGTCGGTGCGATGCAGACGCCGGTCGGCGTCGGTCAGGGTCGGGATCGGCCCGTTCGACGCCATCTGCACATAGGTCGAGTAGTCGGCGCCCCGGTCGCCGTACTCGTAGGTCGTGGCGGTGAAGGCGTCGGGTTCGTGGCGCTTCAGCGCTTCGTGGATCGTCTCGACCCCGGGGGCGAGATGGTCGCGAGCGCGGATCATCTGCGGATAGTCGAGCAGGTCGACGTGCGCACGCCGGGTGCGATCGAACCAGGTGTTGTGGAGGATGCCGGACCGGCCCGGGAAGACACCGGTGCACTGGGTGGTGTGGTTCGCGAGGGTGGCGGTCGGCAACGCCGAGATGCAGCCGTGGCGATAGGACGTGCCCCGTTCGATCAGCGACGCGACGTTGGGGGCGTCGCCGCGGTCGGCGGCGTCGTGGAGCGCGTTCGGGTTCACGCCGTCCCAGAGGAACACGACGACGTGCTCGGGCCGCTCGTCGGGGTCGAGCAGCCCGGCGATCTCGTCGCCGTCTTGGACGGCCAACCGGGCGCTGCCGCGGGGCCGGCCTCGGCCGTCGACACCATCGGCGGCCGGGATGTCGAGGAGTGCGGCGATCGTCGGCGCGACGTCGACGGTGCGGACGTGTTCGGGCACCACGCCGCGGGCCCGGATACCGGGGCCGGCGGCGATGAACGGGGCGCGAGCCTGAAGCGCGCCGAGCGAGCCGTGGTTGCCGATGCAGTCGTGGAACATCTGCTGGGGCGACCACATCACGGCGGCGTCGGGCGCGTGCTCGGCGTCGAAGTACTGGACGATCGACTCGTAGGCGAGCGGTGTCGCGAGCTCGCCGAGTGGTGCTCCCTCGAGGGCCACTTCGGCGTCGGTGCCGATGCCCTCGTCGAGCGCCTGATTGCGGAGCGGATGGTCGCCGGATTCGGCGAGGATCTCCACCGATCCGTCGTCGGCTTCGCTGAAGTCGACGGTGCCTCGGGCCGAGGCGGCTCGGAAGCCGTCGCCGGTACGAACCACGACCGAGTCGACGTGGGCGGTCATCGACGAATCGGTGAGGAGCGATTCGAGCCGGGCGAGGGGGGAATCGGCGAGCGTCACGCCGCGACCGTACTCCGTGTCGATCCGCATCGCTGGTTGACTTTGACGCCGATCGGGTTACGGTAATCGAGGTGAAGTCCAGCAGCAACTCCCTGCTTCTTCTCGTGTAGGCGAGCGCCACATACCGGCGCTCGCCAAACCCTCCGTGCCCGAGTGGCCCGGAGGGTTTGTTGTTTTTCCGTACACTTTCCATCCGTCGACCAGCCCCGAGGGAACCGTCATGACCAGCCCCGCGAATGCTGCGAGTGCCCCAGCGAATGCTGCGAGTGCCCCCGCGAATGCTGCGAGTGCCCCAGCGAATG
>JBCBYI010000096.1:0-14927 GCA_039815945.1 Actinomycetota bacterium | reverse complement strand
CGGCAATATCGGTTAGGAGGCTCGGGTGGCTCGAGCTTTGACAACCGGTTCAAGCCGATGCGGGTTAGCACCGCGCACACCGTTGACACCGCGAGGCCGAGCTCGGCCGCGATACGCGTCGAGGTGAAACGGAGCCGCCGGAGTTTCTCGATCGCGGCTTCGACATCGGGCGGGGTTCGGTTCGGCACCGAGACCGGCGCCGACGATCGATCCTCGAGCTTCTCGCCGGCATCGAAGCGGGCCAGCCATCGATAGGCGGTGCGCTCTGAGCACCCAGCTGCATGCGCGGCCGCGGCAACTCTCCAACGATCGCGGCGGACTCGATGACACAACAGCTCACGCTGATACGGGGTCAGACGGGCGTTACCGTGCAGCTTCACGGGTCTCCTTGAGGTGAGGGTGGCTTCAGCACCCCCGAGTCTCAAGGAGACCCACTCACCTGACCAACGTCACTGGGATCTACAGCTAGCCGTCGGTTCGCAGCAGCCGCACGCCGAAGGCGGCGAGGACGACACCGAACAGCGGGTCAACCACCCGCTGCGCACGACGGTGCCGGGCCCGGACACCATCTCAGAGCACCAGTGTCGTGCCGCCGTCGACCTTGAGGATCGTGCCGCTCATGTAGGTGTTGGTCACACAGGCCATCACCGCCATCGCACAGTCCTCCGGAGTGGCCGACCGGCCGGCGGGCGTGATCGCGCCGATGCCGGCATGCAGGTCGCCCCACTCGGAGGTCCAGGGAGTGGCGACCAGGCCGGGGGCGACGGCGTTGCAGCGCACCGGCCCGTGGAACTTGGCCAGATCCTCGGTGAGGGAGTTGAGCGCCGCCTTGGCCATGCCGTAGGCGAGCGACGACCCCATCGGCCGGATGCCGGCGATCGAGGTCACGTTGACGATGCAACCTTCGGTCTCCTTGAGATGCGGCATCGCGGCCTTGCACATCCACCAGGTGCCGTAGACGTTGACCTCCATCGTCTTGAAGAGGATCTCGTTGGTCAGCGCCGCATGATCGGTGTGATCGACCCGGGTGGTCCAGCCCGCGTTGTTGACCAAGATGTCGAGCTTGCCGAAGCGTTCGATGGTCCCGTCGATCAGGGCCTGGCACTGGGCTTCATCGGAGATGTCGGCCTGGATGTAGTGGCCCTCGGCGGGGAGCGCATCGACGACGGCCTGGCCGGCCTCGACCGACGACGACGAGTTGACCACGACCTGGGCCCCCTCCGCGGCGAGCGCGTGCGCCACCGCTTCGCCGATACCGCTCGACGATCCCGTGACCAGTGCGACCTTGCCGTCCAACGAACCCATGATCTCTGCCTCCTGTGGCGACGAACGCTGCGCACCGTACACGCTCGGGATTTCTCGGATTTCTTCCGCGAAGCTGTCGATCGGGGTCGTCGCCGCTCGTCGTGATCGTGAACGCACCCCCACCAGGAGGAACCACCATGAAGTACGCATGTCTGATCTACTCGGACGAGAACGACAAGACGGCCAGCCCCGATCCGGGCATGCCCGGCTTCGAGGAGATGATGGCGGGGTACGCCGCCTTCAGCGCCGAGGTCGAGGCCGCCGGTGTGTGGGTCGGGGGCGAGCCGCTCGACACCACCGCGACCGCCACCTCCGTGCAGCTCCGCGATGGCTCGGTGCTCACCACCGACGGCCCGTTTGCGGAGACCAAGGAGCAGCTCGGCGGCTTCTACATCCTCGAGTGCGAGACCCTCGACGAGGCGATCCGCTGGGCCGCGAAGATCCCCCACGCGGCCAGCGGCACCGTCGAGGTCCGTCCCGTCCCCGACTTCGGCTGATCCACCCATGGTCGCTCCCGTGCACGACACGATCACCCGCATCGTGCGCGACGAGTGGCCCCGGGTGATGGCCACCCTGCACCGCGACCTCGGCGATCTCGGCGCCGCCGAGGACGCCGCGCAGGAGGCGGCCGAGATCGCGCTGACGCGCTGGCTCGACGACGGTGTTCCCGATCGGCCGGGCGCGTGGATCACGACCGTCGCTCGTCGGCGGGCGCTCGATCGGATTCGCCGCGAACGAACCGGTCGGGCCAAGACGGAGCTCCTCGCCCGCCTCGAACGCGACGACCTCCTCGAATCCCCCGATCCCACCGAGGGCCTCGACGACTCGACGCTCCAGGATGAGCAACTGCGGCTGTTCTTCGGCTGCTGCCACCCGGCGCTGAGCGTCGAGGCGCAGGTGGCGCTCACCCTTCGCAGCCTCGGCGGCCTCACCACGACCGAGATCGCAGGCGCCTTCCTCGTGCCGGAGGCGACGATGGCGCAACGGCTCGTCCGGGCGAAGCGCAAGATCGCCGCGGCCGCCATCCCGTTCCGGATCCCCGACGATCCCGAGTCGCTCGATCGACTCGGTGCCGTCCACCAGACGCTCTACCTCGTGTTCAACGAAGGGGCGTACGCCTCGTCGGGTGACGACGCGATCCGCCTCGATCTGTGCGCGGAGGCGATCCGGCTCGCTCGCCTCTTGCTCGTGCTCGTCCCCGACGATGCCGAGACCCGGGGCCTGCTCGCGCTGATGCTCGCGATCGACGCGCGCCGCGGCGCCCGGCTCGACGACCAGGGCGACCTCGTGCTCCTCGAGCAGCAGGATCGCGCCACCTGGCACACCGGTCCCATTCGAGAGGCGGGGACCTTGGTCGACACCGCGCTCCGGCTCGGCCGGCCCGGCCCGTTCCAGATCGAGGCCGCGATCCAGGTGTTGCACGACGAGGCCGAAACCGCCGCCGCCACCGACTGGCGGGAGATCGTCGTGCTCTACGACGCGCTGCTCCACCATCGACCCGGCCCGGTCGTCGCCCTCAATCGGGCGGTGGCGATCGGCATGGCGGTCGGCCCGGAGCGAGGACTGGTCGAGTTGGCGTCGCTCGCCGATGCACTCGACGGCTACCACTACTTCCACGCCGCTCGGGCCGAGCTGCTCACTCGGGCCGGGGGCGATGCCATCGAGATCGCCTCGGCGCTCGACCGAGCCCTCGCACTCGAGCCGGCCGCCGCCGAACGGCGCCTCCTCGAACGCCGACGAGCAGCGCTCTGAGCATCCGGGCGCATCCCTGTCGCGCGACCCGGCCGTGGTCCAGGTGTGATCTCCAAACGAGCTCTCGACGAATCGGTCGACGCCGCCGTCGACGGTGTGGCCGACCGACGCGAACGGGCGATCACCATCCACGACCTCGTCAGGGACCGGGTCGTGTTCGGGTTCACCCCCTGGTTCGACGCAGCACGACCGCGTCGCACGTGGGAACTCGGCGTCGGACTCGCCGCCCGAATCCAGCCGGTCGCGATCCGCAACGACATCCTGCTGGGGTCGCCGATACGCCTCCCCTGCTCTCCCACGTGTTCACCGAGGTCCGGCTCGAGGACTGCGAGGCGGGGTACGGCGTCCACGTGACCGCCACCGGGGAGTGAGACGGCATCCACGACTCGTTCTCGCAGATCGCGACCCCGTCGATGATCGTCGACACCCACGGGCCGGCGGGGTTCGGTTCAGCACGCTGCTGGCACCGACGCGCCCCCTCGCACGGGTGGCCACGAGGTCGTTCAGCCGCCGCATCGAGCGGATCCGAGGAAGCTGAGCGGCGGGTCGGCGTCAGCGCGTCGGTGAGAGGCAGCCGATGTCGGCGAACCAGGCCGGGTCGACGTCAGGGAGCAGCCCGAGCCGACCCTTGAGTTCGAGCACTCGCCGGGCGCTGTTGCGGGCCTGCGTCGCGAACATCTCGTCGGTCGCCATGCGGGCTTCGATCGCGGCGACGACCGCAGCCCCATCCTCGGTCGCGACATAGAGCGCGAGATCGGCGCCTGCGGCGATCGCGGTGACGCCTCGTTCGGCCGACGCGAACTCGTCGACGCCGCGCATCGAGTGGAGGTCGTCGGTGATGACGATGCCGTCGTACCCGAGCTCGTCGCGGAGCCAGCCGGTCGTGATCTCCCGCGACAGGGTGGCCGGGAGCCCTTCGTCGACGCCGGCGTAGCGGATGTGTCCGGTCATCACCATCGGCGCCAGCGAGTCGGCGTACGGGGCCGCACCGAACTCGAGCCACGCGTCGAAGTCGTTGACCGAGAAGGAGTTCTCGTCGTGGGGATCCTCGACGGTCGACCCCTGGTTCGGGAAGTGCTTGAGGGTCGGCACGACCCCGGCGCGACAGTGGCCGGCGACGATCGTTCCGGCGATGTCGGTCACGATGGCCGGGTCGTCGCCGAACGAGCGACCCTGTCGGTCCATGTAGAAGCCAGCACCGGCATCGACGTCGGCGATGATCCCCAGGTTGACGTGCACCCCTGCGTCGGCGAGTGCGGTGGCGAAGGCCTCCGCGGCCGGCGCGAGACCCTCGCTCGTCGTCGCCGGGTCGAGGCGGTGGTTGGCCTCCAGGGTCGCCGGCGACGGGAGCGGATCCACCGGGACCTTGAGCACGCGGGTCCCGGCCTCGGCGTCGGTGGTGATGAACGGGGGCGCGGCGCACCCCGAGGCGGCGTCGTCGATCATGGCGATCGCCGTCGCCGCTGCGTCGAGCGACTCGGCGGGTGCCCAGTTGCCGACGTTCTTGGTGACGAAGACCCCACCGACACAGGTGTCGCCGAGCGCGTCGGCGATCGAGGTGGCCGGGTCGGCACCGGCTGCGCCGAAGACGACGAGTTGCTGGGCGACGCCGCGGTCGCCGAGCTCGACGAGCATCGTGTCGATGGCGACGACCTCCGGCGGGAGGGTCGTCGTGGTGGTCGTCGTGGTCGTGGTCGTCGACGACGTGGTGGTCGTCGAGATCACGTCGTCGGCGGTCGTGGTGGAAGCCGTCGGCGGCGGCGCCTCGGCCCGCTGGTCGTCGATCGACTCGGTCGCGACGATCGTGATCACCGTCAACGCCACGACGACGGCCGCGATCACGACGAGGTTCCTCCGGGGCATCGGACCATGGTGCCCGCCCCGGACGCGGTTGCGGCAGCACCGACGGCGATCGGCTCCTACGATCGGCGACCGTGGAGTCTCACGAACAGCTGACGGCGGAACAGGCTCGGGTGCTCGGCGCCCTGATCGAGAAGGCGGGCACGACACCCGACAGCTATCCGCTGAGCAGCAATGCGCTGGTGGCCGCGTGCAACCAGAGCACCAACCGAGATCCGGTCATGGCGATGAGCGAGCGCGACGTCGACCAGGTGATGCTGCAGCTGCGTGAGCTCGGGCTCGCCCGCACGCTGAGCGGAACCGGGCACCGAGTGCCCAAGCATCGTCACGTGGTCGAGGAGGCCATGGGGCTCGACGGCTCGGAGACGGCCGTGCTCGCCGTGCTCTTGCTGCGGGGCGCCCAGACCCGCAACGAGATCACGGCGCGCACCGAGCGCTACGCCGATGGGCCCGGGGGCGACACCGACGCCGTCGACGCGACGCTCGACCGCCTCGTCGGCCGAGCCGAGCCGCTGGTGGTGCGACTCGAACGCCGTCCGGGCGAACGAGAACCCCGCATCGACCAGCTCTGGGCCGACCGTGGCGAGGGGGCCGCCCCCGCCGCCGCCGACGGCCAAGCCGACCCCGCGCCGCGTGCCCCATCGCCACCTACCCCCGCCACCACACCGCCGACGCTCGACGACGACCGCATCGCCGTACTCGAGCGCCAGCTGGTGGCGCTGACGGCTCGCCTCGCGGCGCTCGAAGCCGCCCTCGGCATCGAGCCCGAGGACGAAAGTTAGCCGGCAGCAGACAAATTCTTGGAAAAGTACCTAAATCCGAGTGGTGGAGTCAGCTATTGCTGGCTAGCGTTCCGGCCATGTCCGATACCTGGAAGTTCGAGACCGCCCAGATCCACGCCGGCCAGGAGCCCGACGCGGCGACCAACGCCCGAGCCGTGCCGATCTACCAAACGACGTCGTTCACGTTCAACAGCACCGAACACGCCGCGAACCTGTTCGCCCTCGCCGAGATGGGCAACATCTACACCCGGATCATGAACCCGACCCAGGGCGTCTTCGAGGCTCGCCTCGCAGCGCTCGAAGGCGGCACCGAGACCGCCGTCGGCATCCCCGGCGCCCTCGCCGTCGCCTCCGGGCAGGCCGCCGAGACGCTCGCGATCCTGACGATCTGCGAGTCCGGTGACCACATCGTCGCCTCGGCCGCGCTCTACGGCGGCACCTACAACCTGCTGCACTACACCCTGCCCAAGATGGGCACCACGGTGACCTTCGTCGACGACCCCGACGACCTCGACGCCTGGTCCGCCGCCGCCCAGAACAACACCAAGCTCTTCTTCGGCGAGACCCTCCCGAACCCCAAGAACAACGTGATCGACATCTCCGGCATCGCCGGCGTCGCCCACCAGCACGGGGTGCCGCTCATCGTCGACAACACCGCCGCCTCGCCCTACCTGTGCCGCCCGATCGAGCACGGCGCCGACATCGTCATCCACTCCGCCACCAAGTACATCGGCGGCCACGGCACCTCGATCGGCGGCGTGATCGTCGACGGAGGCACGTTCGACTTCGGCAACGGCAAGTTCCCCAACTTCACCGAACCCGACCCGAGCTACCACGGCCTCGCCTACTGGCCCGCCCTCGGCCACGGCGCCTTCATCATCAAGGCGCGCGTTCAGATCCTGCGCGACCTCGGCGCCGCCACGACCCCGTTCAACTCGTTCATGTTCCTCCAGGGCCTGGAAACCCTCAGCCTCCGGATGGAACGCCACTGCGAGAACGCCAAGACCGTCGCCAACTACCTCCTCGGCCGAGACGAGGTCGAGTCGGTCAGCTACGCCGGCCTCCCCGACAGCCCCTGGCACGCCCGGGCCACCGAACTGTTCGGCGGCAAGGGCTACGGCGCCATCCCGTCGTTCGTCCTCAAGGGCGGGCTCGAGGCCGGCAAGAAGTTCGTCGAAGCGCTCGAACTCCACAGCCACGTCGCCAACATCGGCGACGTCCGCAGCCTGGTGATCCACCCGGCGTCGACGACCCACTCCCAGCTCACCGAAGAAGAGCAGGCCGCGACCGGCGTCTACCCCGGGCTCGTCCGCCTCAGCGTCGGCATCGAACACATCGACGACATCATCGCCGACCTCGAGAAGGGCTTCGCAGCGCTGTAATTCGCTGCATTCGCAGCACCCTCCCTGCGCGTGCTCCGTGCGCAGCCTGGCGGCTCCGCGCCCGCCCGGGACCGCCAGGTCGCGTGCGGAGAACCGACGAAGTGGGTTCTGCGCCTGCAGCTAGAAAACCGTGTAGCCGCCGTCGACAACGACGGAATCGCCGGTGTGGTAGGTGGCGGTCGGGTCGGCGAGGAAGACCCCGGCGGCGCCCATTTCGTCGGGGTCGGCCCAGCGGCGGACGGGGGTGCGGCGAAGGGTGGCGTCGCGGAATTTGTCGTTGGCGTAGCCGAACTGGGCGAGTTCGGTGATGGTCCAGCCGGGGAGCAGGGCGTTGACCCGGATCTGGTGGCGGGCGAGGTTGACGGCGAGGGCGCGGCAGAAGCCGAGGAGGGCGGTCTTGCTGGTGCCGTAGGCCTCGTTGCCGGCGGCGCCGTGGATAGCGGAGGTGGAGGAGGTCGCGACCAGCGAGCCGCCTCCACGGTCGATCATGTGCTTCGCCGCTGCTCGGAAGAGGAGGAAGACGCCGTCGAGGTTGGTGGTCATGACCCGTCGCCATTCGTCGAGGGTGGTGTCGGGGAAGCGGGAGCCGTCGCCGCCGACCCCAGCGTTGGCGAACACCGAGTCGATGCGGCCGCCGGCGAGCTCGATTGACTCGGCGAAGCCGGCGTCGATGGCTGTCTCGTCGGATGCGTCGACGGCGAGGGCGTGGGCCTCGACGCCGAGCGAACGGAGATCGGCTTGCGCCTCGGCGTTCTTGTCCGGGTTGCGACCCCAGACGATCAGGTTGGCACCGGCCTTGGCACACGCACGGCCGATCCCGAGTCCGATGCCGCCGTTGCCGCCGGTGATGAGCACGGTGCGTCCGTTGAGATCCGTCATGACCCGGATCGTAGGACGATCGATCAGGCGGCTTCGATTCCCTTCGGCGCGAGCCACTGGGCTGCGAAGTCCTCGGCGGTGCTGGGCTTGGCGAAGAGGTAGCCCTGGCTGCCCGGGCAGCCGAGCTCTCGGAGCTTGGCGAGCTGGCCGTCGGTCTCGACCCCTTCGGCGATCACGTCGAGTTCGAGCGCGTCAGCGAGATCGAGGATCGTGCGCACGATGGCGTCGTCGCTCTTGGTCAGGCCGAGACGGTTGGTGAAGGCGCGGTCGATCTTGAGGATGTCGACCGGGAGGCGCTGCAGGTAGGTGAGCGACGAGTACCCGGTGCCGAAGTCGTCGACTGCGACCTTGACGCCGAGGCGTCGTAGCAAGTCGAGCCGCTTGGCGACCTCGGTCGCATCGGAGAGGAACACGCCTTCGGTGATCTCGAGCACGAGCTGTTCGGGCGGCAGCCCGGAGTGGTCGAGGCTGGCCATCACCTCGTCGAACACGTCGGCGCGGGCGAGATGGGCGCCGGAGATGTTGATGGCCAGTTCGAGCGGGCGACCGTACTCCTCTTGCCACTGCACGACCTGGCGGCCAGCGGCGCGGAGCACCTGATTGTCGACCTGGGCGATCTGGCCGGTCTCTTCGGCGAGCTGGAGGAAGAGGCCGGGTGAGAGCATGCGGTCGCCCCACATGAGGCGCACGAGCGCCTCGACACCGCGGAGCTCGCCGGTGTCGGTGTCGACGACGGGCTGGTAGCGCATCGTCAGGTCCTCGTCGGCGAGGGCACCACGGAGACGGACTTCGATGTCGTGGCGCTCCCGGCTCCACTCGCGGAGGTCTTCGTCGGCCTCGACCATGGGCACGCCGTTCTGTTTGGCGCGGTACATGGCGAGGTCGGCTTCGCGGAGCAGCTTGTCGGGGTCGCGGTCGCCGAGTTCGACCATCGCCACGCCCATGCTGACGCCGACGTCGATGGGGGCACCGCCGATCTCGAGCGGGGCGAGGAGTCGGTCGATCATGCGGTTGGCGACCATGCGGGCCTGGTCGAGGTTGATCGATTCGAGAACGACGACGAACTCGTCGCCGCCGATCCGACCGACGGTGTCGCCCTCTCGGACCGAGTCGGTGATGCGTTGGGCGACGACCTTCAACAGTTCGTCGCCGACCTCGTGGCCGAGCGAGTCGTTGACCTGCTTGAAGCGGTCGAGATCGAGGTACACGACGGCGACGTCGGGTTCCTTGCGGCGCTGCCGCATGGCGTGGCCGATCCGTTCGAGGACGGCCGCACGGTTGGCGAGCCCGGTGAGGCCGTCGTGGGTGGCCTGATGGGTGAGCGCCGACGTGATGCGGTCCCGCTCGCGCGTGACGCTCAACAGGCGATCGACGATGACCTCGAGGTCCTGTCCGGGGTGTTCTGCGCTCTGGTCGACACGGGTGAGGCCGGTGCTCGACACGGTCCACGCGCCGCCGGTCTCGTCGGAGACGAGGGCGCCGATGGCCTGCTGCACGCCGGAGGGCGACGTGCCGGAGGCGATCAACTCGAGGACACCCGCCTGACCGGTGGCGAGGTGTTCAGCCCGCCGCCGCTGCTCGTTCAGGATCCGGGTGGACTCGGACTCGCGGGCCGCCGAACGGCGGACCTCGGCGGTGATGGCCCGACCGAGCACCACGGCCGCGATCAGGGCCACGGGGGAGGCCACCATGGCGACGATCGCCGCGATCTCAGTGCCCGCGGCGGCCGACTCGTCGAGGCCGGCGACCACGACGCCGTGGGCGACGAACGCCGCTGCGGCGGCACCGACGACCGTGGACACGGCGATGCGTCGGCGCGCTGAACGATGCAGGCGTACGTCGTGGCGAGACGAGGGCATGAACCGTGTTCTCGACCACCTGGCGCAACATGGTGACGAAACCGCGCCCGATGACTGGATTCGGTCGACGATGGTCCCCGACGCCCGGTGACCATCGTCCCACCAAGACCTTCGAGTGGAGTCCGCCCGGGCGCGGTACGGTCGGCCGATGGCCACCGGTCCCCTCGCCTTGTCGTTCGTGCGCAGCTATGTCGACATCGATGCGCTGCCGTACGTCAACGCCGAGGTCGCCCTCGTCGGCCGCAGCAACGTCGGCAAGTCCTCGCTGCTCAACGCGCTCGCTCAGCGCAAGAACCTTGCCAAGACCTCGAAGACGCCGGGCGCGACCCGACTGATGAACGCGTTCGAACTCGCGCCGGAGAACAGCGGTCGCTGGGTGATGGATCTCCCCGGGTACGGCTTCGCCAAGGTCTCCAAGGCCGAGCAGCAGAAGTGGGCGACGATGCTGAGTGAGTACATCGAGGAACGAGAGAATCTCGTCTCGGTGATCTTGCTGATCGACGGCGCGGTCGGACCGACCGCCCTCGACCTGCAGACCGTCGAGTGGTTGCACTCGCTCGACCGGCCGATCACCTACGTCGCCACCAAGGCCGACAAGGTCAAGCCGTCGAAGTCGAAGAAGCGTCGCACCGAGCTGACCGAGAAGCTCGGGGTGACCAAGGCCGACGTCACCTGGGTGAGCGCCGACAAGGGCGCCGGCATCCCCGAACTCCGCCAGACCATCCGCCACCTCCTGGGAGCATCATGACCGACCTCCAGTACCTGCCCTTCGGCCAAACCGGCCACGAGAGTTCGCGCCTGATCTTCGGTGCCGCCGCGCTCGGTGGGATGAGCCAGAGCCGCGCCGACACGACCATGGAGCTGGTGCTCGCATCGGGCATCAACCATGTCGACACCGCCGCGTCGTACGGCGAGAGCGAACTCCGCCTCCACGACTTCTTGCAGAGCCACCGCGACGACGTCTTCCTGGCGACCAAGACCGGCGACCGCAGCGGCGCCGACGCCCGGGCGTCGCTCGAACGGTCGCTCGAGCGGATGGGCATCGACCGGGTCGACCTGATCCAGCTCCACAACCTCGTCGAGGACGACGAGTGGACCACCGCGTTCGCCCCCGACGGCGCGGTGGCGGCGTTGTTCACCGCCGTCGAGGAGGGTCTGGCCTCCGCCGTCGGGGTCACCGGCCACGGCCTGCGGATCCCTCGCATGCACCTGCGCAGCCTCGCCGAGGCCCCGTTCGCGTCGGTGCTGTTCCCGTGGTCGCACTCGATGCTGGCCTACGACGACTATGTCGCTGACGTCGACGAGCTGATCGCCCACTGTGACCGCGCGGGCATCGCGATGCAGACGATCAAGTCGGTCGGGCGGCGTCGCTGGGCCAATCCCGACGATCCGCACTTCAGCTGGTACGAGCCGCTCGAGGTGGGCGATGCATTCCGGCGGGCGGTCGAGTTCGCTCTCGCCGATCCGCGGGTGTTCGTCAACACGTCGAGTGACGCCCGGCTGCTTCCGGCCTTCGTCGAGGCGGCGACCGGGTTCGACGGTCGCGCACCCGACACGGCCCTGCTCGCGCAGGACCGCGCCGAACACGAAATCCATTCGCTCTTCGATGGCGGTCCGCTGGAGCGGATCCGCTGAGCCGGCCCGCCGCAGCGGGCCCACGACGTCAGTCGATGACCATCTGAGCCATGAGCTCAGCCTTGAGTTCGTCGAACGTGTCGAGGTCCATGCCGCCATCGTCGTAGCGGCGGTGGAGTTCCGCGACGCGCTCCATGATCTCTTCGTTCGAGAGACGGGGACCGGTGTCCTCCATCTCATCGTCGTCGAGCTCGTCGATGTCGTCGCCCTTTTCGAGCCTCTTCTCGCGCTTCTGCGCAGCCTTGGCCTTCTTGGCCATGTCGCGCTGGCGCTTCGCGAAGCTGGATCGACCGGTAGCCATACCTGGTGCCTCCTCGTCTCGAATCGCGATCACAGTCTGTGACCGGCTATCGACCGTAGCCGGTCGAGGCCCCTTTTCCGCACCAGGGTGAGGGCCGTCACACCACGGAGCGCGGTTAAATGCGCGCGCTCAGACGGATGCTCGGGTCGCGGCGACACGACCGCCACCGGCCCGCTTCGCGGCGTACATCGACTGATCCGCAGCTCGCATGATCGCGAGCACGTCGGCGTCTCTCGGCGCGAGGGTGACGCCGACGCTCGCACTGATCTGGGCGTCGTGGGCGGTCTCGATCGGGTGCTCGAGGCGCTGGATGATCCGGTTGCCGATCATGGCCGCGACCTCGATCGACTCGACGCCGAGCACGACCACGAACTCGTCACCGCCGAGGCGAGCGACGAACCCGTCGCCCACCGACGAGGCGATCCGCTGGGACGCCGTGCGCAAGACCTCGTCGCCGGCGTCGTGGCCGAGGGTGTCGTTGACCAGCTTGAACCCGTCGAGATCGATGTAGAGCAAACCGAGCTGGCCCCGCATCTCGTAGGCGACGGTGTCGAGGTAGGCCATGAGTCCATTGCGGTTGGCGAGGCCGGTGAGTGCGTCGTGGGTGGCCTCGTGTTGCAGGCTCGCCGCCCGATCCTCGAGCTCACCGCGTACCGATGCCTGTTGCCAGGCGACGGCGGCCTGGCCGGCGATGGTCCGAGCGATCTCCCGGTCGTTGGTGCCTTCCGGCGACTCATGGTCACGCCACAGTCGGATGACCATGCGTTCGCCGCGGTCGGTGATCCGGGCGGCCACACCCGATCGGAGGCCACAGCGGTGCAGCGCCTGGACATCGCGCTGGACATTGGTCGCCGCCACGCCTCGGTCGAGGGCATCGGCGATCAGCCATTCGTCACGAGGAAGTCCGTGGGGGAACCGGCCGGCCAGGCGCTCGGCGCGCATGCGCCCGTCAGTGCCTTCGACGATCAGATCGACCGCCGTGAAGCCGAGCTCGATGCCCGCCTCGGTGACGCGATCGAGCACCGTGTCGGTGGTCGCCGCGCCGGCGAGTCTGCGGCCCACGTCGGCGAGCCGCTGGATCTGATCGGCTCGACCCTGGGCGGCGGTCAGCGTGCGATCGACGGCATTGAGCTCTCGACCGATCACCGAACCTGCGGCCCAGGCGGGCACTGCGATCAAGAGCGAGCCGCCGAAGTGCGCGACGAGATCGCTGAGCACGTCGTCGAGTGGCGCGCCCGCCATGGTGCGAAGCACCACATAGAGGCCGCCCACCGAGATCCAGGTGAGGGTCGCCGCCACGAGGCCGCTCCACACGAGGGCCTCCATCACCGGCAAGACCATGGCGATCCAGCCGAGCGGTCCGGCAGCATCGCCGATGACGGCGAGGAGCGCGACCGCCATCGCCGCATCGGCGATGATCATCGACGGATCGGGTCGGTCGGTCGTGCCCTTCACCCAGCGCAGGACCTCACGCCCGATCATGACCGCGGCAGCGAGGATGACCAGCAGGGCCATGTCGAACGGAATCGGTTCACGCCATGCGCTCGCCGTGCCGGTGGCGACGGCCGCCACGAGCGCGACGACGAGGCGTCCGGCCGAGAGCGATCGAGCGAAGGCGACCTCTCCGGCGGTCCTCGGGTGAGAAGGGGAACCGAGCTGCATCGTTCGGTCCATCGGAGGTCCGCGATCGTCTCTGGACCAAGTCAGGACGAGCGGCACATGCGCCAGGGTCTTTCAGCAAGGACCTAGGTCCCACGGGATTGGGGGCGCCTGGCTCACGAGATGGGGCCGGATTCTGCCGAAGGTCCCGGTATGAACCTGGTGGATCGTCACCCGACCGACTGGCGCCGTGCCGTGGCGGCCGCCCGCAGCGACCGACGCGTGCGGTCATTGCTGGTCGCCTTGGCCGCCGGCGTCATCCTCATCACCTTGATCGGCGCCACCAACTCCGTCGTCGGTGCCGCTCGCTCGATCTCGAACGACGCACGAGCGCTCAGCGAGACCGACGAGGAGATCCGGGCCGCCACCGTCGCCCGCACCCTCACCGTGCTCAGCGCCGTCGCCGTCGCCGACGGCACGACGCCCCCGGCGGTCGACGAGATCGACCAGGCCGTCGACATCCTCGCTGGCGACTCACGCGCCGACACTCGCCGCTTCATCGATGCGGTCGACGAGGTCACGACCGTCGTGGAGACCGGCCGGGCGCCGCTGCCCGAGCAGGTCGCCGAGGTCGAGAACGCCTTCGGTGAGCTCATCGATCGACTCGTGCTCGATCGGGAGGATCTCGCCGACGCTCTCACGGCCTCGGAGTCCCGCCTCAACCAGATCTCCTCACTCGCCGGCCTGGCCCTCCTCTTCGTGGTCCCGACGCTGGCCATCGGGGTCTACCGGGCGATCAGCCGGCCCGATGCCGAGCAGCGGGCGCTCGCCCATGCCGCCGCGATCGATCACCGCCTCAACGAACACCGGCGGCGGGCGGTGGCCGAGGGCATCCGCGACGCTCGCCAGGTCATCGCCATGAAAGCGCCGGCGGCCGTCGTGGATCAGCGACTCGCCGAGGCGACCGCGCTCGCCGGTGTCGGTGCCGACGGCACTTTGCGGCGCCGCCGCAGGGTCGACCTCCGCACCGCCGCCGCCAGCGCGATCAACCGCACCGAGATGGTCGACGCTCTGGCGGTCACGGGCGGCGCGAGCCCGGTCGTCGCCGACGAGGACCAGGTGGTAGCCCTCCTGGCGTCGCTGCTCGGCACCGTCGCCGGTCGCCGCAACCCGAGCCTCCAACTCCGCGACGACGGCGAACACGCCACCCTCACGATGCTCACCGCCGACGCCATCCCCGATCTCGAGCGCCTCGACGACCCCCAGGTCTTCGGTGCCGAGCTCGATTCGAGCGACGCCCGCCGCGTCGCCGCCGCACGCGAACTTGCGACCGACCTGGGCGCGTCCGTTCAGGCGTTCGACGACGGGGCCCACACCGGCTTCGTGGTCCGGTTCCGCCGAGCCGAACTGGCGAGTGACGCCATCGACCTCGCTGCCGACGCCGAGGTGGGCGCGCCGTGAAGACCAAGCGGGCCGCGGTCGCTGCGGTGACCCTCGTCGTCTGGGGAGCCTCGATGGGGGCCGCCGAGGCGCGCGACCCGACGCCGTTGCCCGTCGAGTACCCCGAGACCGG
>JBCBYI010000095.1:0-14939 GCA_039815945.1 Actinomycetota bacterium | reverse complement strand
CGCTTCGGTTGTCCCACACGACGATCATGTCGGGCTCCCACCGATGCCGATAGACGACCTCGTCGTCGGTCTGATGCTCGTGCAGTTCACGCAGCCAGTTGTTGGGGATCGCCCGCTCGCACCAGCTGCCGAAGCGCTTCCAGAAGATGCGCATCATGCGGGTCCACAGGCCGCGGAAGCGGCGACGCACGTGCGTGTCGAGCCGCAGGGTGAGCAGGGTGCTGCCGTCGTCGGTGTCGGCGACCCAGAACTGCAGGCGGGTCGGGCGGAACAGGGCGAAGCTCAGCGCGTGGCTGCCGTAGAAGTACTGGAGGTCGCGGTATTCCTGATCGCGGATCTCGCCGAGCACGCCCGAGAAGTTGATGAAGGGGCCGACGTGGGTGTTGTAGACGCCCTCGGCGAAGCCGGTCTCACCCGCCTCGTTGGTGAGGAACTCGACCCGCCACGGGGGAATCTGCCCGTCGGTGAACGTCGCTGGATCGCACAGCCAGGTCCACACCTGCTCGCGCGTGCGGCCGACCGTCCACGTGTGCTCGTACACGTCGTGGACGAAACCGGCAGGCGGTTCGGCGGGGGAGGGGGCGACCGAGAGGATGCGGCCCTCGGTGTCGGGGGAATCACTGGCCATCACCGAATCATGGCCGTCGGCCAGACTTTGTGCTCGGCTGGGCGGCCGATCGGCCCTCGGGTGCATCGATGATGCCGCCGAGGGCACCCGCGCCGAGTGGACCACGTATACCGATCCCGGCGACGGTCGTGTCGACCAGGTGTCGCTCGACCTCATGACCGCCGATGTCGGCATCGAGCCGATGCAGGTCCTCAACCTCCCGAGCCTCGTGTCGCTCGAGGGCGATGCGTCGTCGCTCACTGCGGCGCTGCGCAGCGCGACGATCGAGTTCGAGGCGACGGTCGCCTTCGACGGCAGCCAGGAGCTCACGATGGACTGGGTCGAGAGCGGCGACCGGGTCTGCCACGTGAATGGCGTCTGCGACGCGCTGTACTACGACGCCGAGACGCTCGACGTGCCGGTCGTGCTCGGTGCCGACGTCGACATCGCGACGATGCGCACCCCGTGGGACGCCTTCCTCGAGCCCGAGCCGGCGATCGTGTTCGCTCGCCCGAACGCGCAGGAGTACGCGATCAAGCGCTGGTTCGATCTCGACGTCGAGGTCGCGGAGCTCCCGTTCACCGGCCTGGCGGACGCGACCCACTCGAGATCGAGTCGACCGATCCTCCGGTCGTGTCGTGGCGGGTCGATCTCTCGATCGTGCTCGGCGGGGCGTTCGGCGTGGCCGACAGCGAATCGGGCTTCACCGCCACACCGATCGGCTGAGCCGGCGGGCGCGTTCAGGAGCAATAGCCCATAAATCCGATCGAATTGGTTGGGTTTAGCCGGTGGCCGGACAATACGGTACATTTGTCCGTATTGCTCCCGTTCAGGAGATCTCCCATGTCCACCATCGAAACCAGCCCGCAGGTCAACGACGTCGACCTCGCCGCCGTCGGATCACTCGCCCAGGCGATCACCGACGACTCGGCCAAGGCCGCCACGACCTGGAAGGCCGAGGTCGCCTGGAAGGGCGGCTTCCGCTCCGAGGCCTCGATCCGGGACTTCGCCCCGATCCCGTCCGACGAGCCCCACGGCCTGGGCGGTACCGACACGGCGCCCAACCCGGTCGAGCAGGTCCTCGGCGCGCTGGGCAACTGCCTCGCGGTCGGCTACGCCGCCAACGCGTCGGACGCGGGCATCGAACTCCGTGACCTTCGTATCGAGCTCGAGGGCGATCTCGATCTCCACACCTTCTTGGGCCTCGCCGACGGCAACGCCGGCTTCTCAGGCGTCACCGTCAACGTGCACCTCGACGCCGATGCGCCGGCGGAGGAGTTGGCGGCGCTGCACGAGAAGGTGACCTCGACCTCGCCGGTCGGCCACACGCTCGCCCGAGCTCTGCCGGTCGACATCGTCTTGGCCTGAATCCCACCAGCGGTCGGTCTCGCCCGGCGTCATCGGGGCGTACGCTCGCCCCATGACCCGGACGATGACCGCCGCCGTGACCCTGGGCAACGGCGGCTTCGACATGATCGAGATCCGCCAGGTCCCCGTGCCGGTCCCCGGGCCCGGCGAGGTGCTCGTCGACGTTCTCGCCGCGGGGATGAACAACACCGAGATCAACACCCGGCTCGGCTGGTACAGCGCCGACGTCGCCACCTCCACCGACGAGACGGCGACCGAGGCGGCAGACGCCGCCGAGGCCGTCGACCGCGCCGATGGTGGCTGGAACGAGGCCACGCCATGGCCGCTGATCCAGGGCACCGACTGCTGCGGTCGGGTGGCCGAGCTCGGCGCCGGGGTCGACCCGGCACTGCTCGGGCAGCGCATCATCGTCCGGGCCTGCATGCGGCCCGACGGCTACGACACGATGCGCAACGTCTGGATGGCGTCGGATTTCGACGGCGCGTTCGCGGAGTACGTGAAGGTGCCCGCGAGCGAGGTCTTTCCCGTCGACTGCGACTGGACCGACGCGGAACTCGGCGCGATCCCGTGCGCCTACGCGACGGCGGAGAACATGATCCATCGAGCGGGGGTCGGTGCCGGCGACCGGGTGCTGGTCACCGGGGCCTCCGGCGGCACCGGCTCGGCATCGGTGCAGCTCGCCGCCCGTCGCGGGGCCCACGTCGTCGCGATGGCGTCGCGCTCGAAGTTCGACGACGTCGCATCCCTCGGCGCGCACGAGATGATCGAGCGAGGCGAGCGCCCCGAGCCCGAATCCTTCGACGTGGTCGTCGACAATGTCGCCGGCCCCGGCTTCCCGGTGGCACTCGAGGCGGTGCGACGCGGCGGGTGTCTGGTGACTTCGGGCGCGATCGCCGGTCCGGTCGTCGAACTCGACTTCCGCACGATGTACCTCCGCGACATCCGGCTCATCGGCTGCACCGCCTGGGACGAGCCGGTCTTCGCGAATCTCGTCGGCTACATCGAGCGAGGCGAGATCCGGCCGCGGGTGGCCAAGACCTTCCCGCTGGCCGACATCGTCGCCGCCCAGAAGGAGTTTCTGACGAAGGCCCATGTGGGCAAATTCGTCCTGATTCCCTGACCGCGGCCCGATCGGACAGGTGTATCTCCGCCCTCGGGCGTGCGTTGGCTCGTGGCAAAGTTCGCTATGCTGCGTCCATGCCGCCGGAGGACGAGGTGGAGTTCGACCCCGCCGAGTTGGAGCGGATTGACGCGCTCTTGCACGGCCTCGACGCTGGCGACCTCGAGTTCCTCGACCCGCCGGAGTCGATCTGGAAGGCCATCTCGGCCACCGTCGACGCCGAGCGTGAAGCCGCCCGGGCGTCCCGCTCGGCGCCGCAGTTGCGCCACAGCGACGAACTCACCGTCGAGTACCGCATCGATGCCCGTGATCAGGTCATCGGGATGGGTGACGGCTGGTCGAATTTCGCCCGCGACAATGACGCTGCGGAGCTGGCCGAGCTCTCCGGCACCCAGACGCTCTGGTCGTTCCTCAGCAGCGACACGTGTCGCGACATGTGGCAGATGATCGTCGAGCGGGTGCGCAGCTCCGGCGAGCCCATGCAGGTGCCGCTGCGGTGCGATGCCCCGCACGCGCGCCGCTGGTTCGAGATGACCGTGTCGCCCGAAGCCGACGCCCACGTGCACTTCCTCTCCGTCATGGTGTTCGAAGAGCTTCGTGAGCCGGTCCCGTTGCTCGACGCCTTCGTCGACCGCGACGAAACCGAGGCGAAGATCCCGCTCTGCACCTGGTGTGGCCAGGTCGAGTACGACGGCGAGTGGGGCGAGGTCGAGCAGGTGCTTCGCCGGGCTCGGCTCCTCGAGCGTCCGGTGCTTCCGCCGATCTCCTACGGCGCCTGCGCAGCGTGCCGCGACGAGCTCAGCGCCGAGCTCGCGCTGTTGGCTGCCGACGACTGAGCGTGGAGCTCGACGGGGTCGAAACCCGACTCGCCGTCTACGGCACTCTCGGCCCGGGCGGCCCGAACGAGCACCGACTCGCCCATCTGGGCGGTGCGTGGGTCGCCGGCACGGTGCGTGGTCATCTGCGCGAGCGGGGCTGGGGCGCGGCCCACGGGTATCCCGGCTACCGCCGGGCGACCACCCGCGTCGTCACCGACGACGGGCCTGTCGCCGCTCGGATCTACGAGCTCGCGACCGACGGCTGAGGTCAGCGCTTGGCCAGCAGCTTGCCCAGCTTGCGCATGCCGAGCTTGAACCCGAAGGCTCCGGCGACCTTGGCGATCGGTGCGAGGAACCTCGGCAGGAAGCGGACTTCGACGTCCTCGACCCACACGACCTTGCTCGTCGCCGCGCCGGTCGGCTCGACCGTGAATCCGGCCCGCCCGGTGAGCACCGGGCCCAGCTTCTCGACCTCGCAGTCGCCGCTGCCCGTGGCATCGTCCCAGTCGCAACGGGTGACCCGCATCTTGTCGGGCAGGGCGAGCGGCCCGTATCCCGTGGTGGCGGTGAACTCCGAGCCGACCGCGGCCGGATCACCGTCGGTGTGGATCTCGACCTTGGTCGCCGGGATCCAGGCCTCGTGGCCCTTCCAGTCGATCAGTTCGTCCCAGACGACCTGCGCCGAGGCCTCGAAGGGTTGGATCACATCGAACTGCACGTTGGCCATGACGTCGACGGTACGGGTCGGCGGGCGGCTCTGCCACCCTCATCGAGCCGAGGTGGGCGTGGCATCCGCCACGCGCCCAGACTTCGGTGATGGCCGACGATCGTCCCGCACTGCTGCTCGCTCAGGATCTGGGCTACGCCGTGGGTGACGACGCGACGATGACCCCGACCGTCGTGCTCGACGTCGCCGGGCACCCCGACGTCGCCGACCTGGCCCGCGTCCATGCGATCGAGGGCATCGGCGACGTCCGTACGACCGGACGACGCATCGGCGGGGCCGGGCCGGAGGGGTCGGACGTGTTCCTCCTCGGGGTCTCGCTGACCTCGCCGGTCCGGGCCGCGTTCGCGATCATGTTCCCGCTGCCCGACGCCGAGGCGTTCCTGCGAGACGCCGGGCGGGGCGGGCGGCTCGCCCTCGCCACGACCGATGTGGAGACCGTGGTCGCCGAACGCCCCTTCTGGCTGGCGATCGACCTCGACGGTCCCTCGCTCGAAGCGGCCCTTGATCCCGGCTGACTCGGCCGGGTGCGGAATCCGTTGGCGAGCGGGCGCAGCCCGAGCCACGATCGGGACCATGACGTCCCACGTACGCGCCATCCCGTTCGCCGCCGCCGACACCGCCGTGCGGCACTTCACGGCCCTCCTCGAGGTGGAGACCGACTGCTGGGACGTCCACGAGTCGATGGCGAGCGGTGAGCCCGGGTTCGTGCTATTGCAGACCAACGGCACGCCGGAGTCGTTCGCCGCCGAGCACGTGCCGGGGGCGATCCATCTGCCCCACGTCGAGATCACCGAAGCGCGCATGGCCGAGTGGCCCGCCGACTCCCACTTCGTCGTCTACTGCTCCGGACCGCACTGCAACGGGGCCGATCGGGGCGCGTTGGCGCTCGCGAAGCTCGGCCGGCCGGTGAAGAAGATGATCGGCGGCAAGACGGGTTGGCTCGACGAGGGCTTCGAACTTGTGTCGAGTTGACGGTCAGGCGATCGGCAACTCGGTCGTGCGCTTGACGACCTTCATGGCCAGCTGCGAGGTCAGGGTCTGGACGTGGGGGAGGGCGGCCAGCTCGTCCATGTAGATCGCTTCGAACGCCGCTGCGTCGGTCGCCACGACCCGGAGCAGGTAGTCGGGCTGGCCCATCATGCGGGCCGCCTCCACGATCGACGGGATCGCCTGGATCGCCTCCTCGAACTCGAGCATCGACTCGCGGGTCACGGAGGCAAGCGTGACCCACACGATCGGTTC
This sequence comes from Actinomycetota bacterium, assembly GCA_039815945.1. GTDB lineage: Bacteria > Actinomycetota > Acidimicrobiia > Acidimicrobiales > Aldehydirespiratoraceae > UBA11606. The sequence goes on along the minus strand of JBCBYI010000095.1, from coordinate 9,057 downwards.
GTAGGCACAGCCGACGACCTCGCGGTCGACGACGGCGCTGTACCCGGTGATCACCCCGTCGGCTTCGAGACGTCGAACGCGACGAAGGCACGGCGAGGGACTGAGCCCCACTCGCTCCGCGAGATCGTTGTTGGCAATGCGTCCGGAGCGCTGCAGCTCGCGCAGGATTGCGCGATCAATCGAATCCATGGCAGTGGATGCTACCGAAGTGAGGAGGGACGGCGGACAAGGCCAACCCGTGCTCGCGGCGACGACGCATGCTGGCATGCATGTCCGTCGTTTCTCCCGAACCCGCCTACGACGTCGTCTGGCCCCGTTCCGCCCGCGGGGTACAGGTCCGTCGCCGAGCCCCTCGTCTCGAATCGCTCGACGGAGCCCGGATCGCTTTTCTCTGGGACTACCTCTTTCGGGGCGACGAGCTGTTCCCGGTGCTCCGAGCCGAGCTGGCCGAGCGGTTCCCGACGTGTGAGATCGTCGACTACGAGGTGTTCGGCAACCTCCACGGCAGCGACGAAAAGGAGCGGGTCGGTCGGTTGCCCGACGATCTGCGCAACCGGGGGGTCGACGCCGTCGTGTCGGGGATGGGATGTTGAGGTTCCTGCACGCCCGCCGTGATGCGGGCTGCCATCGCCGCCGAATCCGCCGGTGTCCCGTCGGTCTCGATCGTGTGTGAAGGCTTCGAGCGGCAGGCCGACGCGACCGCTCGGGGCCATGGCCACGACGGGCTGCCGCTCGCCGTCACCGAAGGTCACGTCGATGCCATGGGCGTCGACGAACTCGTCGCCTCGTTCCGGGCGACCGTGGTCGGCCAGGTGATCACCGGTCTCACGACCGAACCCGCCGTCGCCGGCCCCGACGATGGCGAACCAGCCGCGCTCGACGTCGTCGTCAGCGGCACCATCGACCACATCAACCGTGCCTTCGTCGATCGGGGCTGGACCGACGGTCATCCGGTCGTACCGCCGACCCAGACTCGGGTCGAGGCGTTCCTGGAGGACTCGGGCCACGACCCGTGGAAGGTCCTCGGCGTGGCGCCCTCGTCGGGTCGCGACGTCACCGTGTGGTCGATCGCGGTGAACGCCGTCATGGCCGGCTGTCGCCCCGAGCATCTCCCGGTGTTGCTCGCACTGGCCCAGATCCTGCTCGACCCGGCCTACGGGGCCGAGCACTCGGGCAACACGACGGGTGCGGACGCGTTGATCGTGGTCGACGGACCCAACACCGCATCGCTGGGATTCAATCACGGGGCCGGCGCGCTTCGGGAAGGAGCACACGCAAACGCGGCCGTCGGTCGCTGGCTGCGCCTCTACCTGCGCAACGTCTTCGGCTTCACTGCGGATGAGCACGACAAGGCGACCTTCGGCAATCCGGCGCGCGTCGTGTTGGCCGAGGATCGCGCCTGTCTGGACGAGATCGGGTGGGCACCGCTGAGCGCTGATCTGGGTGCCCCGGCCGACGCCGACGCGGTCACGGTGGCGCGGCTCAACAGCGGCACCATCATCGGCAGTGTCTTCGGCAGCACGCCCGCGGAGATCGTCGCGTATCTCGGCAACGGACTCGCTCGCACGGCGGCGTGGGACCTCACCCACGTGTACGGCCTCGGTCACGACCAGTTCGCGCCCCTGCTGATCCTGTCGCCCGTCCTCGCCCGCACGTTCGCACGCGCCGGGTGGTCCAAGGCCGACGTGCAGGAGGCGATGTTCGAACACGCACGGATCCCTGCGTCCACCTTCGAGTCGCTGATCGGGGCGTGGAGCAACCTCACGGCCGGCCGACGTCGGCTCTGCGACCTGGTCGCCGACGGACACCTCCCGGCTGTGTACGCAGCCTCCGACGACCCGGACCGGCTCGTGCCGATCGCGACCCGACCCGAGCGCTTCCGGATCGCCGTCGCTGGCGACCCGACCCGGACCAACGCTTACGCGTTCAGCAACGACGGTCCGCACGGGTGGTGGACGACCAGAGTCGTCGACCCCACACCGGCGAGCGACCTGGTGTGTTCGGTCGACGGCGCGTGCAGACTCGATCGGTGATCATCTACGTCGACAACGAACACCCCTCGACGTACGAGCGAGCCGGTGACTGGCTGCTCGCCGCCCGGACCCGCATCACCTACCGACTCGGCGATCTCGCCGAAGACGTCTGCCTGCTCGTTCGCTACCCCGACGTCGACGTCGAGCTGATCGAACGACACGGGATCCGGGCCGTGTTCATCTCCGGCCACGGGGCGCCGCTGGAGGCCTACGACGAGCGTGAGCGTGATGGGCTACGCGGCATCATCCGCCGCGGCGACATCCCCGTGTTCGGCTTCTGCGGTGGGTTGCAGTTCATCGCCGATGCGCTGGATGTCGCCCCCGAGCGCATGGGCCGGGTCCCAGAGGGGGCCGACGACCCGCACCCGGAGTACCAGCCGGGCTGGATCACCGAGCTCGGGTACGACCCGGTGCGCCTCGTCGGTGACCATCCGTTGCACGAAGGGCTTGGTGACGCACCGGTCTTCCGGCATGCGCACTCCTACCACCTGCCTCGCCTTCCCGACGGCTTCGTTCGGCTCGCGGAGACCGATCCGTGCCCGATCCAGCTCGCCGCCCACGGCGAGCGGCCGCTCGCCGGCGCCCAGTTCCACCCCGAGTACTGGACCGACGACGCTCCGGCGGGTGAACGGCTCATTGCCAACTTCCTCCGCTGGGCGGGTGTCACCACCTGAGCGACGGCTCGCGGGGGTCGATCACCCCCGCTGGTGTCCGGCGAACCCGTCTGACTACCGTCTGATCATGCGCCATCGCCTTCTCGCCGTCTTCGCCGCGTCGTTCTTGCTCGCGGCCGCCTGCAGCTCGTCCGACGACGACGCCACCGCAACCGACGCCCCCGCCGAGCAGCCGGCGGTCGAGGAGGAGTCGGCGGTCGAGGAGGAGCCGGTCGAGACCGAGGAGGAGACCGATTCCGGTGCGCCCGTGTTCGACTTCACGGCCGCCGAGCCGATCGTGGCCGACTTCATCGACGACCGCTCACTCAACGGCGCTGCGCTCACGATCGTGCACCGCGATCACGGCGTGATCTACGAGAACTTCTGGGGCGTCTACGACGAGAACCGGATCTCGCTGCTCGCCTCGTCGTCGAAGATGGTGACCGCCGGGGTGTTGTTGCACCTGTACGACGCGGGCCTGCTCGACATCGACGCGCCGATCGCCGACGTGGCCGAGTGGGGTGCCGGCAACCCCGACATCACACCCGCCCAGCTCGTCTCCAACAGCTCGGGCCTGATCGGGCTTCTGCAGAACCTCGCCTACGGCCCCTACCTGTGCCAGTGGTCCCACACCGAAAACCTCCAGGACTGCGCCGAGCAGATCATGACGACCCCGGAGGACGACACCGAGATCATCGCCCCCGACACCGACTTCAACTACGGCGGCGCCCAGTGGCAGGTCGCTGGGGCGGTCGCCGAGGCGGCGTCGGGCAAGACGTGGGCGGAGCTCATCGACGAGATCTACGTGCAGCCGTGCGGGCTGGAGACCTTCGGTTTCAACAATCACTTCTCCCAGATGTCGGGCGGGTTCACCCACCCGCCGGACTTCCAGAGCGATCCGAACCAGCTCGCGGAGACCAGCAATCCGAACCTCGAAGGTGGTGCGTACTCCAACAGCCGCGACTACGCCCGACTGCTGTTGATGCACCTCCAGGACGGCATGTGCGGCGAGACCCAGGTGCTCACGCCCGAGTCGCTGGCGGTCATGCACGGCGACCGCATCGCCGAGGTCTACGACGGTGATGCCTACTCACCCGGCACGGGGTACGGCATGGGCTGGTGGGTCGACCGGGAGTCGGGTCGCATCAGCGACGGCGGCGCCTTCGGCTCGACCCCGTGGCTCGATCTCGGCGACGGCTACGGCGTCCATCTGCTCACCGAATCCGACAGCGGTACGTCCAACCAGTTGGCCGACCTGCTCTACGACGTCATCGACGACGCCGTCGCCGCCGGCATCGGCTAGCGGGCCGCGGCCTTCTTCTTCGCGGCCTTCTTGGCCGGCCGTGACGGGAGCTTCTTCGGCGCCTTCTTCGTCGTGCGCGTGGCTGCGGTCTTCTTGGTCGTCTTCTTCGTCGACCGTTTCGCTGCGGTCTTCTTCGGCTTCTTCGTCGTGGGCTTGGTCGCCGGCTTCTTCTTGGCCTTGGTGCGCGTGGCTGGCTTCGCCCGTTTCGTCGTCTTCGGCGCCTTGGCCTTCTTGCCCGAACCGGTCACCGTCGTGAGCGTCTGGCCGCTGTCGTGCAGCTGCAGGCCGACCGACTGGATCTCGTCGCCTGCGTCGGCGACCTTGTCGCCGAGCGCCCGGAGCGCATCGCTCGCGCCGCTGAGATGCTCAGCGATCCCACCGATCTGGTCGCCACCGTCGCGCAGCTTGCCGGCAGCCTGATCGGTGAGCGTCATCTCGCCGATGTCGAGACCGGTGACCACGTTGAAGCCCATGACGTCGGTGAACGTCGGCTCGAACGACGGGATCGAGATGTCGTCGATCTCGTCGGCCAGATCGACGAGTACGTCGACCGCGCGGGCCAGTTGATCGAGGCAGGCCTCGATCGCGTCGGCCGCGACCGCGGCGAACTTGGCGACGCCGCCCTTCTCGTCGACCAGCCAGCCGCCGGCCTGCACGGCGCTGCCACCGGCGAGCGTGAGGCCATCGCCGGCCTGGCCGAGGATGTCGGGCACCTTCTTCAGCAGGTCGAGCAGGTCGTCGCCGTGGTCGCGGACGAAGTCGAGCACACCGTTGAGCTCGTCCTTGTTCTCCCACACGAGCGACACCGTTTCGCTGATCTTGTCGCGGTCGTCCCACAGCTGATCGGCGAGATCCTTCGCCTTGCCGAGGTCGTCACCGAAGTCACCCAAGAGGTCGTCGAGTCCCATGGGGCGGCAGCGTAGGCCACCGTCGAACCCGCGGTTGCGTAGGGTCCTCGCATGCTCGACGCCATGTTCCAACGCGACGGGATGCAGGTGCGTCCCGGTCCGCTCTGCACCGGGCCCTGGGACCCGAACGCGATGCACGGCGGGCCGCCGACCGTGCTCGCCGGGCGCTACCTCGCCGATCACGGCGACGGCGGCTCGTTCCATCTGGCCCGCCTCACGGTTGAGTTGGTGCGACCGGTTCCGCTGGTGCCGCTGACGATCGAGATCGCCGAGACCCGTCCAGGGCGTCGTATCCAGTTGCTCGATCTGGTGCTGCGCGACGCAACCGGCACCGAACTCGTCTACGCCCGGGCCATGCGGATTGCGCGAGGCGAAAACGGACTCGACGAGGCGGCGCTCGACCTCCCCGGCCCGATCGACGTGCTCGGTCCCGAGTCGTCGACCACCTACGACCACGGCTACCCGTTGCCCGCCGGCGGGTTCTACATGGACGCCTTCGACATCCGCACCACCGATGGCCGCTCGTTCGGCGAGCCCGGGCCTTCGGCTGCGTGGTTCCGGCTCCTCGCCCCGGTCTTCGAAGGCGAGCCGATCACGCCGCTCGAGCGGGTGCTGTCGATCGCCGACTTCGGCAACGGCATCAGCAACATCGTCGAGATGGGGAGCCATCGCTACATCAACCCCGACCTGACCGTGAACGTCCACCGGCTGCCCCAGGGGGAGTGGCTCGTCAGCGATGCGGTCACCCATGTGCGATCGGATGGCTACGGCACCGCCACCGCGACGATCGGCGACGCCGACGGCCGCCTGGCCATCGCCAACCAGTCGCTCCTCGTGGTGTCGGCGTGAAGCTCAGCGTGGGGCTCGTCCTGCACCGGGACGGCGCCGAGGGGGTCGAGGTGCTGATCGGGCACATGGGTGGGCCGTTCTTCGCTCGCAAAAACGAGGGGGGCTGGTCCTTTCCGAAGGGCCTCGTCGAGGGCGACGAGGCACCGCTCGAGGTCGCCGAGCGCGAGTTCGCCGAAGAGATGGGGTCGGCGGCACCGGCGGGCGACTCGATCGATCTCGGTGAGGTGAAGGCGTCGGGCAAGACGTTCCGGATGTTCGCCCGGGTCGGCGACTTCGACGCCGACGCCGTGGTGTCGAACACGTTCGAGATGGAGTGGCCTCGCGGGTCGGGCCGGCTCCAGACCTTTCCCGAGATCGATCGCGCCGCGTGGGTGCCGCTCGACGAGGCCGAGCGTCTGCTCGCGAAGGGCCAGCGCCCGTTCGTCGAACGCGTCCGCTCGCTGGGTTGACATACGCTGCGCGCTATGACGCTCAGTGGGATCCGGGCCGTGGTGTTCGACAAGGACGGCACCCTCATCGACGTCCACGCGACGTGGGGCCCGGCGATGGCGGCGGCGCTGACCGACGTGGTCGAGGATCCTGCCCTGCGGGCCGAAGCCGCCTCGGCAATCGGCGTCGACCTGGCGTCGAACGAGCTCGCCGTCGACTCACCAATCATCGCCGCGAGCAATGATCAGATCATCGAGCTGTTGGCGCCGGTGCTGGGCGTGGAACCCGCGGCCTTTCTGCCGCGGTTCGAAGAACGGTTGTTCTTCCACGCCGAGGGTACGGTGCAGCCCTTGCCCGGTGTCGCCGAGACGCTGCAGGCGGTGGCCGAACTCGGCTGCTGGATCGGGCTCGCCACAAACGACGCCGAGGCATCCGCTCGCCAGCAGATGGCCGGACTCGGGTGGATCGATCGCTTCGACAGCGTCGTCGGCTACGACTCGGGCTTCGGGGCCAAGCCCGGGCCCGGGATGTTGCTCGCCAGCGCCGAACGAGCCGGTACCGACCCCGCACGAGTCGTGATGGTCGGCGACACCGACACCGACATGCGCACCGCGGCGGCCGCCGGGTGCCCGAGCGTGCTGGTGCACGCGCCCGTCGGTGCGGTCGAGCCGACCGTGCACCTCCACGACCTCACCGAGCTCGCCGCCCTGCTCGCCTGAGCCGCAGCGCTTCGCGGGCTGTGTCACGATGACGCGGTGTCGATCGGCCGAAGCCTCTGGCTCGATGAACTCCCGAGCCGTCCGCAGCGCGCCGCCCTCTCGGGCGGGCTCGACGTCGACGTCGTCATCGTCGGCGGTGGCTTCACCGGGCTCTGGACCGCGTACTACCTCAAGCGTCTCGACCCGACGCTGTCTGTCGTCGTCATCGAACGACACCACGTCGGCTTCGGGGCATCGGGCCGCAACGGCGGGTGGGTCATCGCCGAGTTCGCCTGCGGCCTCGGCGGCTACGCCCGTCGTTCCTCTCACGACGCCGCGTTCCGCCTCGTCCGAGAGTTGCACGCCACCATCGACGAGATCGGTCGGGTCGTCGCCGAGGAGCGCATCGAGTGCGGCTTCCACCACGGCGGCACGATCCGCTTCGCCCGCAATCCCGCCCAACACCAGCGGCAACGAGTCGAGGTGGCTCGGGAACACGCAGCTGGGTTCTCCGACGACGACCTCCGCCTCCTCGACGCCGACGAGACCCGAGCGGTCGCCCACGCCGACGGCGTCCTCGGCGGGCTGTTCTTCGCGCACACGGCCGCCGTCGACCCGGCCCGGTTGGTGATGGGTCTCGCCTCGGCCTGCGAGGACCTCGGCGTGGTCATCGTCGAGCGCACCGAGGTGGAGGCGATCGGGGACGGCGTCGCCCACACCGACCGGGGCGACTTCGCGGCCCGTCACGTCGTGCAGGCCACCGAGGCCTACACCCGTGACCTGGAAGGCGAGCGGCGCAGCCTGCTTCCGGTCTACTCCCGCATGATCGCCACCGAACCGCTCGACGACGCGATGTGGGACGCCATTGGCCTCCACGATCGGCCGACCTTCGCCGACGACCGGTCGACGGTCGTCTACGGGCAGCGCACCGACGACGGTCGCATCGCGTTCGGCGGGCCGAGCGAGCCGTACCGATGGGGCTCCGCCATCGACGCGACCGCCGAGGTCACGCCCACAAGCCACACGGCGATCGACGGTGCGTTGGTGGAGATCTTCCCGCAGCTGGCCGAGGTCGACATCACCCACCGATGGGGCGGCGTGCTCGCCGTGCCTCGGGACTGGATCCCGTACGTCCACCACGATCCGGCCAACCGGTTCCTCACCGCCGGTGGCTATGTGGGGGAGGGCGTCGCGGCGGCCAACCTCGCGGGCAGGACGATGGCGGAGTTGATTACCGGTGCCGACACCGAGCGGGTGCGGCTGCCGTGGGTGAGGAAGCGGCCCCGCCGGTGGGAACCCGAGCCGCTTCGTTGGCTGGCGGTGCGTGGCAGCCACCGGGTGCTGACCGCCGCTGACCGGATCGAGGACCGGGGCAAGACCTCGCGAGTCGGAGCCGGCCTGCTGCGATTCCTGCGCGGCGCCTGATCAGACCGGCGCCGCCAGTGCGGTCGAGCGGATCGCATCCATGTCGATGTAGCAGCCCTGGAGGTGCCGGCGTGTCGTCGAGCGGAAGGCTCGCCGACCGTGCAGCACCCGGCGGTTGTCGAAGGCCACGAGTTCGCCGGGCCGCAGCGTGAGCTCGATCGCGTGATCGTCACGGTCGAGCAGATCCACGAACACCCGGTACGCGTCGTAGAACGCAGTGGCGCCGGGCGCACCCGCGGGCAGCGGTTCCATCGAGCGGTTGTTGACGCTCACCGCATGAATCCGGCCGGCGCGGTCGAGTTCGATCAGGGGACGTTCCGCTCGCAGGTCGACGCCGTCGGTGTGGAAGCGGAACACCACATCGGTGGTCGTGAGCGTGGCGAATGCCGCCGGGTCCTGGGCGCGGAGTTGCTCGACGACGGCGAAGCCGTCGACGAAGCGGCTGGCGCCTCCCTCGTCGGCCGCGACGAGACAGTGCAGCAGCTGGACGGTCGGGCACGGCCGCCGGTACGGGTTGTCGGTGTGGGCGGGCAGCCCGAGCGGTGTGTACGCGAGATTGATCGGATCCGGCTCGGCGACCACGTCGAAGAGGTCGCCGTAGTTGGTCGTGCGTACGACGCCGATGCGGTTGCCGACGGTCAGCACGGTGCCGGGCTCGACCCCGCAGCCGTGGAACACCGCGATCCCGCGGCGGGCGAGCTGCTCGACGAAGGGGCCGTGGTCGGCCGACCAGTCGGTGCTGGCGGCGCGCAAAGCGGC
>JBCBYI010000094.1:0-14961 GCA_039815945.1 Actinomycetota bacterium | reverse complement strand
CCGCCGATCCGCGCATCGACCATTCGGCGTCGTTGATCGAGGTGATCCACGAGATCGACTCCCAGACCGAGGCGATGGCCGGGGGTGCCGGCACCGTGCGGGGGAGTGGCGGCATGGCCTCCAAGCTCGCCGCGGCGAAGATCGCCTCATGGTCGGGCGTGTCGACTGTGATCGCCAACGCAGCCCGCGAGGGTGTCGTCGCCGACGCTGCGGCCGGCGTGGCCGGGGTCGGCACGAGCGTGCCCGCCCGAGAGAGCCGGCTTGCGGCCCGCAAGCTCTGGATCGCCTTCGCGGTGGTCGCCCAGGGCCGGGTCGTCGTCGATCCGGGTGCCCGCCGGGCCCTCGAGTCCGGCAAGTCCCTGCTGGCGGCCGGGGTTCGCGATGTCGACGGCGCCTTCGACCCGGGCGCACCCGTCGACGTGGTCGACACCGACGGGTCGGTCTTCGCCAAGGGCCTGGCCCGCCACGGCAGCGACGAGATCGGGCGCGTGGCCGGTCAGCGCAGCGATGCGCTTCCCGCAGGCGCGCCGGCAGTGGTGATCCACGCCGACGATCTGGTGACCATCCCGGCGTGACGCCGGGCCGCGATCAGGCGGTGCCGGGTTCCTCGACGATCTCGCCTTCGGTGATCGCTTCGGGCGCCGGGGCGGTCTCGATGCCGAGATCGGCCTTGATCTGGCTGAGGCGAGCCGCCGCCTCGACGGACCGGGCGGCTTCTTCGATCTCGAGCATGTTGGTCTCGACGGCGCTCTCGTTGAGTTCGCCGACGGCCGACGCCTTGGCGTAGCGGGCCTCGATCTTGTTGCGGACCTCGTCGAAGGTGGGGACGTCCTCGCCGATCGACTCGTTGAGGGTCGACATGGCCGAATTAACCGTCTCCTGCATCTTCGCCTGGTCGAGCCGGGAGAGCAGGGCCGACTTCTCGCTGAGGCGCTTTTGCAACAGTGTCGAGTTCTGCTTGACCGCCGCCTTGGCTTGATCCGCGGCTTCGGTCGCCTGGAAGTGCATGGCCTTCAGGCTTTCGATCTCCTCTTCGAGCACGAGGAGACGATCGGCGAACTGCTGCGCAGCGTTGGTGTACTGATCGACCTTGGCGGTGTCGCCCTTGGTGGCGGCCTCTTCGGCCATCAACACGGCCTGGCGGGCGTTGGCGTTGGTCTTCTCGAGCTTCGCGAGGGCGTCGTTGATGCGCATCTCGGTCTGCTTCTGGTTGGCGACGACGTTGGCCGCCTGTTCGCGGAGGCGACGGTGCTGATCCTTGGCCTCCGAGATGGCCTGTTCGAGTTGGACCTTGGGATCTGCCGTCTCCTCGTGGCGCAGATTGAGCTTGGCCAGGAGGTAGTTCCACCGCTTACGGAGATAGCTGAGCATGCGCCGATCGTAGATCAGAATCGAATCGTGCGGACGGCGACTCAGCGCCAGATCGCCCGCCGTGCGGGGCGCAACACCATGTCCGCTTCCCGGACGCCCGTGCGGAAGCACATCACCACGTAGACGAACCCGCCGATCCCGACCGTGAGGGCCACCGCCACGACGCTCGGAAGCGAGCCGGTCACGAGCTTCATCGCCGCGGTCACCGCAAACGCGACCGACGCCGCCAGCGCCGGCGGCCCCAGCGCGGCCGATGGCGGCCGGAGTGCCGGGAGCCGGCGATCGAGCAGGCGCGAGAGCAGTACCAGCTCGATCCACGCGCCGATCGCCGACCCGATGGCCAAGCCGACCGCACCGAGCCGCACGATCGAGTCGTCCCGGCGGAGCTCGGCATCGAGCGGGCCGGCGACGCCGATGGCATCGCCGAGCGCCTCGACCCCGTCGGGCCCGATGAACGCCCGGTCGAGGGGGAACATCACCAACACGCCGACGAGTGCGGCGATGGCGACCCGCAGCGCCGCAATGCGGGCGGGGCCGCCGGTGTCGCCCATCGCGAACGAGGCGTTCTGCAGCATGCGGCTGAGCCCGATCGCCGGCAGACCGACGGCGTAGAAGACGAGGATCAGCCACACGAGTGAGGTGTCGGCCGAGGTGAACTCGCCGCCCTGGAAGAGCAGGGCGACAATCGATTCGCCGGCTGCGACCAGCAGCAGCGACGACGCCAGCATCCAGAACGCGATGCGACGCAGTGCACCGTTGGCGCGGTGAGCGACGGCGATCGGGTCCTCCGACAGTCGCGACAGCTCCGGGAGTTCGGCGGCCGCGACGCTCATGGCGAACAGGCTCACCGGGAGGGTGTAGAGGATCTGCGCCTTGAACAGGGCCGACAGCGCACCGGCCGCGAGAAACGACGCGAGCAGCAGGTCGAGGTAGGCGCTGAGCTGAACCGCGCCCCGACCGAGCACCGCCGGGCCGAACCGGCGGCGCACGTCGCGCACCCGCGGATTCGATCTGTCGAGGGCGAACCCGATGCCGCGGGTGAGCGACATGACCGTGGGCAACTGCACCAGCAGCTGCAACACCGCGCCGACGGCGACGCCGATCGCGACACCGCGAGCGGCGTCGGCCAGGCTCCACTCGCGCTGCCAGGCCACCAGGAGGGCGACGATCTGCGCCAGGTTCCAGACGACCGGGGCGACGTAGGGGAGGAAGAACGACCGGTGGCTGTTGAGGACCCCCAGGCACCATGCCGACATCACCATGAAGCCGACGCCGATCGCGGTGATGCGGGTGAAGTCGACCGCGAGATCGAAGGTCTCGCCGGTGAGGCCCCAGGCGAGCACCCGGGTGAGGGGTCGGGCCAGCAGCACGATCGTCAACACCGCAAACGCGGTGACGAGCATCAACATGGCCCCGACGGCGCCGGCGACGCGGCTTGCTTCACGACGGTCGTCGTGCTCCAGGGCGTCGCTGTAGACGGGAACGAACGACGCCGACAGCACGCCCTCACCGAGCAGGTTCTGGAGCAGATTCGGGATCCGAAGGGCGGCGACGAGGGCATCGGCTGGCCCGCTGTTGCCGAGGACGCGACCGGCGACCATCTCGCGGACGAGCCCCGCGACCCGCGACAAGAAGATGCCGGCCCCGACCAGGAACGAACCCCGGTTGGCGGCTGCGCTCACGCAGTGCCCTCGACATCGTCGAGACCGAGCCGCAGCGCTTCGAGATCCCGGACGACCGCGCCGATCGAGGTGGCGACCTCGTCGAGTTCGGCCGTGACCCCGGCTCGGGTGCCGAGCTCGGTGGCCCGGGCGACGGCTTCGTCGAGGCGCACGTCGAGCGATTCGAGTTCGGATCGCGTGCGCTCTTCGCGCTCGGCGACCCGGTCGTGGCTCGCGATCTGCGCTTCGAGCCCACTGCGACGAGCGTCGCCGGCGTCGAGCGCGTCGAGCTCGCGCTGGAGCCGAGGCCCATCGATGCGACGCCGGGCGTCGGTGAGTTGCTGGCCGCGCTGGGCGGCCTCCCACGCCTGCTCGACACCGGTGTTGAGTGACTCGCCGATCTCCACGAGGCGATCGCGCAGGGGACCAGGGTCGGCGTCGGCCAGCGCGTCGGCGAAGCGATTGCGGGCCTGGATCGCGTCGCGGACGTAGAAACGCCATGGCTCGCGCAGCGCGAACGGGTCGATGCGGCGGGGGAGGGCGGCGATGCGCTTGGCCACCTGGCGCGACAACAGCAGCCGAAGGGTGTACACGAGCAGGCCTACCACGACGGCGGCCACGATCGAACCGGTGAGCAACAGCACCAGCGCGACGGCGCCGGCCACCAGGGCGACGGTGATCGGGGAGACCGCTGCGAGAAAGACCGTGGGTTCGAGACGGCGTGCCATCCCGGGCGAGGCTAGTGCCTTGCGTTGCGGCGTTGAGGCTGTGGCTACGCTGGAGGCTCGTGATCGACACCCCGACGCCCATCCCCGAACTGGCCCGTCGCTCCAAGGCCGCCACCGCAGCGCTCGCCGTCGCCTCCACCGCGGAGAAGGACGCCGCCCTCGAGGCCGCGGCCGATCTGCTCGAGGCCAACGCCGACACGATCATCGAGGCCAACGCGCTCGATGTCGCCGCCGCTGAGACGAACGGCATGGATCCGGGTTTGGTCGATCGGCTCAGGCTCGACGTTGGCCGCATCTCGGGCATGGCCGGCGGCCTTCGCCAGGTGGCAGCGCTGCGGGACCCGGTGGGCGAGATCACGGAAGGGTGGGTCCGTCCGAACGGTCTGCGGATCGAGAAGACCCGAGTCCCGCTCGGCGTGGTCGCGATCATCTACGAATCGCGGCCCAACGTCACCAGCGATGCGTTCGGGCTGTGCCTGAAGTCGGGCAATGTGGCCTTCTTACGGGGCTCGTCGTCGGCGATCAACTCCAACCTCGCGATCGCGGCGGTCCTGCGCGAGGCGCTGCCCAAGGCCGGGCTGCCGGCCGACGCCCTCGTGGTCGTCGACGACACCCGACGAGAGGCCGCCACCGCGTTCATGCAGCAGCGCGGCTACGTCGACTGCTTGATCCCGCGCGGTGGTCCGTCGCTGATCCAGTCGATCCTCGACAACGCCACCGTGCCGTACGTGATCGACGGCGCCGGCAACTGCCACATCTACGTCGACTCGTCCGCCGACCTCGACATGGCTCGCGAGATCACGCACAACGCCAAGACTCAGCGCATCGGTGTGTGCAACGCGGCTGAGTCGCTCGTGGTCCACGCCGACGTCGCCGAGTCCTTCCTGCCGATGGTCGCGGGCGCCCTCGAAGGCGTCGAGCTGGTCGGCGACGAGCGAGCCCGGGCGATCGTCGCCATGGGCGCTGCAACCGACGAAGACTTCGCCACCGAATTCCTCGCCATGAAGATGAGCGTCAAGGTCGTCGACGGCATCGACGAGGCGATCGCCCACGTCAACGAGACCTCCACCGGTCACTCCGAGGCGATCATCACCAACGACGTGGTCGCCGCCGACCGCTTCGCCCGCGAGGTCGACGCCGCTGCGGTACTCGTCAACGCGTCGACCCGTTTCGTCGACGGCGAGGAGTTCGGCTTCGGCGCCGAAATCGGCATCTCCACCCAGAAGCTCCACGCTCGAGGCCCGATGGGCCTCGAGCAGCTCACCACCGAGAAGTTCGTCGTCCGCGGCACCGGCCAGATCCGGGGCTGACCCTCGTCCAGGGGAGCGACTGAAGTCACGGCGCAACCGGTTACGGACACGCCGTTAACGGGCGCTAACGTAGGCGGCCTATGTCGAATCGTTTCTCCGACGTCGCCGCCCTCAAGACCGAGCTCGCTGGCGTCGACTACCTGTCCGACGACGGCATCGCCGGGGTCGTGTACCTCGCCGACCGCCTCGAGAAGCCGATCCTCGTGGAGGGTCCGGCCGGTACGGGCAAGACGCAGCTGGCCAAGAGCATCTCGGAGATCACGGGCGCTCGGCTCATTCGTCTGCAGTGCTACGAGGGTCTCGACGAGGCCAAGGCGCTGTACGAGTGGAACTACAAGAAGCAGCTCCTGCGCATCCAGGCCGAGGGCGGCAGCGACGAGGATTGGGACGACATCAGCGAGGACATCTTCAGCGACGAGTTCTTGCTGACCCGCCCGCTCCTCGAAGCAATCTCCGCCGACGAGCCCGTCGTGCTCTTGATCGACGAGGTCGACCGCGTCGAGGTCGAGACCGAGGCGCTGCTGCTCGAGATCCTTTCGGACTATCAGGTCTCGATCCCCGAGCTCGGCACGATCGAGGCCAAGCAGATCCCGCTGGTGTTTCTCACGTCGAACAACACCCGTGAGCTCTCCGAGGCGCTCAAGCGCCGCTGCCTCTACCTCCACGTCGACTACCCCGACATGGAGCGCGAGAAGGAGATCGTGCTCACCAAGGTTCCCGACATCACCGAGAACCTCGCCGATCAGGTCGCCCGTGTCGTGCGGTCGATCCGTCAGATCGAGTTGAAGAAGCACCCGAGCGTCTCCGAGACCCTCGACTGGGCCAAGACCCTCGTGCTACTCGGTGTCGAGAGGATCGACGAGCAGACAGCAGCGTCGACGATCAACATCCTCTTGAAGTACCAGAGCGACATCAACAAGGCGCTCAAGGAACTCGCCACCGCCGACGGCGTCACCCCCTGAGCCCGGGTCCGACGTGACGGTCACCGACGACACCGCCGAGTCGACACCCGAGGGTGTCGGGGATCCGATCCTCGACCTCCTCAACGGCTTCATCGTCCAGCTCCGTGCGGCCGGCCTGCCGGTCAGCCTCACCGAGAACCTCGACGCGATGCAGGCGATCCGCCACGTTCCGCTCGAGGATCGCGAGACGTTCAAGTACGCCCTCGCGGCAACGCTGGTGAAGCACCACAACCACTGGAAGGCCTTCGAGACCGTCTTCGAGGTCTACTTTTCGCTGCGAGGCGACGAGTACCAGATCGGCGACGATGCCGTCGAGCTGCCCGAGATGGACGACGATGAGCAGGGCGATCAGCAGGGGAGCGGCGACCAGCAGGGCGGCGGGGGCGAGAACCTCACGCCTGAAGAGCTGGCCGAGATGCTCTACCAATCGCTGATGCGGGGCGACCAGCAGATGATGCGCGGCGTCGCCCGTCAGGCCGTGAAGCGCTACGCGGGCATGGAGCCGGGGCGTCCCGTCGGTGGCACCTACTACCTGTATCGCACCCTGCGGAATCTCGACATCGACGGTGTGCTCGAGCGCCTGCTCGAGCAGGAGCAGAACGAAGACGGCGAGGCCCCGTCGGACTTCGAGCAGCGCCTCGCCCGTGACGAGTACCAGTCACGGGCCAATCAGCTCCAGCAGGAGATCGAAGCGGAGATCCGTCGCCGCCTCGTCGCTGACCGTGGCGTCGAGGCGATGGCCAAGACGCTGCGCAAGCCGCTGCCCGAAGACGTCGACTTCATGCATGCGTCGCGCGAGGAGATGGCGTCGCTGCGCAAGGCGATCTGGCCGCTCACCCGCAAGCTGGCCGCCCGGCTGCAGCGCAAGCGCCGCCATGGTCGCAAGGGTCCGCTCGACTTCCGGCGCACGGTGCGGGCGAGCCTGAGCTACGGCGGCGTGCCCGCCGAGCCGAAGTTCCGCAACCCCCGGCCCCACAAGCCCGAGATCTTCGTCATCGCCGACATCTCGGGTTCGGTCGCCGCGTTCGCTCGTTTCACCCTTCACCTCGTCTACGCCATCTCCGGCCAGTTCTCCAAGGTCCGGGCCTTCGTCTTCATCGACGGGCTCGATGAGGTCACCCACATGTTCGAGGGGGTGGAGGACATCAACGAGGCCGTGCATCGGGTCAACACTGAAGCCGACGTCGTCTGGGTCGACGGTCACTCCGACTACGGCCACGCCCTCGGGGTCTTCTGGGAGAAGTACGGCAACGAGATCGGACCTCGCACCTCGATCATGATCCTCGGCGACGCGCGCAACAACTACCACGCGTCGGAGAGCTGGATCATCAAGGCGATGAACGAGAAGGCTCGGGCCGTGCACTGGCTCAACCCCGAGCCACAGAGCTACTGGGACACCGGCGACTCGATCGTCGGGGAGTACGCGCAGCACTGCGACGGTACGTTCGAGGTGCGGAATCTCCGTCAGCTTGAGTCGTTCGTCGACAACCTCGCCTGACGGTTCCCCCGTCGCCTCTCATCCCCTGCATCCCCCGACATCGGAGTCCTGCATGACCGATCTCGAGACCCGGCTGGAGGATCGCCTCCGGTCGGTCCTCCCGACCGACGCCGACTACGCGTCGGCCCGCCACGTCGTCGAACGCGCACGTCGCCTCGTCGTTCGCAACGGCGTGGTCGAGCCGTCGAGCGCCAGCCACGACGAAGGCGTCATGTTCACCGTGTGGCGTGATGGCGGCATCGGCTACGGCGCCACGTCCGACCTCACCGACGCGGGCCTTGCGGCTGCGGTCGAGCGGGCGAGCGGTTGGGCCGCGGCAACCGCCGGTCGTCATGTCGTCGACCAGGTGCCGCTCCCGCACACGATCGGCGAGTATGAGACCCCCGTGGTGCAGTCGTTCGACGACATGGATCTCGCCGACCAGATCGGCCTGCTCGTCCGCGCCGACGCCGGGATGGCGGTCGACGACCGCATCGTCGATCGTCACGCCGCGCTCATCCGCTATGACACCGACAGCCTCCTGCTCACCAGTGGCGGCGGCCGCGTCGCCCAGCGGATCCGCCAAGTCTTCCCCGATCTCGCCGCCACCGCCAACGTCGGCTCCAACACCCAGAGTCGCACCTACGGTCGTCGTGCCTTCGGCGGCCAGGGCGGTCTCGAGGTGCTCGCCCGCCACGGCTTCGCCGACACCCCGGTACGCATCGGCGAGGAGGCGATCGCACTGCTCGAGGCGCCCAACTGCCCGAGCGGGGTGATGGACATCGTGCTCGCTCCCGACCAGATGGTCCTGCAGATCCACGAGTCGATCGGCCACCCGCTCGAACTCGACCGGATCCTCGGCGACGAGCGCAACTACGCGGGCACCAGCTTCGTCACACCCGACATGTTCGGCACCTATCAGTACGGAAGCGAGCTGCTCAACGTCACGTTCGACCCGACGGTCGACGGCGAGACGGCCAGCTACGGCTTCGACGACGACGGCACACCGGCCGAGCGCACGTACCTGATCAAGGACGGCATCTTGCAGCGGCCGCTTGGCGGCACGATCTCCCAGGCCCGCTCGGGCATGGACGGCGTCGCCAACAGTCGGGCCTCCAGCTGGAACCGCCCGCCGATCGACCGGATGGCGAACCTCAACGTCGAGGCCGGCGACGCCAACGTCGACGAACTCGTCGCCGGGGTCGAACACGGCGTGCTGATGGAGACCAACGTGTCGTGGTCGATCGACGACAGCCGCAACAAGTTCCAGTTCGGTTGCGAGCTCGGTCGGGTGATCGAGAACGGCGAGGTCGGGGCGATCGTCCGCAACCCCAACTACCGGGGCATCTCGTCGACGTTCTGGCGCAACCTCACCGGTGTCGCCGACGACTTCACCACCATGGGCACACCGAACTGTGGCAAGGGCGAGCCGAACCAGTTGATCCGGGTGGGCCACGCATCGCCGCACTGCCGGTTCGCCAACGTCGAGGTCTTCGGAGGAGCCGAGTGAGCACCGCCGACGCCCGCAGCGACTTCGACGAGCTCGTCACCTGGGCGAGCGGCACCCTGCAAGGAGACGAGGTCCTCCTCGCGTCGCTGAGCGGCGAGACCAGCGACTTCGTGCGTTTCAACCACGCCGCCGTCCGTCAGGCCGGAACGGTGCACCAACAGCACCTCGCCCTCGACCTCGTCGCCGGTTCGCACCACGCCGAGGGCAGCGTGTCGCTCACCGGCGAGCGCAGCATCGACCAGGGCCGCATCACGGCTCTGCTCGACCAGCTCCGGGCGCAGCGTCAGGTCCTGCCCGAGGATCCGCATCTGCTGTACGCCACCGACGGCGCCGATTCCGAGCGCACCGTGAGCGGCACGATGCCGGTCGCCGCCGATGCGGTCGAGGCGATCACCGCCGGCGCGTCCGGCAACGACTTCGTCGGGATCTACGCGGCTGGCGACACCTACCAGGCGTTCGGTTCCTCGCTCGGCCAGCGCAACTGGTTCGAGGCATCCACGTTCAATCTCGACTGGTCCCTGCACCTCGGTGGCGACAAGGCGACGAAGAACGCGTACGCCGGTATGGCGTGGGACGACGCCGCCTTCTCGACCAAGCTCGACTGGTCGATCCGCGAACTCGACGCACTCGGTCGACCAGCGATCAACCTCTCGCCCGGCGACTACCGCAGCTATCTCACCCCGGCAGCGGTGCAGCAGATCATGGGCATGCTCACGTGGGGCGGATTCGGTCTCCGGGCTCACGAGACGCGCCAGACGCCGCTGTTGCGGATGGTCACCGACGGCGCCTACTTCGCGCCGAGCGTCACGATCCGCGAGGACATCGCCGGCGGCGTGGCTCCCGACTTCCAGTCGGCCGGCTTCGGGCGGCCCGACTCGGTGCCGCTCATCACGGCCGGCTCGTTCGACCAGCATCTCGTGTCGCCGCGGTCGGCCCAGGAGTACGGGGTCGCCACCAACGGTGCCGAAGACGGCGAGAGCCCGCTGGCGATCGCGATGGACCCCGGCGCCCTACCGACCGACGGCGTGCTCGACGCCCTCGGCACCGGTCTCTACGTCGGCAACCTGTGGTACCTCAACTTCTCCGACCGCGCCGCCTGCCGCACGACCGGGATGACCCGCTTCGGCACCTTCTGGGTCGAGGGCGGGGAGATCGTCGCCCCGATCGAGGTGCTGCGGTTCGACGACACCGCCTACAACCTGCTGGGCGACGGTCTCGAAGGGCTCACCGACACCGCCGACACCATCCTCGATTCGGGAACCTACGGCCGCCGCTCGGCTGAGAGCCTTCGGCTGCCGGGCGCGCTCGTGTCGGCGATGCGCTTCACCTTGTGAACTCGGGGCTCACGGGAACGTCTTCGTGCCCTTGTAGTAGCCGCCGCCGGGGAAGTTGGCGGCGGTCACGTTGACCGTGGTGCTGGTGGCCTTCCAGATCCCGATCTGGAGTCCGGCCGCAGCGAGCCCGGAGACGGGCAGGATGAGGGCCTTCACGCCGTCGGTCTGCTGCACGGCCTGACCGACGGCCTGCGCATCGCTCGCCTTCAGCTTCGTTGCCGCGCTGACGCCGTCTTCGACACCCTTGAGTGAGCGGCTCGCGGCCTGGAGCGCCTCCTTCAACTTGCCGCCCTTGGCCGCCGACTTCACCACCGCGCCGCCGCTGACGCCGAGGGAGAGATCGCCGCTCACGCCGAGCAGCGCGCCGGCCACGGCCGACTGCACCTCGGCGACGGTGAACCCGGTCGCGAAGCCGGCGATGGCACCACCTTCGCCGCCGAGACCGATGCCCCAGCGGGTCGTCGTCGTCACGAACTCGATCCAGACGCCGCTGTTGCAGGTGCAGACCGCCCAGAATTTGTGGGTCTCGGTACCCCAGAACACGGCGGTTCCGCCGACCATCGAGCCGTAGATGTACCACGTGCCGCAGGGACAACCCTCGGGTTCCTGCTGCTGGGAGGCAGGCTCGTCACGAGGCTCGTCATCGGTTTCGTCTCGCTCCTCGTCGGCCGCGTCCTCGGCTGCCCGCCGGGCCGCGTCCTCGGCGGCCAGGGCTTCCGCTTCGGCTTCGGCGGCCTGGCGTTCGGCCTCTCGACCGAGGCACTCGTCGGCGGCGGCCCGAGCGGCCGTGGCGTCGGCACAGGCCGCGTCGGCGGCGGCTCGCGCGTCGGTGGCGGCGGCTCGGGCCGCGTCAGCCTGGGCTTGGGCGTCGTCCGCAGCGCGCTTCGCGTCGGCAGCAGCCTCGGCGGCCTGGTCGGCTTCGGCCTTGGCTTCGTCGCGGCGGGCCGCGGCCGCCCGACGGAGCTCGTCGATCGCGCCGCGGTCGCCGAGTCGATCCCATTCGGCCTCCAGCTCACCGGCGCTCAGTTCGCCCGCCTGGTAGCGGGCATAGGCCGCCTTCGAGGCCTCGTCCTTGAGCGCGAGGTCGCCGGAGGTGATCCGGCCGCGGTCGTCCTCGGCGTAGGAACTCCCGGGGTCGAGGGCGGCGTCGGCCACCGCCAAGATGTCGGCCTTGGCCTTCGCGGCCGCGGCGGCGTCGGTCGCGACTCGACCGAGATCGCGAGCGGTTGTGGCCGCGTCGTCGGCTGCGCCTTCGGCCGCCTCCGCCTCCGCCGTCGCGGACGCACACGCCGCTTCGGCAGCCTCGGCGGCCCGGATCTCGTCAGCACAGGGATCCGCGGCGGCCATCATCGGCGCACTCGCAATCGACTGCGCCGGCGGCGGGTCGACGTCGGGCTGTGGCGGCCGCGCGCCGGCGCGCCGCCGCGCGAGCAGGATCGTGAGCACACCGGCGAGCGCGAAGGGAATGAGGAGCAGCAGCACCCACCACGGCCCATCATCGGAGCCGTCGGCGGCCACCGACCCATCGGCCGGTGTCTCGTCCACCGCCGTCTCCAGATCGGCGTCGCTGGGTGCTGCCGCTTCGGTGTCGTCGGCGGGCGCTTCGGTCGTCGTGGAGGTGGTCGTGGCCGGCGCAGGGATCGCTCGATCGCCGAAGAGTTCCTCGACGACCTCGTCGACCACAACAGGGTCGAGCTGGGCGGGCTCGAGCACCGCCGCGACCGGAATCTGCGGGGCGGGTGCGACCACATAGGTGGGGAGCTCGTCGGCCTCGATCAGCGAGCCGGCGGGATCGTCGAACTCGGTGACGACGACGAAGACCTCCTCGTCGCCCTCGACCTGCTCGTCCGGGTCGCTGACGATCAGGAGGGTCTCGGCGGGGGCGTCACCGGGCGCGTCCGGCTCCGGTACGCCGACGATCCTGGTAGGAGCGGGCACCTCGGCCACGGGAACGAAGACGCCGTCCTCGTCAGGCACGGCGACCACACCGGCGGCGTAGTCGCACACGTGAGGCCGACCGCCCGGGCCGGGCGCCACGCCCCGCGGGTCGTCGAGTCCGTCGAGGGGGAGCAGCCCACCCTCGTAGTCGACGAAGACGAGCGCGCCGTCGGCTTCGGTCACCACGAGGCCGTCGGCCACGGCCCGTACGTCGATGGGGTCTCGCAGGGCGAAGGTGAGATCGACGAAGCCTTGGACCGCCGGGTCGATGACGAACAGACCGCCCTCTCCAGAAACGACCGCGAGCTCGTCGCCGAAGCCGGTCCGGGTGATCGCCCGACCGTCGGGGATCCCGACGAGTTCTTGGCGGGCGGCGAGACCGGGCTGTTCGGGATCCTCGCCGGCGCGGCCACCGATGGCGACGACACCGACGATGTTGTCCATAAGGATCAGGGTGCCGTCGTCGAGCAGGACGAAATCGACCGGGGCCGCCAGCGGAAACGCGTACAGCTGACCGTTGCGGAAGATCGCTCCCTCACCCTCGAATTGGCCGATGGTGAAGCCGTCCTGCCCCGCCGCCGGTGCCAACCCGGCGATGAGTACAGAGACGAGGACCAGGAAGCGCACGAACGACCGCATGGCTCCAGTGTTGTCGTGCCGACGTCGGCGTGCTCGAAAACGACGACGGACCCGGCCGTGAGGCCAGGTCCGTCGCTTCTCGTTCTCGAGATGACGATCAGGCGTCGAGGATCTCGCCCCGCACGATCGAGGCGCCGGAGTGGGCCTCGACCCCGTCTCGGGGTTCGTAGCTGATGTCGACGAGCACGGTCTCGAACGCTGACGAGTCGAACTCGTCGGGCACGTCGAATGTGCCACCGGCACCCTCGATCAGGCCGAGCGTCTGGATGGTGAGCTCGCCAGCGTCGTCAACGCCGATCAGCCAGAGTTCGAGGTCTTCATCGGCCCGGGTGGGCAACGACGCATCGTCGAGCCGGACGGCTTGGACCGAGCCGGAGCCATCGTCGAGGATGGCGGCGTCGACGGAGACGGTGACGCCCTCGGCGACGAAGCCGTCCTGCCAACCGAGGTCGGCTTCGCCGACCACTTCGTAGGCCGGGTCGTCGCTGCTGCTGGCAGCGACGACGACAGCCCCGACGATCATGACGACGGCGGCCGCCGCCGCGGCGAAGAACGCCGTCCCGCGGCGAAACCGGCTGGTGATGTCGACGACATTGTTCGGCGCTGACTCACCAGACTCCTCTCCCACGGAATCGGAAGAGATCGAGGTGAGCACGGCAGCTTCGATTTCATCCCAGAGCGAGGCCGGCGGCGCGCTGAGCTCCAAGTCGTCCACGGTCATCGATCGCAAGAGCGCGTCGATCCGGGCTTCATCGTCAGCGAGTTGGAGACTGTCTTCAGTCATGCTGATTCTCCAGATGGCGGCGGATCCGTGCAAGGCCACGACGGATGTCGGATTTCACGGTTCCTAATGGGATATTCGTTCGTTCGGCGATCTGCGGATGCGTCAAATCCTGGAAATAGGCCAGCATGATCACTTCACGTGCTCGTTCTGGCAGTTCCTTGAGGGCGTCGGCGACGAGCATCTTGTCGCTCGTCGCGTCGACCTCGGCCTCGGTGGACAACTCGACGGTGTCCTCGTCGGCGCGGCGATCACTGTGACGCTTCTCGGATCGGACGTTGTCGATGACCCGGTTGCGGGCGATGCCCATCAACCATGCACCGAGACGACCCTTGTCGGGGTTGTAGCGCTCACGAGCCCGCCAGGCACTCAGGAAGACTTCCTGGGTGACGTCCTTGGCGCGCTCGGGATCGAGCGAACGAGCACAGAAGCTGTAGACCAGCCGGCCGTACTCGGTGTACGCCAGCCGGAGCGCGTCTTCGTCACCACGGACGAAGGCGGTCTCGACGTCGTGCCCGACGGGTACCTCTGCGGTGCTCACGGTTCGAGCGTAGCGAGTACGTGGCGTTGATGTGGTTTCGACCCCGACGATCGTGTTCATACGCAGCCTCCGTGACGCGGCCGCCGGACCGCTCCGTCCACCGGGAGGGCGGACGGAACGGCACCGACGAACACGTTGGGGGATACCGAGTTCACGGACCTCAGGACGGCGGCAGGAGGACCGTGTCGATGACGTGGATCACGCCGTTGCTGGCGGGAACGTCGGCCTGGATCACGGTGGCGCTGTCGTTGATGACCACGTTGCCGTCGACCACGCTGATGGCGATCTCGGCTCCGTTGATGGTGGCGACCGACTGGCCGTCGAGGGCGATGGCGTCCTCGGCGCTGACCGAACCCAGGACACCGTGGTAGGTGAGGATCGAGGTCAGGGTGCCGACATCGGCAAGGAGCTCTTCGGCGGTGAGGCCGAGGGCGTCGAGGGCGGCGGCGAAGGCCTCATCGGTCGGGGCGAAGATGGTGAAGTCGCCGGGGGCGTCGAGCGCGACGGCGAGGCCGGTGGCCTCACCCGCAGCGAGCAGGGTGGTGAAGATGCCGGCCTCTTCCGCGACGCCGACGATGGTACCGAGCTCGGGGGCGGCCTCTTCCTCGGCAGCCTCCTCTTCAGCGGCAGCCTCTTCTTCAGCGGCAGCCTCTTCCTCGGCCATGTCGTCGCCACCACCGAGCAGGACCTCGGCGATGGTCGGCGGAAG
>JBCBYI010000093.1:0-14997 GCA_039815945.1 Actinomycetota bacterium | reverse complement strand
ACCGAGGGCGGCCTCAGCGGCATCGACGACATCCGCCGTCTGCTCGACGGGCACCTCCTCCCTCTCTCACCGTGGGTTCTCGATCGTGTCGAGGATCTGATCGGGGTCTTCGATCGGTCGGAAGACACGCACGCGGAGCTGGCGTCCCGGTACGAGGTTCGGCAGGCGGATGGTGAACGAGACGGGTTCGTCGGTGACGAAGGTCGTCTGGGAGACGAGGTCGATGCGATCCAAGCCGCTCTGGGCGTCGGCGGTCTCGACGCGCCCGGCCGTGGATGCGGCGAGCACGACGGCGGCGAGGAGGAGGAGGCGACGGATCACAGGTCGCGCCGCAGGACGGTCAATCGATGCGCCGCCGGCACGAATCCGAGCTTCGTGTAGAGCGCGAGGGCAGCCGCGTTTGCTTCCTGGGTGTTGACCCAGCAGGTGTCGACATCGCGGCGGCGCAGCCAGTGCAGCGCGTCGGCCACGAGATCGATGCCTCGTCCCTCGCCCTGACGATCGGGGTGGACGGCGAGGCGCTGGAGGTAGCCCTGGGTGCCGGCGCGGCCGGTGACGGCGTAGCCGACGACATCGGGATCGCGGATCACCCGGAGGCGGGCGGTCGGGGTCGCGTTGATCGCCTCGTGGAGACCGTCCCGGTCGAGGCGCCAGAACGTCTCGAAGGTCTGATGGTCGACGTCGAGGATCGCGTCGATGTCGCGCCGGTGGCCGCGCCGCAGCCCCCGTGTCCGTCCCGGTCGGGAGGGGAGCGGCTCGCGGAGATCGTGTCGGAGCAGGTGGAGCGCTTCGTGTTCGGTGAACCCGTCGGCGGCGAGCATGTCGCGTTCCGACGGACCGACCGCAGCGGTCACGACCGACTGGAAGCCGTCGTCGCGGAGCCGGGCCCGGATGCGTTCGAGGGTCGACGGCGTGAGCGTGGCGGCGCTGGTCAACGGCACGAGGTACGCGAGGTCGTCACTGCCTCGCCAGCTCCCGGCCCGCACCCGGGCCGAGTCGACGGTCAATGCGTACATCCCCATGCCGAAAGCAACGATACGCCGTCGGGTCCGGACGGTACGCTCCGCAGCGTGCTGTTGCTGGTGAGTGATGAACGGTGCCTCGAGCACACGGCCGGGTCGTTCCACCCGGAACGACCCGATCGGCTGCGGGCTGCGCTGGCCGGCGTGGGCGAGTCGGGGGTGGTCGATGCGATCGACGCGGTCACCCCGCGCCTGGTCACCGACGACGAGATCCGTCTCGTTCACGACACGTCATTGGTCGATCACGTGGTGGCGGTCGACGCCCGGGGCGGTGGTCGCCTCGATCCCGACACCGTGATGAGTGCCGGCAGCCTGCTCGCCGCCCGGCTCGCCGCCGGTTCGGTGCTCACCGCGGTCGAGGGGCTGCAGGCGTCGGAGCGCCATCGGGCCGCGTTCTGTGTCGTGCGACCGCCTGGTCACCATGCGACACCCACCGACTCGATGGGGTTCTGTCTCTTCAACTCGGTGGCCATCGCGGCGACCGCGCTCGCCGACGCCGGCGAACGGGTGGCCATCGTCGACATCGACGCCCATCACGGCAACGGCACCCAGGACACCTTCTACGACGATCCCCGCGTGCTCTTCGCGTCGATCCACCAGTCGCCGCTCTACCCGGGATCGGGGATGCTCGGTGAGCGGGGGAGTGGCGCCGCGGTCGGAACGACGATCAATGTGCCACTGCCGCCCGGCGCGACCGGCGATGTCGCCCGCGCCGCGGTCGACGACGTGATCGTGCCTGCCATCGAGGCCCACGGCGCGACCTGGTTGATCATCTCGGCCGGCTTCGACGGCCACCGGGCCGATCCGATCACCGAACTCGGCTACTCGTCGGCCGACATGGCCGACCTGGTCGGCGCCTTGGCCGCTACCGTGCCTCCCGGCCGGGTCGTGACGGTGCTCGAGGGCGGCTACGACCTCGACGCGGTGCGCGACTCCTCGGCGGCGGTCACCGCCCAACTCGTCGGTGAGCGCACCCGGCCCGAGTCGGCCACCAGCGGAGGCCCGGGCATCGAGATCGTCCGCGCCGCTCACGAACTCCACCGCGACGGGTGAGTCCGAAGCGATGAGCCACACGCCCGGGCCGGCCGTCGAGGCGGCTCGTGCTGCCGCGGCACCGCTCACGGAGGCGTTCGCGGCCGCCGGCCATCGGCTGTACCTCGTGGGCGGACTCGTCCGCGACGATCTCCTCGGTCGTGTCCGCGACGATGCCGACTACGACCTCACCACCGACGCTCGGCCCGAGACGATCAAGGAACTCGTCGAGCCCTTCGCGGACGCGGTGTGGACCGTCGGCGAACGCTTCGGCACCATCGCCTGTCGCATCGGCGGTGTCGACTACGAGATCACCACCCATCGTGCCGACGCCTACGACGAGACCTCGCGGAAGCCGATCGTCGAGTTCGGCGACAACGTGCACGACGATCTCGCCCGACGAGATTTCACCGTGAACGCGATGGCGGTCGACCTCGCCGACGGTGCGCTCGTCGATCCGTTCGACGGTGCGAGTGATCTGAGCGCCGGTCGGCTTCGGACCCCGCTCGATCCCGAGATCTCGTTCTCCGACGATCCGTTGCGGATGCTTCGCGCGGCCCGGTTCGTCGCGACCCTCGGGCTCGTGCCCGAGGCGGAACTCGCGGCCGCGGTCGCCGCCATGCACCACCGCATGGCGATCGTGTCGGTCGAGCGGGTTCGCGACGAACTCCAGAAGATGCTCGTGCTGCCCGACCCGCTTCCGGGCTTCGCCTTCCTCGCGTCGACCGGCTTGCTGGTCGACGTGTTGCCGGGCATCGCTTCGGCCGGACTCGCGGCCGACCGGGTGGCCGCCCGCACGGTGATGGTCGACCCCGCACCGTCCCCGCGCTGGGCGGCCCTGCTGCTCGACGTTCCGGCGCAGGATCGCGCAGCCGAACTCCGCCGGTTGAAGCCGAGCGGCGAACTGGCCCGCTCGGTGGCGTGGCTCACCGAGGCCGAGCCATGGCTCGCCCCCGGCACGGTGCCGAGCTCGCCCGAGGCCTTGCGTCGCGCCGCCGCGGCGTCGTCGACGACGCTCGATCTCGAGTTGCGCCTGGCCTTCGTCACCGCCTTGCGCGGCGACGCCGACGTCGCCGATCTCGAGGCGGCCTCGGCCGAGTTGGCGCGGCTCCGCCAGGCCGAGCCTGATCTCGACGCGCCGGTTGCGCCGCTGTCGGGAATCGAGGTCGCCGAGGTGCTGGGAGTCGATTTCGGGCCTGTGATCGGGCGGGCGCACGCCGCCTTGCTCGAGCATCGCTTCGTCCACGGGCCGCTTCGCCGCGCCGAGGCGATCGAGGTCGTGCGGCGCTGGTGGGCCGAGCAGTCGGTGTGATCAGGCGCCGAGCCGACGGGCCCGGGCCAGCAGCGTCACCGGTGTTGGGCCGCCGTGATGACGTTCGAGCAAGACGTCGACCGCGAAGTTGGTCCGTGTGAACGCGGTGACGAGGTCCTCCGCGGTGTGGATGTGGCGCCCGTCGATCGGCTCGTCGGCCTTCCACGAACGGGCGATGCGGGTCGGATCCGCCGGGTCGGCGGTGAGGAGGGCCGGATGGGGCAGCGACACGACGACGTGACCGCCGGCGCGAACGCAGCGATGGACCTGGCGAAAGACTCGATCGAGGTCGTCGACGAGGCTGAGGGCCCACACCGACACGGCGAGATCGATCTGGTCGGCGCGCACGAAGGCGAGTTCGGCCGGGCCGGCCTGGTGGAACTCGACCGCCACGTCATGCTCCGCCGCGAGGGTGCGAGCCGCGGCGACCTGGTCGGCGTCGGTGTCGGTTGCGACGACTCGGGCGCCGCGGCGGGCAAGTCCGACCGCGGTGTGGCCGGCGCCGCAGCCGAGGTCGAGGACTCGGCGGCCACGGGTGTCGCCGATGAGGCGACGATCGACGTCGTCGCCGAGGCCGGGGCCGAACTCGACGTGTTCGAGCGGCCGTCGGGCCGGTGTCCGCGGGTCGTAGCTCGACATGACCGACACGGTAGGCCGCGGTGACGCAGGGAACGGGGGAGGGGTACTCTCAGCGTTCATGACGGCGCGGACCAAGCTGGGCCTCCAGCACGTCACCACCTCCGGTGGGATCGACTACCGCCTGGCGCGGGAAGCGACCCTCGCGGCCTTCCGCGACGGCGATCTCAGTCGCGAGCAGGTCTGCGACGCGCAGAAGGAACTGGTCCGCAACGCCGAGTTCTGCGGCACGCCCGCCGGGCGCGACTGTCCGGTGTGCGAGGCCCCTTCTCTGGTCGAGGTCACCTACGTCTTCGGGCCTCGTCTCCCCAAGCACGGCCGCTGTGTCACCTCCGACAAGGAGATGACCCGCCTCGCCGCCCGCAAATCGACCAGCCAGGGATACGTCGTCGAGGTCTGCCCGGTCTGTGGGTGGAATCACCTCACCGAGAGCCGCGCCATCGGGGGGGCCTGAGCACGGTGGACACGCCGACCCTCGTCGGGCCGGTCGTCACCCTGCGGCCGATCACGGTTGCCGACGCCCCCGCGATGTTCACCTCGCTCGACGACACCGAGAGCATGCGGCTCACCGGCACCCGGGGGACCTTCACGCTCGAGCAGGTCGCAGCGCACTGTGCGCGCGTCGCCGCGGCCGAGGATCGCCACGATTTCGCGATCACTCGTCCCGACGACCCGACCTATCTCGGCGAGGTGGTCGTGATGGACATCGACGAGGTCAACCGGTCGGCGTCGTTTCGCATCGCGCTGGCCCGCCAAGGGCTGTTCGGTCAGGGGCTCGGAACGGCGGCGACCAGCCGGGTGATCGACTTCGTGTTCGACGACCTCGGCCTGCATCGTCTCGAGCTCGAGGTGTTCGCGTTCAACGAGCGGGCTCGCCACGTGTACGAGGCGCTCGGCTTCGTCGAGGAGGGCGTCCGTCGCGATGCCCTCTGGCAAGACGGCGAGTTCCACGACGCGATCATCATGTCGATCCTCGCCGACGGCTGATCAGCGGACGCCAAACCACCAGACGCTGAACACGATGCCGGCGAGCGCGCCGACGATCATCGTCACGATCGCGGCACGCGACACGCTGCCGTCCTCGCCCTTGGGGATCCGGGCGGTGACGTGACCGAGCAGGCGGTCGGCCCAGGCGACGTCGCGGGCCAGGACGGCGAGGCCGATCGCGAGCACCGGCAGGCCGGGGCCGGGCAGCACCATGAGGGCGACACCGACGAGGCACACGATCGTGCCGATCGTCATGCGCACCACCCGAACCGCGATGTGCGCCTTGGCGGCCCGCTCGGTGCTCTCGCGGATGCCGGTCTCGTACTCGGCATGGAGGGCGGCTTCGCGCAGTGTCTCGGGTTCGTTGTCGATGGTCACGGCGCCGATGGTGCCACAGGCCCTTGTGACAAGGGTCTCGCGCTCGGTATCGTTGGGTTCATCGCCGGCAGCCGAAGGGCGCTGGACGAGGCAAAGGAGTCAGTCATGGGCAAGTCCGCCCCTGCAATCGCTGCGCACAAGGTGCGTGATGGTGGCGAGCCGCTCGTCATGGTCACCGCGTACGACGCCCCGGGGGCTCGCATCGCGAGCGAAGCCGGCGCCGATCTGATCCTGGTGGGCGACTCGGTCGCCATGGTCGTGCTCGGGTACGACGACACCTTGCAGGTGACGATCGACGACATGGTCCACCACACCGCCGCCGTCGCCCGGGCCAAGCCCGACTGTCACATCGTCGGTGATCTCCCGTGGATGAGTTACCACGTCTCGCCGGAGGAGACGGTGCGCAACGCGGCCCAACTGATGCGGGCGGGTGCGCACTCCGTGAAGCTCGAGGGCGGTCGCAAGCGTCTGCCGATGATCGAGAAGATCATCGATGCAGAGATCCCCGTGATGGGTCACATCGGCCTCACCCCGCAGTCGATCCACGCGATGGGCGGTTTCAAGGTGCAGGGCAAGCAGGCTGAGCACGCCCGCAAGCTGGTGCAGGCCGCCAAGTCGCTCGAACACGCCGGCTGCTACTCGATCGTGCTCGAGGGCGTGCCCGTCCGGGTGGCCGAGATGGTCACCGAGGCGATCAACATCCCCACGATCGGCATCGGTGCCGGCATGCACACCGACGGTCAGGTGCTCGTGTACCACGACCTCCTCGGCATCGAAGATCGCTTCGTGCCGAAGTTCGTGCGCCGCTACGCCGATCTCAAGGGCCAGTCGGTCGACGCGATGACGTCGTTTGCCGCCGACGTGCGTTCGGGTGCGTTCCCGAACCACGAGGAGAGCTACCACATGGCCGACTCCGAGGCCGACGAGCTCGAGGGGTTGTACGGCTCGCAGGGGTAGGAGGTCTCGGAGTCAACGGCTCCGAGGGCTGAGCCCCCGGAGCCGTGAAGCGATCACTCGAGGCCGCACTCCGCGGCGAGTTCGAACATCTTGCCCATCAGCGCGAAGGCCGCGGCCTCGTCGATCTGATCCTCGGGCAGCGCCGCGCTCGCGAAGAAGTTGCGCAGCTCGTCTTCACCGAAGCCCTCGGCGACGCACCGGGCCGCGTCCTCAGGAGTGCCGTCGGCGACCATCTGGTCGAACATCATCTCCTCGATGTCGACACAGTCGAACATGGCGTCGAGCGCCTTGACGCCGTCCTCGGGGTTCGGCAACTGGTCGATCTCGACGTCGATGTCGTCGAGCATGGCATTGATCGTGGCGTCGTCGAGGTTGGCGAGCAATCCGTTGGCGGTGCAGTTGGCCTCGGATTCGGAGAGCGCGAAGTCGCTGTCGGCTTGGAGTACGGCGACGAGTTCCTGACCGCGCGGGTCGCTGGGGGCGCTGGTGTCGGTCGAGCTGTCGCCGCCGCCACACGCCGCCGCGACGAGCGCAAGGACCGCCGTCATCACGATGAGGTGTTTCTTCATGGATCTCCCTTCGGCTCCGGCACCCGCCGCCGTGAGCACAATCCCGGTGTCCCTTGAGTCTGACGATGAGCTGACGGCCCATCGAGGATCTTCGATCACCGCCCCGAAGCTCCGCCTCGGGTCACGACGATGCAGGGGGGACGACGCGGGCCCGCATTGCGTCGGTGGCGGCGGCGTGGGCCGCCAGGGCGGCCGGGCTCGCCGGCGCCGCAACCCGGACCTCGTGGGAGAAGTGATGGTTTTCGCTCCCGGCGACTCGGATCGCGCCGTCGGATCGGCCCGGCGTTCGAACCCGTGCGCTGACGTAGACGAGCACCACACCGATGCGGGGCTCGTCGGTGCCGTTCGGGCCGGAGGCGTGGGCGGTGAACGGATGGTGGGCCGTCGCCTGCCCGGGCCGGAGCTCGACGGGTGCGAGCGGGCCCGAGGCAGGGTCGAGTTCTTGCCCGCGGCGCAGCATCACGTCGTCGCGGGCTTCGCGCCGGTGCGGGAGCTGGCCGTGACGGTGCGACCCCAGGGCAAAGCAGATGCATCCGTTCGCGACCGTCGACGGTGTGAGGGCGACCCAGATCGTCGCGGCCTCCTCCGGTGGCTCCAGGCCCCAGTAGGTGGCGTCCTGGTGCGGCGTGAAGCGCTTCGCGGTGAGGGCCGGTTTGATCGGCACGTTGCTGTCCCAGAGCAAGACATCGGGGCCGAGGAGGGCGACGGCCACTGCGATGGTGGCGGGATGGAAGGCGAGCGTGTCGACGGCGCCGTAGACGAGGTGGGACTTGTAGTAGAGCGTGTCAGCCCGACGGTCTTCGGGGACCGACTCGATCTCGTGCTCGAGTGACGTCCGAAGCGTGTCCGCCTCGGTCGAGGAGATGATGTCGACGGGCCCGACCATGCCCGTGTCGAACCAGGTCGAGATCACGATGGCCGATGGAGGGCGTCGACCAGTCGGTCGATCTCGGTGTCGTCGTTGTAGTAGTGAACCGATGCCCGCATGAGGGGTGGGAGCTGGCGCTTGGTGCTGTCGATCAGGGCGCTGGCGGGCGGCACGACGCTGACGTTGATGTGCTCGGCCTGGAGTCGAGCCTTCACCTCGGCGGGGTTCTGGTCGCCGAGCGAGAACGTCACGATGCCGCACTGCTCGCGGCCGAGATCGTGGACGACCGCGTCCGGCACGTCCTCGGTGAGGCGGCCCCGCAAGCTCGCTGCGAGCGACTGCACCCGGTCGGCGATGTCGTCGAGACCGAGGTCGAGCGCCTCCTGCACGGCCTGACCGAGACCGAGCAGCGAGGCGTAGTTGCGTTCCCACTGCTCGAAGCGGCCGGCGGTGGGCAGCACGTCGTAGCGGTCCGGGGCGACCCAGTCGGCGGCGCTGTGGTCGAGCACGATCGGGTCGAGCGTCGGCAGGATCGACGACCGCACGTAGAGGAAGCCGGTGCCGCGCGGGCCGCGGAGGAACTTGCGGCCGGTGGCGGTGAGGGCGTCGCAGCCGAGTTTGTCGACGTCGATCGGCAGCTGACCGACGGACTGGCAGGTGTCGAGCAGATAGGTGATGCCGTGTTCGCGGGCGATCGCGCCGACCTCGGCGGCCGGGTTGATGAGGCCGCCGTTGGTGGGGATGTGGTTGATTGCGATGAGCTTCACCGGCCCGGCGTCAGTGCGGCGGATCGTCGCGTCGAGTGCGTCGAGGTCGATCTCGCCGTGCTCGTTGGACGGCACCACCTCGACCACCGCCCCGGTGCGCTGCGCGATCTGGAGATACCCGACGACGTTGGCGCCGTACTCGGATTCGGTGGTGAGGATGCGGTCGCCCGGCTCCGGCGTATGGCCGGGCGACACGGCCCACGAGTAGAGGAACAGGTCGAACGCGGCGGTGTTGTTCACCGCCAGGGCGATCTCGTCGCCGGACGGGTCGGCGCGCACGAGTCGGGCGATGGTCGGCCGGATCTCGTCGATGCGGGCCTGCTCCTGGGCGTGGGCTTCGTAGCCGCCGGTGCGGGCCTCGAGCTCGAGGTACTCGATCTGGGTACGCAGCACCGTCTCGGTCGGCAGGGCGGAACCGGCGTTGTTGAAGTGGACGAGGTCATGACACCCCGGGGTGGCGGCTCGGGCTGCGGCGACGTCGATCGGCATGACCCGCACCGTACGCGCTCGGGTACGACAGACTGCACCGATATGTCGCCGCCGCTGATCGTCGAAGTGACCCGTGGAGGGTTCGTGGAGAGCCGCCACGAGGTCGACGTGGCCGTGGTGGGCGCCGACGGTCACCGCTCGGGGTTCGGGCAGCCGCGCCGGCCGGTGCTGGCGCGGTCGTCGATGAAGCCGATCCAGGCGTTCCCGCTCGTGGCGACCGGTGCGGCGAAGGCGTTCGATCTGTCGACCGAACACGTCGCGCTGGCGTGCGCCAGCCACAACGGCGAGCCGGTGCATGTCGACCTGGTGACGGGTTGGCTCGACCGCCTCGATCTCACCATCGACGATCTCGAGTGCGGATCGCATCTGCCGTACCACCAGCCGTCGGCGCACGAGTTGGTTCGCTCCGGCGTGGCGCCGGACCGCCGCCATCACAACTGCTCGGGGAAGCACTGCGGCTTCCTCACCGTTTGTCGCCACCTCGGCATCGACACCGCCGGCTACCTCCGGCCCGACCATCCAGTCCAGGCCCTCCACATCACCAAGGCGATCGAGGCTGCGTGCGAGATCTCGGTCGATGGCCAGACGCCGGTGGTCGACGGGTGCGGGATCCCGATCTGGGAGGTGCCGCTCGACGGGCTCGCCCAGGGGTGGGCCACGGTCGCCGGAACCCCTGAGGGCGAGGTGATCTTCGACGCGATGACCCGCTCTCCGGTGCTCGTCGCCGGATCCGATCGGATGTGCACCTACGTGATGACCGCGTCGGACGGTGCGTGGGCGGTGAAGGTCGGCGCCGAGGGCGTGTACTCGGGTGTGCACCGCGAGGCCGGGCTGGCGTTCTCGCTCAAGGCCCGCGACGGCGCCACTCGGGCGGCGGAGGCCGCGATGTTGTGGGTGCTCGGCGACCTGGGGCTCCCGGTGCCGGTCACGATGCCATCGGTGACCAACGCCGCCGGTGTCGTGGTCGGCGAGATCCGGGTGAAGGCCTGAGCTACTCGGCGCTCGGACGGTTGACGAACCGCCCGGCGCGAGGGCTCCACGTCCATCCGCTCTGGGCGAGCGAGCCGCCGTCGACCGCCATGTTGTGGCCGGTGACGAAGGAACCGAGGTCCGAGGCGAGGAACAGCACCGTGCGGGCCGTCTCCTCGGGCCACCCGACGCGACCGACCGGGGCCCAGGCCCGCCAGGCTTCAGGGTCGTCGTCTTCGGGCCGGCGGAGGTAGTCGACCTGAGGCGTCTGGGTGAGATCGGGCCCGACGCCGTTGACCCGGATGCCGTCACGGCCGACCGTCGCGGCCAGCGAGGTGGTGAAGTGGGCGACCGCCGCCTTCATGGCCGCGTAGACGGGCTCGCCGGGGTAGCCCCGCATGCCCTCGACCGAGTGGAGGTTGACGATGCTGCCCCGGCCGGCCGCGGTCATCCCCGGCAAGAACGCGTGGGTCGTCGCGATGACGTGGAGCAGATTGATCTCGTACATCGCCTGCCACGACTCGGGGCTCGAGTCGGGGAACCGCACCGACGGCCGGTGGTCACCGACATTGTTGACGAGCACGTCCGGGGTGGGAACGCCGGCCGCGAGTCGAGCGACCGCATCGGGATCGCGGACGTCGAGGTGGTGGGCGATGACCCCGTCGATGGTGCCGACGTCGACGACGAGATCGGGGTCGAGTTCGGCCACGTGGACCTCAGCGCCGTGGGCGACGAAGAGTTCGACGGTCGCTCGCCCGATCCCGGCCCCACCGCCGGTGACGACGGCGATCCGGCTGTCGAGCAGGCGGTTCCAGTCGCCGATCGCAGGGACGTCGGACGGGTCGAGCTCGGCCATCGCCGCACGGTAGGCCAGCACTAGGGTCGGCGCATGACCGTCACCGTTCGTTTCTGCCGATGCGCCAGTCGATGAAGGCGATGGTCTATGACCGCTACGGCGGCCCGGACGTCCTGCGGCTCGCCGAGGTGCCCGTCCCCGAACCGGGGCCCGGGCAACTGTTGGTCCAGGTGGTCGCGACCTCGCTCAACCTGAGCGACTGGGAGACGCTCGTCGGTTCGCCCGCCTACGCCCGGATCGGCGGGCTGCGGTCGCCGGCGCGGCCCGTGCTCGGCTCCGACATCGCCGGTCGGGTCGTGGCCGTCGGGGCCGACGTGTTCGGGTTCGCGGCGGGGGACGAGGTGTACGCCGACAACCTCGGCCTCAAGGGCGGGTTCGCCGAGTACGCACTCGTGCCGGCCAAGGACGCTGCGCCCAAGCCAGCGGCGTTGTCGTTCGTCGACGCATCGACGATCCCGCAGGCCGGACCGATCGCCTGGCAGGGGGTCGACGGTGCCGCACCCGGCCGCCGTGTGTTGATCAATGGGGCCGGCGGCGGCTCGGGGATGTTCGCGATCCAGCTGGCCAAGCACGCCGGCGCGCACGTCACTGCGGTCGACAACGAGCGCAAGCTCGACCACATGCGCTCGCTCGGGGCCGACGTGGTCGTCGACTACCGCGTCGACGACTTCACTCGCGGCGAGCCGCACGACCTGATCCTCGACCTCGTCGCTCGGCGATCGGTGTTCGCGTACCGGCGGGCCCTGGCTCGCGGCGGTCGCTATCGGGTCGTCGGCGGCACGACGCGCACGCTGATCCGGGTGCTCACCGTCGGCACCGTCGTCGGCCGACTCACCGGGCGTCGCCTCGGCGTGCTCGGCGTCAGGCCGGGACCCGATCGGTTCGCGCCCGTGGCCGAGCAGGTGATCTCGGGCGACCTCACGGTCCATGTCGACGAGACCTTCACCCTGGAGGAGGCGCCTGCGGCCCTGGCTGCGGTCGGTGAGGGCCGGATCCGGGGCAAGGCGGTCGTGGTCCTCGCCTGAGTGTCGGAATCGGCCTGCGTGTCACACCGGGTCGCGAACATGGGACCATGAGCTGTCGTGGACTGGCGGTGCCGCCGGTATCGTTGTCGGGTCCCCTCGGGGGACATGACAATCCAACAACCCCTGCCCCGGGAAGGGGCCCCGAGACACTCGGGTCCGTAGGAGGTGAGTGCCTGTGATCACACGGGCCTACGAACTGATGATCATCATCGATTCCGATGTCGTCGACATCGAGATCCCGAAGGTGATCGCTCGTACCGAATCGCTGATCACCGAAGAAGGTGGCCGCATCGCGTCCACCGACAACTGGGGTCGGCGCAAGTTCGCGTACGAGATCAACCACAAGACCGAAGGCACCTACGTGGTGTGGGAGATCGTGACCGAGACGGCCGGTCTTTCCAACACCGAGCGTCAGCTGCGACTCGCGGACGACATCGTTCGCCACAAGCTGTTCCGCCTGCCCGAGAAGGAGGCCACGCGTCGTGGTCTGCTCGGGGAGGCAACGCCGGCTGAGGCCGGCTGACCCGGAGGTACCAACCATGGGCATCGACAACAACGTGAGCGTCACCGGCAATGTGACGCGCGATCCTGAGCTGCGATTCACGCAGGGCGGCATGGCCGTCGCCAGCTTCGGCCTGGCCTGGAACAAGCGCAAGCAGGACGGCGAGGACGAAGTCAGCTTCTTCGACGTCACCTGCTTCCGATCCCTCGCCGAGAACGTCGCGGAGTCCATCACCAAGGGCACCCGCGTCGTCGTGGCCGGCACGCTTTCCCAGCGCAGCTGGGAGACCCAGGACGGCGACAAGCGGTCCAAGGTCGAGATCGTGGCCGACGAGGTCGCGCCGAGCCTTCGCTGGGCGTCGGCCGACGTGCGTCGCAACGAATTCAAGGGTGGCGGCGGCGGTGCGCCGATGGGCGGTGGCGGCGGTGGCCGTCCCGCTCCCAACCAGGCGCCCCCGGCCTACGACATGGACGAAGAACCCTTCTAGCCCGCGCTGGAAGATCCGTAACCAACGACACGAACTGAAAAGAAGAAAGAACGATGGCGAAAGTCAAGAAGCGCGGCAAGCCCGGTCAGAAGAACAACGACCGGGGCCGCAAGAAGAAGATCAGTGTCCTCTCCTCGGAGAAGATCGAGTACGTCGACTGGAAGGACGTGAACCTGCTCCGCCGGTTCGTGTCCGAGCGCTCGAAGATTCGTGCCCGTCGCGTCACCGGCAACAGCACCCAGCAACAGAAGCTGGTCGCCGACGCCGTGAAGGTCGCTCGCGAGATGGCGCTGATCCCCTACGCCACCCGCGTCACGACCCAGCGCAACAACCGCGGCCGTGATGGCGATCGTGGTGATCGTGGTGATCGTGGTCCGCGCGCCGAGGGTCCGGCCCCGCGTCCGAGCGGCCCGCCGCCGGGTGGCGACGAGGGTGACGACGTCGTCTCCAACGAAGAGGCCGTCGCCGAGGTCGAGGGTGTCACCATGAACGCCGCGGACGAAGGGAACGAGTGATGAAGGTCATTCTGCGCAACGACGTCGACGGGCTCGGCCGCAAGGGCGAGATCATGGATGTCGCCGACGGCTACTTCCGCAACTTCCTCAGCCCCAAGGGCCTGGCCCTGAAGGCCACCGCCGGTGCCGAGCAGCAGGCCGAGGCGATGCGTCGTGCCGCGTCGCTGAAGGACGCCGCCACCCGTGCCGATGCCGAAGAGGTCGCCACCAAGCTGGTGCCGATGCGCTTCACCATCGCCGCCAAGGCTGGCGATGGTGGCCGTCTGTTCGGTTCCGTCAGTGCGGCTGACATCGTCGCCGTGGTCGAGGCCGAGGCCGGCGTCACGCTCGAGGCTCGCTCGCTCGATCTCGACACGCCGATCAAGGACTTGGGCGAGCACATGGTGATGTGCAAGCTCCACGCCGACGTGGCCTTCCCGGTCACGGTCGAGGTCATCGAAGAGTGATCCCACTGGGGATTGGCGGTGGATCGTTGTCCACAGCCAATCCCCAGGGTTTCACCCGGGGTTCCACTGGCGCCCCACAGCCTGGAGAGGGCACGATCATCCGATGGTCATGAGCGAGTTCGAACAGTCAGCCGCTCAGCGTGTCCCGCCCCACAATCTGGAGGCCGAGGAGTCACTCCTCGGTGCCATGTTGCTCTCCCGCGACGCGATCGCGGATGCCGTCGAGCACACCGAGACGGTGCACTTCTATCGGCCCGCCAACGCCCACGTCTTCGATGCGATCTCGGGGCTGTACGCGAGCGGCGATCCCGCTGATCCGGTCACCGTCGCCGCCGAACTCGAACGCATGGGCGTGCTCGAGATGGTCGGCGGCCTCGACGGGCTGATCAGCCTGCAGGTCAACACGCCGGCGACCTCCAACGCCGGCAAGTACGCCCAGATCGTCGCCGAGCGCTATCTGCTGCGGCGCCTGATCGAGACGGCGAACCAGATCGCCGACCTCGGCTACTCGCGCCCCGAAGACGTCACGCAGGCGGTCGACGAAGCCGAGAACATGATGTTCCAGGTCGCCCAGGGCCGTGTCGCCGACACGATGGGCGAGATCCGAGACCTGCTCGACGCCACCCTCGATCGGCTCGAACAGCTCTACGAGGCTGGCGAGGGCATCACCGGCACGCCGACCGGCTTCATCGACCTCGACGAGTTGTTGTCGGGGCTTCAGCCCAACGCGCTGATCATCGTCGGCGCCCGTCCGGCGATGGGCAAGACCGCGTTCGCGCTCAATATGGCCGCCCACGCCGCCGTGCGCGAGCAGAAGCCGACGCTCATCTTCAGCTTGGAGATGGGCCATCTCGAACTCACCCAGCGAATGCTGTGCAGCGAGGCCAACGTCGACGCCAAGAACATGCGCGACGGCAAGCTCAGCGAGGACGACTGGACCCGCATCTCCAACGGCATCGGCCGTCTCGCCGAGGCCCCGATGTGGATCGACGACAACCCCAACCTGACGATCATGGAGATCCGGGCCAAGGCCCGTCGACTCAAGAGCCGAGCCGGTGGCCTCGGCCTGATCATCGTCGACTATCTCCAGCTCATGTCGGGCCGGGCGAGTGCGGAGAACCGCCAGGTCGAGGTCTCGGAGATCTCCCGTGGTCTGAAGATCCTCGCTCGTGAACTCGAG
>JBCBYI010000092.1:0-15046 GCA_039815945.1 Actinomycetota bacterium | reverse complement strand
CAGCCTGGATCGACAGCTCCTGGCTGCTGCGCCCTTCGTCGGCGCGATCTGCGCCGTGCTGATCCTGCGCTACGCCGCGTTCAACGCCGGCGCCTCGACCTCCGACGAGTACGTCCGGGCGTTCCACGAACGCAATCCCTCGATCCCCCTGCGCGAGGTCCCGGGCAAGCTGGCGGCGGGCATGACCACCATCGGTCTGGGTGGCGCGGTCGGGCTCGAAGGCCCGTCGATCTACGCCGGCTCGGCGCTCGGGCTGTCGATGAACAGTCGCCTCGGTCGCTGGCTCCAGCGCGACGAGGCCAAGGTGCTGATGACGGCCGGCGCGGCCGCCGGCGTGGCTGCGGTCTTCAAGGCGCCCGCCACCGGCGTCATGTTCGCCATGGAGGCCCCGTACCGCGAAGACGTCACCCCGCACGCTCTGCTCCCGTCGCTGCTGGCCGCCGCCTCGAGCTATGCGACCTTCGTGGCGTTGGTCGGCACCGAACCGGTGGTGCCGCTCCTCGACCAGGAGTCGTCCTCGCTCCTGGCCGTGCAGGCGGTCGACCTGCTCGGCGCGCTGCTGCTCGGCATCGGCGCCGGACTCGGTGGTCGCGGGTTCGCGTGGCTGGTGCGGCGGGCCAAGGGATTGGGCAAGGAGCTTCCGGTCCTGCGGCGCCTGCTCATCGGTGGTGTCACGATGGCGGTGCTCGCGATCGTGTCCCACGAGGCGTTTGGCGAGTCGCTCACCCTCGGTCCCGGCACCGACTCGATGGCGTGGGTCGTCGACGATCGAACCCTGCAGCTCATCGCCCTGCTCTTCGTGCTGCGTATCGTCGCAACCGCAGCGACGCTCGTCGCAGGCGGCGTGGGTGGGTTGTTCATCCCGCTGGCCACCCTCGGGGTCGTCATGGGCGAGTTCGTCGGCGAAGCGCTGGGAGAGGGGGAGACGATCCTCTATCCGATCCTTGGGCTCGCCGCCTTCCTCGGCGCGGGCTATCGGGCCCCGATCGCGGCGGTGATGTTCGTGGCCGAGTCGACGGGTGGCGTGGGTTCCTTCGTCGTGCCGGCGCTGGTGGCCGCGGCTGTCTCCCAGCTCGTCGCGGGCCCGTCGTCGGTGGCCGATCACCAGCATCAACATCGGCTCGGATACCTCGAACGGCGCTTCACCCTGCCGCTGTCGTCGATCCTCGCCACCGACGTGTTGACCGTGCCGCCCGACGCGACCGTGAGCGAGTTCGTCTACTTCCACGTGCTCGCTCGGCGCGAACGCATCGTGCCGGTCGTCGACGGTGGGACCTATCTCGGGATGGCTCGCCTCGACGACGTCAGCGAACTCGAGCGCGACGAGTGGGAGTCGCTGACCATCGCGGACGTCATGGCGACCGACCTGCCGACCGCCCTGCCGTCGTGGACGCTGCGCGACGCCGTCGTCGCGATGGAGACCTCAGGCACCGAGCTGATCGCCGTGACCGACGGTGACGGCACGTTCATCGGCCTCGTGGCCGAAGAGGACATCGTGAAGCTCGACGAGATCCTCGACGAGACGGGCGCCTGACTCAGTCGTCGTCGCTGTCGGCGGCGGCGTCGAATTCCTCGGCCCAGGCGGCGTGCTCCGGCTTGACCTCGCCGTCGTCGTCGTCGACGAAGTCCTCCAGAAGAGACTCGAAGTCGCCCTCGTTCGAGCGCTTCAACGCTCGGGCTTCTTCGTAGCGCCGGTGTCGCCCCTTCTTCACCGTGGTAACTCCTGGTCGTCTAGTTCACAGGCTTCTCATGGTAGCCCACGAGAGGTGTCGCACCCACGTCACGCGGGCGAATCGTCGGCTCAGACCACCGGTCGGCGGCTGCGCTCCTCGAGGACGACGTTGCCGCTCTCGAAGGCGAGCGCCGCATCGCCGGACACGAGTCTCGTGATCGGTCCGCCCGCCGTCTCCGCTCGCCAGCCGTGGGCCAGCCGGGCGTCCTCGTCGCCGCGCACGAGCGCTTCGACGTCGGCTCGGGTGGCGAGCAGGGTCGGGTCGAGCTGGCGGTCGCGAGCGATCTGGTTGACCCAGGCCGCGACGAGGGCGACGGCCGGGCGCAGATCGCGGCCGTCGTCGCGCCGCTTCTGGGGCCGGGGCGGCCGCCAGTCGGCCTCCTTGCCCTCGGCGACGGCGGCGAGGATCTTCTCGCCCAACGCGCCGCGAGCGACCCCCTTGTCGACGCCCCGCACCTTGGCCAGCGCTTCGGGCGAGTTCGGCGCCGATTGCGAGATCGACACCACGGCGATGTCGGAGAGCACGAAGCGGACCGGCTGATCGATCTCGGCGGCCCGCCGCTCGCGCCAGGCGGCGATCGAACGGGCGATCGAAAGGGCGCCACCCTTGAGATGGCGGGCCTCCTTGATCTTGCGCCAGGCCTCCAGCGGATCCCGGGGGCCGCGGTCGCGGGTGCGCATGATCTCGCACTCCTCCTCGGCCCATGCCACGCGACCGAGGTCGTCAAGCTGGGCGACGAGACCGTCGTGGATGTCGAGCAGCCGGTCGACATCGGCCGCGGCGTAGTCCTTCTGGGCGTCCTTGAGCGGGCGTTCGAGCCAGTCGGTCAGGCGGTTGCCCTTGGGGAGCTGGACGCCGAGCTCACGTTCGTGCAGCGATGCCAGCGAGGGGGTCGACATGCCGAGGAACCCGGCGGCGATCTGGGTGTCGAAGAGGCGCCGCGGCACCGCGCCCGTCGCGATCTCGAGGACCTCGAGATCCTGGGACGCGGCGTGGAGCACCGCCAAGGCGTCGGAGTCCATCACCGCTCGCAGCGGCGCGAGATCGACCTCGAGCGGGTCGATCAGCACGAGCTCCCCGGGCCAGGCGATCTGCACGAGCGCGACGCGGGGCCAGTAGGTGCGCTCGCGGTGGAACTCGGTGTCGAGGGCGTAACGAGGCTGGTCGAGCAGCTGGTCGACGACGGACGCGAGCCCGATTTCGGTGTCGATGAAACGATGCGGACGCACGAGGTTCAGGCGCCGTGGCTCGCCGGCTTGCCGGCCTCAAGCCAGGCGTCCATGCCGCCGGCGACGTTGACCGCATCGACACCGTGCGAACGGAGGAACTCGACGGCCTGGGCGGAGCGTCCGCCCTTGGCGCAGTGGAGATAGACGGGCTGATCGGTGGGGAACCGGGCGATCTCGTCGGGAACGGTCTGTAGCGGCACGAGGACGGCTCCGTCGAGGTGCGCCGCCTCCCACTCGTCGGGCTCGCGCACGTCGAACACGGCGGCTCCTGCGGCGAGGTGGGTCTCGAGTTCGTCGACGTCGATCTCAGGGATGTCCATGGGTCCTCCACCGTAGCGAGACGATCGCCCGATCCCCGTGATCGGATCAGCGGGCGCCGGGCGGGAGATCTGCGGGGGTGTCGGCGTCGGCGTACCAGCACGGCGAGCCGTCGAGGACCTCGACGACGGACAGCCCGTCGAGGGCCCGGCGCGGCGCCCGCTCCCCCGCCTCGAACGCCGCCCGCAGCCGGCCTTCGGCCGAGCGCCGCCACACGGCGTGGAGCCACTGCGGTCGGCCTTCCACCACCGGTACCGCGACATCGCCGGTGCCGAGGGCGCCGATCAGGCTGGTGACCGCGAGCGACGATGCGTCGAGCAGATCGCAGGCGAGCACCACGACGAGATCCGATGCGTGGGCGCCGAGCGCGGTCACGATGCCGCCGAGCGGCCCCTCGCTCGGATGCTCGTCGGCGACGAAGCGATGGCCGGCGGCCTCTACCGCGGCCTGGTCGCCGCCGACCACGACGATCGGCTCGGTGCCGGCGGTGCGGAGCGCGTCGACCGCTCGATCGAGCAGGGTATGGCCGTCGATCTCGATGAAGGCCTTGGGGCGGCCCATGCGGGTGCTCGCCCCACCGGCGAGGACCGCACCGCCCACGGAGGTCACGACGGGGGCCACTCCGGGTCGAGCTGACGCAGAAAGATCGCACATCGCTCGTCTTCGGCGGTCTCGCCGATCGCCTGCGCGGTGGCCTGGAGGCCGGAGAGGGCGCGCAAGAAGCCCCGGTTGGTCTCGTGGCGCCACCGCACGTACCCGCTGCCTCGCCAGCCCGACGCTCGCAGCTTGTCGAGGCCTCGGTGGTACCCGGTCCGATAGGCGGCGTACTTCAGCGCGGGTTCGTCGACGGCGTCGCCGAGGCTCGCCCATGCGGCGAGGAAGGTCGGCCAGTGCGTGCACACGGCGCCGATCGCAGCGACCGGCTCGGCGTCGGCCTCGGCGGCTGCGAGCGCTTCGAGCGCATCGGCCGGCTCGGGATCGATCACCGTCTCGGGGGGACCGGAGCTGTACAGGTTCACGGGACGATCGGTCATACCGCAGCCTACCCAGCGGGTCGGGGTGGCCCGATGCGGCGTCGGCGTCGCACTA
This sequence comes from Actinomycetota bacterium, assembly GCA_039815945.1. Lineage (GTDB taxonomy): Bacteria > Actinomycetota > Acidimicrobiia > Acidimicrobiales > Aldehydirespiratoraceae > UBA11606. The sequence continues at coordinate 10,677 of JBCBYI010000092.1, read as the reverse complement.
CCGTGCTCGCCGTGCTTCCCGAGTGGCTCGACGCCGAACGCCTCCAGTGGATCATCCTCGCGGTGATCGGCGGCTTGCTCTCTTCGATGTACCTGGTCGCCAAGTTCGTTCGGAAGGTGATCACGAAGTTCCTGTTGTTCCTCGTGCTCGCCGGACTCGGCTTGTCGCTGTGGCTGCAGCGCGAGGATCTCCGCGAGTGCGCGGAGACGTGCACGTGCACCCTCTACGGCGAAGAGGTCACGATCCCCGAGGACCGCCGACCGGCTCGATGTGGGGAGTCGGGCTAGGGCACCCGCTCGATGCGCAGGACGTTGGTGGCCTGCGAGCGGCTGTCGGAGCCGGCGAGCACACCGACGAGCTCGCCGGGACGGACGTGGCCGGCGCTCTTCGCCAGGCGCATCGCCTCGGCGACCATCTCCTCGTTGCTGCCACCCTTCTCCATCAGCATCGGGGTGGTGCCCCAGCTCAACGTCAGCTGTTGGACCGTGGCCTCGTTGACCGAGAAGCCGAGGATGTTGGCCTCGGGCCGGAAGCGTGCCATCGAGCGGACGGTGAAGCCGGACCCGGAGATGCACAGCACGTTCTCGACGCCGAGTTCGAGGGTCGCACGCCAGGCGGCCATGGTCATCGCATCGGTGACCGACGAGTGCTCGGCCCCGTCGGTCATGCGCATCTCGGTGAGCCGACGCGCCCACGCGCCGTAGTCCATCTCCTCGTCGGCGCGGCGGGCGATGCGGCTCATCGTGCGGATCACGTTGGTCGGGTCGGCACCGACGGCGGTCTCGCCGGAGAGCATCACCGCGGACGAGCCGTCGAAGACGGCGTTGGCGACGTCGGATGCCTCGGCGCGGGTCGGCGCCAGGCTCGTCACCATCGACTCCAACATCTGGGTTGCGGTGATGACCGGGCGCCCGCCGGCGATGCACTGCCGGATGATCTCCTTCTGGAGGTGCGGCAGATCCTCCAGGCTGCACTCGTTGCCGAGGTCGCCTCGGGCGACCATCACCGCGCCGGAGGCCTCGATGATGCCGGGAAGATTGTCGACGGCGGCCCGGGTCTCGATCTTGGCGACGAGCAGAGGCCCGCGGGGATGGGGCTCGGTGCCGACCCGGCGCATGTCGTGGGCCGAGCGCACGAAGCTGACGGCGACCATGTCGACACCGGCGTCGACGAACGCATCGAGCGCGACGAAGTCGTCGGGGGTCGGCGTCGGGATCTGCAGCCGGTCGCTCGGCACGTGCACGCCGGGCCGACCACGTAGCTTCGAGCCGGCGACCACGTTCGCGAGCATCTTGTCGACCTTCTTGTCGGTGACCTCCAAGACGGCACCGCCGTCGCCGATGGTCACCCGGTCACCGACCTGGATGTCGCGCATGAGGTGCTCGTAGTCGACCTCGATCACGTCGGCGGTCGAGCCCGCCTCTCCCACGCGGAGCTCGATCGACGACCCGTTGGGAACGTCGACACCGGTCTCGCCGAAGTTGCCGGCGCGGACCTTGGGCCCGGGAAGGTCGACGAGGATGCCAACCCGACGCCCTTCCTCCTCCGACACCTTGCGGATGCGGTGGAAGCGCTCGAGCCCCTCGTCGACGGTGTTGTGGGCCAGCCCGACTCGAGCCACGTCCATGCCGGCGCGGATCATGGCGCGAAGCGTGGCTTCGTCCTCGCTCGCCGGGCCGATGGTGGCAACGATCTTCGTGCGTCGATTCATGGGCGTGAGGCTAGTGACGCCGCGCGCGTGGGGGAATGACGTTTGCGAAAAACAACCGATCTGTCGGTCTCAGTTCATTCGTGCGCGCAGCGCGTCAGCTCGCCGCTGCAGATCGTCACGCTCGGTGGCGCGAGCGAGCAGCTCGAGCAGCTCGGCGGCCCGGCCGAAACGGCCGCGTTGTTCACACAGGGCCGCGAGGGCGCGGGGGTCCTGGTAGCGCAGCGGCATCGCGAGGCGGATGTCGAGGACCCAGTCGAGGTCTCGCGTCGAGCGTTGGACCATCGTGTTGGTCAGGTTGTTGAGCACTCGGACCACCACCGCCTGGTCGGTCACCGGGGCGAGCGCCTCGCCGACGTCGACGGTTGCGCCGAGGGCAGCCATCCGGGCGGCGATGTCGCCCCGATCACGCTCGGCGGCCCGGTCGAACGGGTCGAGCAGGAGGCCGCTGGCGACGTCCTCGACCAGGAAGTGGCCGGGCGCGCCGATCGGCACGAGGCCGACGCCGACGCGCCGTCCGAGCGACAACAACACGACCGCGAGGGTGATCGGCATGCCCTGGCGCCGCTGGAGCACCTGATCCAGGTAGGAGTTCTCGGCCCGGTGGTAGTCGCCGACGTCGCCGCGGAAGCCGAGGCGGGTGTACATGAGATCGCGCAGCTCCTCGATGTCGGCGCCGGCCGCCGTGGCCGCCCACCCGTCGAGCAACGCCAGGCCTGCGTCGACATCGACGTCGCCCCCGGGACGCAGCGCGGCCAGCCGCAACAGCGCCTCGTCGAGCGGGACCGCTCCGGGCTCGAGGAAGAAGGCGCTGAGCCGATCGGGGAGTCGCACCCCGGCACGGTACCCACGGTACGGTCCCTCCCGTGCTGCATCCGTACCTGGCCTACGACGGCCCCATCGGTTTCGCCCACCGCGGCGGGGCCGGTGTGCACCCCGAGAACACCGAGCGGGCCTTCCGGCACGCCGTCGATCTCGGGTACCGATATCTCGAGACCGACGTGCACGCCACGGCTGACGGCGTGCTCGTGGCATTCCACGACGACCGTCTCGACCGGGTCACCGATCACACCGGACGCATCATCGACCTGACCTGGGCCGAGGTCGCCGAGGCACGGGTCGACGGCACCGATCCGATTCTGCGCTTCGACGAGATGCTCGAACGCTTCCCCGACGCCTGTATCAACATCGACCCCAAGGCCGACACCGCCGTCGAGCCGCTCGCCGAGACGATCCGAGATTTCGGGGTGCAAGCGCGAGTGTGTGTCACGGCGTTCTCGCGGCGCCGGACCGAGCGCGTGAAGCGACTCGTCGGGTCTGACCTCTGCACCGGAGGCGCGTTCGGCGCCACGCTCGAGACGATGGTCGGTGCGGGGCGCTTTGGGGGGTTGCGCGACGTCGACGTGCTCCAGGTCCCCGCCGCGATCGGTCCGGTTCCGGTGGTCACCCGCCGGTTCGTGGAGTTCGCCCACGGCCGAGGGGTCCACGTCCACGTCTGGACCATCGACGAACCCGACGAGATGCATCGCCTGCTCGACCTCGGGGTCGACGCCATCATGACCGACCGACCCGACGTGCTGGCTGGGGTCTACGCCGACCGGGGGCACTCGGTCTCCTGAGGGTCCGCCACTCCCCCACGGGCGCCACCTAACCTCTCCGATGGTCGAAGCGGGACTGTCGGGCGTGCGCGCCCGGAGGTTTGGCGTGCCCGCACTCGACAACTTCTTCCCACGACCTCGCCTCCTCGCCGGCGTCGTCTTGTCCGCGTGCTTGATGGCCGTCGGTGCGTCGCTCGCCGATGATCGGGCGGAGGGTCGAGCCGATGCCGACGTCTCGTCGGTCGGGGCGCTCGTGGCCGACGACGACCTCGACCCGCGCATCGTGGCGCTCGACCTCGCCGGGTCGGTGTGGACCGATCGGGTCGCGACGCTCGACGCCGTGCTCTTCGCCCGCGAGGACGCAGAGCGCCGACGAGAGGTCGCACTGCTCGCCCTGCGCGAGACCCGCGCCGAGCGACGCGACGTCGCGGCCCGGCTGATCGACGCGGAAGCACGGGCGGCCGACATCGACGCGCGCATCGAGCGCCACGTCCGGGTCCTGCAGGCCCGTGCGCTCGAGCTCTTCATCGGGCACGGCGACGAAGACCAGCTCGACGAACTCGACTCGATCGAAGAGGCCACCACTGGAGCGCGTCAGCGTCAGCTGGCGACCGAGGTGGACGAGCACCAGCTCGCGTTGCTCGACGAACTCGAAGCCGAGCGCGCGAACACCGACGTCGAGTTGGCGGAATTGCGCGGGCGCCTGGTCGCGCTGGAAACGAGCGAAGTCGCGCTCGAACGAAGCCATGCGACAGCCAGCACCGACCTCGACGATGCCCGCACCGCACTGCCGGCGGCGATCGATGCGGTTCGCGACGCACGTCGGCGGGCTGACGTTCCCGGCCTCGACATCTCCGTGGTCGCCCTCGACGCCTACCTCACGGCGGAGACATCGCTGGCCGAGAGCGATCCGTCGTGCCGCATCGAGTGGTGGATGATCGCCGGTGTCGGCCGCGTCGAGAGCCGCCACGGCCAGATCGGCGCCCGCCGCATCGGTGACGACGGCCGTCCGAACCGGCCCATCATCGGCATCGCCCTCGACGGTGGCCCCGGCGTCCGCGCCATCGTGGACACCGACGGCGGCGAGCTCGACGGTGATGCGGTCTGGGACCGCGCCGTCGGGCCGATGCAGTTCATCCCCGAGACCTGGCGCATCCGGGGGCGTGACGGTGACGGCGACGGCGTGAAGGACCCGCAGAACCTCTACGACGCCACCCTGGCCTCCGGGACCTACCTGTGCCGGCTCGGCGGCGATCTCTCGGTACCCGCGAACCTCGACGACGCCTACTTCGGCTACAACACCTCGGACCACTACGTGGCGCTCGTCCGGGCCCACGCCGAGCGCTACTCGGCGGTCATCCTGGCGCCGATCGGCGCCGAATCCGGGTGATCGGTGGATGACGCTGGGGAAAACCCTGTTCGTCCTGGGGATGTCCGGTGGGAATCGACCAAGGTCCTGGGGATTTCGGCCCATGCTCTTGCACCGCCGCCGACGGCGTCAGAAGATGACCCTCGTCGAAGCGAACGGACCGGAACCGGGACGTCGGAAGGCCAGGAGGGGCGCAAGTCCCGAGCGGCGGACCGAACACCTCGGGGTCGGATCGGGAGCGGAGACGCCGACACGATCAGTCCTTCCTTCGGGCGGGGCGGATCGGCCGAGACACCGCCGGTGAGGCGGCGACTCGATCGGACACCTCTGACGAGGAGGGGTTCGGCCGGGTCACCGGGTCATCGCATCTCATGGATCTCGTCGGTCGCCAGGCGCACGCTGCGGAGTGTGTGGCCGGACCGGTGGGCGCTGCTCGAGGTGAGGGGTCGTGCGGTTCGAGTCGGGAACCCCGCCGACGGGTGGGGCGACCGGAGCGGATCGTTGGCACCGCCGGGTGCTGGACGCCGATTCAGGTCAGCAGGGCCGAGAGACGCTCTCGGGCCGGCCGGTCAGGGTGGATCCCCGTACAGGGACCCGTCCCCATCGGTCCCGCCGCCGTCGGGTGGTGAGGCCGGGTGGTCACGTCGCCTTCGGAGCCCCGAGGAGTTGAGCACGTCGCAAGGCGGGCGAGGCTACTCGGGGCTTCGTTCCGTTTTCGGGCGCCGGCCGCGGCGGTCCGGCCCGTGGACCTGTCGCTGCGGCGTGTCGCTCAGTCGTCCTTGAGTGCCACAGCGTTGGGCGTGACGTTCATCTTCGGCTCGTACTCGACGACGACGTCCTTGGCGTCGGCGCCGAGCGTGGCCCGCAGCTCCGTGCGACACGCCCCGCACGGGCCGTAGTAGACCTCGTCGACCGTGGCCCCGCATCGGGGGCAGGTGATGGCGTCGGTCTGCATCGCCCGAGCATGCCACACGAGCGCCGACGGGCGGGCGTCCGCCCGTGTACGGACACCACGGACCGCGCGGTTAGAGTCCCTCGGGCCTGGAGGGGGTGACGTGAGCGACCAGTTCCATCGTGGAGACACCGTCGTCATCGGCGCGGGTCCGGCCGGGTTGACCGCGGCCTACGAACTCGGCAAGCGCGAGCACAAGGCGGTCGTTCTCGAGGCCGATGGCGTCGTCGGCGGCATCTCGCGGACTGCCCGAGTCGGCGACTGGCGCTTCGACATCGGCGGCCACCGCTTCTTCACCAAGGTGAAGCCCGTCCGCGATCTCTGGCACGAGATCCTGCCCGACGAGGACTTCTTGATGCGGCCCCGCATGAGCCGCATCTACTACCGCCGTCGCTTCTACGACTATCCCCTGCGGGCGTTCAACGCCCTGCGCAACCTCGGTGTGCTCGAGGCGATCCGCTGCGTGCTGTCGTATCTGTGGGTCCGGATCCGGCCGCCGAAGGACCTCACGACGTTCGAGGGCTACATTGCGTCGAAGTTCGGTTGGCGGCTCTACGGCATCTTCTTCAAGACCTACACCGAGAAGGTGTGGGGCGTGCCGGCCGATCAGATCCAGGCCGACTGGGCGGCCCAGCGGGTCAAGAACCTCGACCTCCTGCGGGCGATCGTCAACTCCTTGGCGCCGCGCCGGAACCAAAAGGAGATCACGAGCCTCATCGAGGAGTTCGAGTACCCCCGTCACGGTCCGGGGATGATGTGGGAACGGTGCCACGAGCTCGTCGAGGGTCAGGGCGGCGAGGTCCACTTCCACCATGGGGTGACCCGCATCGAGCACGGCGACGGTCGAGCGCACGCCGTCGTCGCCGCAACACCCGAGGGCGAGGCCCGCTTCGCGTGCGGCGACGTGGTCTCCACCATGCCGATCCCCCGTCTGGTGCAGGCGATGGATCCGGCCCCGTCGCCCGAGGTCCTCGCCGCCGCCGACGGTCTCAGCTTCCGCGACTTCCTCACCGTCGCCCTCGTCGTCCCTGAGTCGGCCGGCTTCCCAGACAACTGGATCTACATCCATGCCCCCGACGTCGAAGTCGGTCGAGTGCAGAACTTCCGGAGCTGGTCGCCCCAGATGGTGCCCGAGCCCGACAAGACGTGTCTCGGCCTCGAGTACTTCGTCACCGAGGGTGACGACCTGTGGGATGCCGACGACGACGAACTCGTGGCCCTCGGCACCGCGGAGATGGAGCGTCTCGGGCTGCTCGAGCCCGGGGTCGTCGAGCAGGGTTTCGTGGTGCGGATGCCGAAGGCGTATCCGATGTACGACGCCCACTACCGCGACAACGTCGACGTATTGCGCGGCTGGCTCGCCCAGCACGTGCCCAACGTGCACCCGGTCGGTCGCAACGGCATGCACCGCTACAACAACCAGGACCACTCGATGTACACGGCCATGCTGACCGTCGAAAACATCGCCGACGGGGCCACCCACGACGTCTGGGCCGTCAACGTCGAAGCGGAGTACCACGAAGAAGTCGCCGACGAGGCGGTCGCGACGACTCCTTAAGCGGTCGCACTCCCCTGCCGACTGGGAGATCAACCCCAGATGGTGGAGGTGGGCCCATGGCCCGACGCGACACAAACGACAGTCCGTTCGAGGTCGATCTCCTCGTCGAGTCCGAGCACCGGGCCGGTGTGGACCTGGCGTGGATCGTCGTCGTCGCGGTGATGCTGTGTGTCGTGGCGATCGCCTTCACCGTTCCCGATCAGGTCCTCGCCCAGATCGAGGAACTCGAGAACATCGACGTCAACGGCGTGTTGACCCTGATGATCGTGGTGCCCCTCGGCGCGACGGCGTTCGCGATCCGTCGGTACCGCGATGCGAAGCGGGCCCAGCGCGAGCTCTCCTATCTCTCGCTGCACGACGTGTTGACCACGCTGCCGAATCGACGCCACCTGCGTGAGGTCCTGCCGTCGGCGCTCCTGCACGCCACCCGCCAGAACGGCCAGGCCGCGGTGTTCTTCATCGATCTCGACGGATTCAAGGCGGTCAACGACACGTACGGCCACGAGGTCGGCGATCACCTGATGATCGCCGTCGGCGGTCGCCTGCAGCGTGCCGCCGGCGCGGATCGCTGGGTCGCCCGCTACGCCGGCGACGAGTTCGTGATCATCGACCCGGCTCCGCACACCAACGAGCACGCCGCTCGCTTCGCAAAGGAGCTCGTCGGCGTCATCGAGGCCCCCTTCGAGATCGGTGAGGATCGCATCACGATCTCCGCGAGCATCGGGCTCGCGTTCGGCGACATCACCACCGATCCCGAGGATCTGCTCCGAGACGCCGACATCGCGATGTACGCCGCCAAGGCCGGTCCGAACCGCTCGGCCGTCTACACGCCCGCGATGCGCTCACAGCTCACCCCGTCGACGGCCGAGAAGCGTCTCGCCGAGGCGCTCGACAACGGCGAGTTCCAGCTGCTGTATCAGCCGATCGTGGCACTGCGGACCGGGCGCCTGGTCGGCGCCGAGGCCCTGCTGCGCTGGGACGACCCGCACCGCGGGATCATCGCCCCGTACGACTTCCTCGACGCCCTCGAGGAGAGCGGACTGATCGTCCCCGTCGGTCGCTGGGTGATGCAGGAGTCCCTGCGCCAGGCGGCGAAGTGGTCCCGGTTCGTCGAGCCCGGCCAGGCGCCCCTGCGCATCACGATGAACGCCTCGCCCCGCCAGCTCGTCCAGGCCGACTTCGTCGACGATCTCCAGGCGGCGATCACCGCCTCGGGTGTCGATCCCCGCATCGTCTACCTCGAACTCACCGAAGCGGCCCTGATCGCCGATCCTCGATCGACGTGGGCGGCGGTGTCCAAGGTTCGCGAGCTCGGGTGTGGCCTCGCCCTCGACGATTTCGGCACCGGCTACTCGAGCCTCAACCACCTGCGGTCGTTCGATCTCGAACTGCTGAAGCTGGATCCGTCGTTCCTGCAGACGCTTGGTCGCGATGGCAAGGAGGACGCGATCGTTCGCCACGTCTTCTCGCTGGCACGCTCGATCGGTGTGGCGACGCTTGCGGAGGGCGTCACCGACCCGGCGCAGATCCCGATGCTCCTCGAGCTCGGCTGTGAGCTCGGCCAGGGCTTCCACTTCTCCGATCCGCAGCCCGCCACGATCATCGAACACCTCGTACGCGACGGCGTGGGACCCAAGCCGACCGCGACGGCGGCGGCCACGGCCGCACCGACGACGGTGCTGCCGACGCTGCGCAGCGCGCAGATGTCGTGACGGCGGCGCGTCGCTAGACGCGCACGTCGGCCGGCGGCGGCCCGTAGCGCTTCCGCAGGTGATCTCGTATAGCGAGGAGTCGCCCTCGCGGCGACCAGTGCAACCCGCGCGCGGGAGCGTGCACGAGGCCCATCGGGATCTGGATCAACGCGACGACGATGCGAAAGGCGGCGTGGCGCCGTCCGAAGTGCTCTCGGAGCATCAACAAGGTGTTGCGGAGCTGCAGGTAGGCGACCCGCTCGATGCTGGCGCTCATGCCCGGGTTGCGCACCATCGCGCCGCGGATGAGGCCGCATCGCCACCCGGCGGCGTCGGCGCGCAGGGCGAGCTCGCTCTCCTCGCAATAGGCGAAGTAGCGCTCGTCGAAGATGCCGACCTCCTCGGCGCACGCCCGGCGCACGAGCATCAGCGTGCCGTGGGGGTAGCCCGAGTATTCGAAACCCGATTCGACCGTGGGCGGCGCGTCGATCGTGCCGAGGAACGGGTCGATCACGGGCAGGGCGTCGTCGCCCACGTCGGCTGATGCCAGACCGACCTCGCTGCGGCCCGAGAGCTCGTCCACCATGACCTCGAGCGTGTCGGGATCCGGCAATGCGTCGTGCGGCGCGATCGCCACCCACTCCGTGTCGTGGTGGTGGAGCCAACGACGGAGCCCGACATTGCCTCCGGGACCGAAGCCGAGGTTGGCGCCGGTCAGGATCAGCTCCGCGTCGCCGACCAGCGCGGGGAGCGCCGCCTCGGTCTCGGCCGTCGAGCCGTTGTCGACCACGATGATCGAGGTGGCGACGGTCTGGTCTCGGAACGCCGTCACGGTGCGGCCGACCGCGTCGGGGCGGTCCCGGTGGATGATCACGACGGAGATGGCGGCATCGGTGCGCATGGCAGGCGGCATCCTCGCCGCCCGCACCCTCGTTCGCAACCCGTCGTCGATCACCAGGGGTGGCGGACCAGGGGTTAGGCTGCCCGGGTCGCAAGGGGTCCAGGAGGGGGTGCGATGCAGGAGTTCGACGCCGCGCGGCCGCCGGCGGGATTCGACGCGAGCGACCGCTGGACCGCGGGCAAGATCGGCGACCTCGCCGCCGATGCGGGGATCGGTCGGATCCACGTCCTCGCCTGGCGCGACCTCGACGACGTCGAGGCGGGGGGCTCCGAACTCCATGCCAGCACCGTGGCCGCCCGGTGGGCGGCGGCCGGTATCGAGGTCGTCATGCGCACGTCGTACGCCGCCGGCTCGCCACCGCGTGTGACCCGCGACGGCTACGAGGTGGTGCGCCACGCCGGGCGGTACCTGATCTTCCCCCGAGCCGTCATCGCCGAGATGCTGGGGCGTCACGGGCGCCGCGACGCCCTCGTCGAGATCTGGAACGGTGTGCCCTTCTTCTCGCCGCTGTGGGCCCGAGGCCCGCGGGCGACCTGGCTGCACCACGTGCACGAGGACATGTGGCCGATGGTCCTTCCACCCCGGCTCGCTCGAGCGGGTCAGGTGCTGGAGCGTCGAGTCGCGCCGCCCTTCTACCGCCGGACCCCGGTGGTCACGCTGTCGGAGTCGTCGCGCACGCACATCCTCGATCGGTTGCGCCTCCGGCCCGACAACGTCCACGTCGTCCCGCCGGGGATCGACGCCGGATTCTCCCCAGGTCGGGAGGCCACGGAGCCGACCGTCGTCGCCGTCGGCCGTCTGATGCCCGCCAAGGACTACCCGGCGCTGCTCGACGCGATGGCCGACGTCCGCCGTCATGTCCCGAGCGTCCGGCTCCGCATCATCGGCGAGGGCTACGAG
>JBCBYI010000091.1:0-15140 GCA_039815945.1 Actinomycetota bacterium | reverse complement strand
CGGGCGACGTCTCGGTCGTTCGGTCGACGTCCCGCTGGAGGCACCGTGCCCCGTTCTCTTCATCGTCCACTCCTCGCCATGATCGTGATCGCCGTGCTCGCGGCGGCGTGTTCGCGGGTCGACCGAACGACCGAGACGTCGCCCGCCCCGGCGTCGACCACGACGGCCTCGACCACGACGGACGCGGCGGCAGCGGTCACGTCGGCGTCGGCGTCGGCGGATCCCGCGTCCGCTTCTCCCGTGGCCGACGAGCGCGAGTTCGTGGTGTACGGCGACGCGGAGTTCGACGTCGCGGTGACCAACGACGTCGTCTACGCCCAGGCGTTGTCGCACGAGAGTTGGGGAAGCGACGAGGCCAAGACGATCGACCTGCTGCTCGACGTCTACGAGCCGGTGCGCGACGACGACGTGGTCATGCCGGCGGTCGTGATGATCCATGGCGGCGGGTTCACGGGCGGCAGCAAGGAGCATCAGGCGCTGTCGGACATGGCGTACTGGTTCGCCGAACGCGGCTGGGTCGCGTACTCGATCAACTATCGCCTCGCCGGCGACATCGGCACGCTGCCCGCCGACTACCCGGTGCCGCCGGCGGAAGCGAATGCCAAGCAGCAGGAGCAGGTGCGAGCGCTCTATCCGGCCTGCCGCGATGCGAAGGCGGCGATCCGCTGGGTCAAGGCGACCGCCGATGACTACTCGATCGACCCTGAGCTCGTCTCCGTCGTCGGCGGATCGGCCGGGTCGAACCTGGCGATCACGCTGGGCGTGAGCGACGAAGGCGATTGCACCGACGACATCTCGCTCGACGACGACCCGACCCTCGCCACCACCAACCTCGATCAGTCGAGCTCGGTGGCCACCGTCATCGACCACTGGGGCGGGAGCGCAGTGCTCACGATCGTCGAGATGCTCGAGAGCGGCACTCGGTTCGATGCGACGGATGCCCCGATGTCGATCGTGCACGGCACCGAGGATCCGACCGTCGCGTTCAGCGAGGCCGAGCGTCTGCGCGCCGCGTATGACGAAACCGGCGTTCCGTATGCGTGGCACCCGCTCGAAGGGAAGGGCCACAGCGCATGGGGCGCCACGATCGACGGACGTCCCCTCGTCGAATCAGCCGCCGACTTCATCATCACGATCCAAGACCTCGAGCTGAGCTGAGCTGAGCTACGTTCCTGCTCCATGAGCACTCCCGTCTTCTTCGTCGCCCACTTCACCGTCACCGACCCCGACGAGTACCGGATCTACGAGAAGGGCTTCTTCCCCGTGCTCAAGGGGTACGACGCCCAGTTCATGACGTTCGACGACGACGTGATGGTGCTGGAGGGCGAGCGCGAAGAAGGCCGCACGGTCGTCATCCAGTTCGCGAGCGAGGAGGAGTGCCTGCGGTGGTGGAACTCCGACGAGTACAAGGCGATCGTGCCGCATCGTCACGCCGGGACGACGAGCCACTCGGTCTCGATCGTGCACGGCATGGCGCCGCGAGGCTGAGCCCCCGCGCCCTGAAGGATTCCTGAAGGGTCGCCGCGCATCGTCGCGGCATGCACACGACACAACCTTCGACCATCCGTTCGCTTCCCCGCGCCGTCGGCCTCGTCGCCGTCGGCGCCGCGTTGCTCGGCGCCTGTGGCGAGGACGACCCACAGGCCACCGAGCCGGCGGTGATCGAGATCACCGGCACCGACTACGGCGTTGCTGCTGTCGCCGACACGATCGTCGGCGGCAACTCGGTGATCTCGTTCACCAACGCCGGTGAGGACATCCACCATCTCCAGGTCTGGCAGGTCGACGACGCCGACTCGGCGGCGGCCGCCATCCGCACCGGAGATCTGCGCGTGTTGGCCGACGCGACCGCCGTGGGCGGTGTCGGCGCGATCGGGCCGGGCGCCACCCACCGAGTCGCCTCCGACGTCCCCGAAGGCGAGTACGTCGTCTTCTGTGTGATCGAGACGCCGCCCGGCGCTCACCACGAACTCGGCATGGTCGCCGCGATGGTGGTGGAGGGGGAGACCGACGCCGAAGCGCCGACGGCCGACGCCACACTGCGCATCACGCCCGACGGTTTCGACTACCCCGACGGGTGGGACGGCACCACCGACCTCGAGATCGTCAACGACCACATGTTCCCGGCCGACGCCGAGTTCCTCCGCCTCGTCGACGGCGCGACCCGCGACGACGTCCTCGGCTTCATCGACGGCTCGGTGCCCGGACCGCCGCCGTTCACCGTCGAGGGTGGCGTGAGCGCGATCGGGCCGGGCACGCGCAGCGTCGTGCTCGACGACGTTCGTCCCGGCAGCTACCTGCTGGCGTCGTTCTCGCCCGACCCGTCGGCCGACATGGCGCCCCAGTTCCTGACCGGGCACCTCCTCGAGATCACGATCGGCTGATCGTCACCCCGCCCGGTCGTTGATCGCGGTCACCAGACCGTCGAGATCCTCGACCGTGACCGTCAGCGCCGAGTGGTCCTTCAACCCGATCACCCGGCGAACCCGCTCGTCGAAGTGCACGCATACGCCGCCGTAGGTCGAGGTGCCGAACGTGAGACCGTCGTCGGCGAACGACAGTCGCATGCCGATCGCCTTGAACCACCGGTAGTCGTAGGTCGCGTGCGCTTCGACGACGTTGGTGAGCGGCGTCTGGAGTCGCTTCGGCCCGAACGTCGCAGTGAACGTGTCGTCGGTCAAGGTCACCCCGTCGTCATCGTCGAGTCGCAACGGGGCGAGCATCAGGCGGTAGGTCGGATCGAGTCGGTACGGGAAGAACACGACACCAGCCTGCCACGCGCACGTTTCGGAAGGATTCCTGAAGGGTGACGGCGGAAGGTGCACCCATGATCCTCACTCGCCTCCTCAGTCTCGCCGTCGTCACCTTCGCCCTGCTCGGCACCGCCTGTTCGGTCACCGAACCCGCCGGCGCCACCGACCCTGCCGAGACCGCGCTCGTCGCCAACGCGGAGGGCTACGAGGTGCCGGAGCGCGTCGGTCTCGGGTCCCTCACCGTGCGCAACGAGCACACCGCGCCGGTGGGCTTTCGTTTCTTCCATCTCGACGACGGCGCCGACCTCGAGCGCTTCCTCGCCCATCTGGGCGGCGATCACCCGGGGCAGGCGCCCTACGACGTCGTCGCCGACCTGGCGACGGTGGCACCGGGCGCCGAGGTCGTGCTGGCCGACGGGCTGGAGGCCGGCGCCTACGTGGTCGCGTCGTTGGCGCCCGACGACGACGCCGGATGGGCGCCCCAGTTCCTCACCGGCCACCTCGCCGAGTTCACCGTCGGCTGAGCGAACCAGCCCGACGAGCCGACCGGAGCGCTAGCTTGCGGCCCCATGGCACAGCGGTTCGTGATCGGGGTCGACGTCGGCACGCAGAGCGCCAAGGTCCTGATCTTCGCCGACTCCGGTGAGGTCGTCGCCGAGGGTCACCGTGCGCTGCGACCCCTCGACATCGCGTCGCCCAATCGGGCCGAGCACCCCGACGACGATCTGTGGGACGGCACCGTTGCGGCGTTCCAGCAGGCGGTCGTTGCCTTCACCGCCGCCGGGCACGACACGGCCGACATCGCGGCGATGGGCATCTGCATCATCCGTTGCTGTCGGGTGCTGCTCCGCCCCGACGGCTCGCTCGCCCATCCGGCGATCAACTGGATGGACGAACGCCTCGATCACCCCTACGAACACGAGGCGCAGTACGGCGAGGTCGCCCACGTCACCACCAGCTCTGGCTACGTCGGGCTGCGGATGACGGGCGAGCGGGTCGACACCTGCGCCAACCTCATCGGCTGGTGGCCGATCGACGATCTCACCCTCGACTGGTCCGACGACCCCGAGCTCTGGGTGAGCTGCAAGCTCACCCGAGACCAGGTCTTCGACCTCGTGAAGCCGGGCGAGCGACTCGGCGGACTGACCGCCGACGCAGCCGAGATCCTCGGCCTGCCCGAGGGGCTGCCGGTGATCGCCACCGCCCACGACAAGGCGGTCGAGGCGCTCGGTTCCGGCGTGCTCGAACCCGGCGTCGGTCTCGTCTCGCTCGGCACCTACATCGCGGCGATGACGCACGGAGATCGTCACGTGCCGGACGCCGAGTCGTTCTGGACCTTCCAGGCGTCGCTCCCCGGGCACTACCTCTACGAGTGCTGGGGCGTGCGCCGGGGCATGTGGAGTGTCAGCTGGTTCCGCGACGAGTTCGGCGCCGGTGCCACCGAGGACGAACTCAATGCTCGGGCCGCCGAGGTGCCGGCCGGCTCCGATGGCCTGCTCACGATCCACGACTGGGCCGCTCCGCCGCACGCCCCGTTCCGCAAGGGCGCCATGATCGGCTTCGACGGCCGCCACAGCAACGCCCACGTGTACCGATCGATCCTCGAGGGCATCGCCCTGCGACTCAAGACGCACATGGATCCGATGGCGGCCGAGCTCGATCAGCCGTTCACCCAGCTCATCGTCAGTGGCGGTGGTGCGAACTCCGACGTGATGATGCAGATCCTCGCCGACGTGCACGGCGTGCCCGCGGGCCGCAACCGGCTCCGGTCATCGGCGGCGATCGGATGTGCGGTCAACGCCGGCATGTTCGCCGGTATCTGGTCGACGCCCGCTGAGGCTACCGACCTGTTGGTCGTACGCGACGACACGTTCGACCCGATCCCGGCCAACACCGAGGTCTACAAGCGGCTCGCCGCCATCGAGGCCGGCATCCATCAGCACCTCGACCCGGTGACCGAGGCGATCAGCGCCCTCGACGGCTAGTCCCAGCCGCGGTCGGCCAACTGGTCCAGGAACTCGTCGGAGTACCCGAGCTCGAGCAGGCGGGCCCGGGTGTCGTCTGCGCTGTAGAGCGCCCAGTCGCCGTCCACGCCCGGAAGCTGGGTGACCTCGACCGGCGAGATCTCGATGCCACTTCCGCCGAGCAATCCCTTCACCGGCTGGGTGACCAGCAGGCACGGGGCTTCGCCGGTCGCCGCGGCGGCCGCCGCGATCTCGAAGGCGTTGGCGGACACGCCCCCCTCACCGAAGACGAACTCGCCGGCGTGGATCCCGTTGCGGGCCGCGATGCCGCGCAGCGCCAGCCGGACGAGGAGCTGCTGGGCGCACGACAGGGCTTGGGCGGCCCCGTCGAACGTGGCGACGACCCGGCTGTCAGGCGAGGGCATCAGCGCCCCGCCGTGGAGGGCGATCACCTGGTTGGCGATACGGCGGTGGGCGGCGCGGATCCGTGCGTCGTCGGCGTCGTTGGCGGGGTCGACGGCGGACACCAGCGCACACGCCAGCTTGTGCTTCGGGGCGCGTGACGACCCCGAATGGTCGGCGACGAACGACGCGATGCGATCGACGATGACGGCCGCCGTTCGACCGCACCACGGCAGATGATCAGGGCCGTCGAGCACCGTCAGCTCGGCGTCGAGCGCATCGGCCAGGAAGCGAGCCGCCTCGACCGGCACGTAGGGATCGCGATCGGCGGCGATCACGTGCGTCGGTGCGTCGATCACCGCCAACGCCGGCGCGGGGTCGCTGTCGATCTTGGCCGAGAACATGTCCTGCACGTGGCCGGGGCTCGACGCCTGGCGCAGGTAGCGCTTCGACCAGTCGGCATGGTCGGCGTCAGTGAGACGAGAACGACAGAAGGTCTCGATGTAGATGCTGTCGTCGGTTCCCCAGGTGCTCGCGAGCGTGGCCGCCATCGCCCGGGTCGCGTCTCGGACTGCGTCGCGATGCTTCGGGGGGACGTCGAGGTAGCCGGCGGCGGAGTTGACCAGCACCAAGCCGTTGATCCGCTCGGGGGCGATCGCCGCGAAGTGGATCGCGACGAGGCCACCGTCGCCCGCCCCGACGATGCTCGCCCGTTCGAGCTCGACCGCGTCGAGTACGGCGGTGATGTCTACCGACTGCGCCTCCAGCGAATAGTCGGCCGCGTAGCGGTCCGACACGCCGGTGCCGCGGGCGTCGAACCAGATCATGCGGTGTCCCACGCCGAGTGCCGTCGCGAACGCGGCGAACGCCGGGTCCTCCCAGAGGAGATCGATGTTCTGGGCGAGGGGGCTGAGGAAGAGGATCGGCGGGCCGTTCGGATCGCCCCACTCCTGATACCCGATGCGCGGGCCTCCGGCGTTCGTGTACCGAACATCGGATGGGCCCGCCATGGCCCGATGGTAGACGGGCCCTGTCGGCTCCGCCGCGGGAAGCGCAGTGTCAGGTCGGCGCGAGACCGCGTTTGCGGAACAGGGCCGCCTTCTCGTCGGCGCTGAGCTGATGGAAGTACTCGCAGCGGCCGTCGGCGTACACGGTGCCGTCGCTACACGTCGTCTCGATCGACCCGTCGCCGAACTGCTCGCGATACAGCCCGGCGTAGACGCCGCCCTCGGCGAGCAGGGTGTCGTGATCGCCGGACTCGACGATACGGCCGTGATCGACGACGTGGATGACGTCGGCCGACTGGATCGTCGACAGCCGGTGGGCCACGGCGAGCGTGGTGCGGCCGCTGACGAGCTCGTCGAGCGCGGCCTGGATGCGGCGCTCCGACGCGGTGTCGAGGGCCGACGTCGCCTCGTCGAGCACAAGCACCTTCGGGTCGTGCAGCAACACCCGAGCGATGGCGATGCGCTGCCGTTCGCCGCCGGAGAGGCGAAAGCCTCGCTCGCCGACCACGGTGTCGTAGCCGTCCTCGAACTCCATGATCCGGTCGTGGATCGCGGCGGCTCGGGCGGCCTTTTCGATCTCGGCGTCGGAGCAGCCGGGCTTGCCGTAGGCGATGTTGTCCTTGAGCGTGCCGGCGAAGAGGTAGCTCTCCTGGGTGACGAAGCCCATCGCGTCGGCGAGCGACGAGAACGAGAGATCCTGCAGATCGATGCCGTCGAGGCGGACGGCTCCGGTGCGAGGATCGTAGAGGCGGGCGACGAGCGAGAGCACCGTCGACTTGCCCGAACCCGACGGGCCGACGAAGGCGATCAACTGCCCGGGCCGAGCCGCGAACGTCACGCCGTCGAGCGCATCGGGAGCCTGTCGGTCTTCGTCGTCGGCGATGTCGCGGTAGGCGAAGTGTACGTCGTCGAACTCGATGCGGCCTTCGAGACGGTCGCGGGCGACGGTGACGGCATCGTCGGCCTCGACCACGTCGGCTTCTGCGTCGAGGTAGGCGAAGATCCGGCTGAACAGGGCCCGGCTCGATTGCAGTTCGACGGTGGTCTCCAACAGGCGGGCCACCGGAAAGAAGAGCCGTGACTGCAGCGTGGTGAACGCCACGACCGTGCCGGCCGACAGGCCTGAATCGCCGTCGTTCAAGAGCATGCCGGCGACGATGTAGACGATGATCGGGCTGGCCCCGAGGAACGCCTGGACGACGGTGAAGAACGACTGGCCGATCACTTGCTGGCGGGTGGCGACGGCGGCGAGACGCTCGTTGGCCTGGGCGAAGCGGTGGATCTCGTAGTCCTGGCGGCCGAAGAGCTTGGCGAGTGTGATGCCCGAGACCGACAGCGTCTCCTGGGTCACGATCGTCATCTCGGCGGTCGCGGCCTGCGTCTCGGCGGTGAAGCGCTCCCGGCGGCGGCCGACGACACGGGTGGCGACGATGAAGAACGGCACCGTCGCCAACGACAGCAGCGTCAGCGGAACCGAGAGCAGCAGCATGGCGATCACGGCGGAGACGAAGGTGACCGAGTTGGAGAGGATGTTCGACAGCGTGGAGGTGACGGCCGTCTGCACACCACCGACGTCGGAGGTGATGCGGCTCTGGAGATCGCCCGTCCGCGACGAGCTGTAGAACGACAGCGAGAGTTCCTGCAGGTGGCTGTAGAGCCGGTTGCGGAGATCGCGCAGCACGTCCTGCCCGAGTCCGTTGGTGACGATCGTCTGCACCACACCGAGGACGGTCGAGGCCGCGGTGACGCCGAGCATGATGAGCGACAAGGTGACGACCAACCCGAGATCGGCGCCCTCGCCGGTGTCGGGGAAGAGGCCGTCGTCGAAGGTGACCTGGATCAGCAGTGGGTTGACGATGCCGAGCACGGCCGTGCCCAACACGAGCGTCGCCACCCCGGCGACCCGTGTGCGATGAGGCCGGAACATGCTGGCGACCCGTCCCCAGCTGAAGCCCGTCTCGGTGTCTGCCATACGCCAGTGTGCCGCGACACCCCGACGCTTGCGCCTGACGTCAACGGGGGGTGAGGTCAGTGCGTGCGGCGCCGGTCCTGGTGTGCGTCGAGCGCGGCGTCGAGGTCGGCGGCGGTCCAGCCGCTCATCACCGCGTCGCGCAGGACGTCGGCCTGGCTCGGCGGGGCGAGCCCCTCGATCGGTGGGTCGAGGTCGAGGTTCGTCGAGAACGGATAGCCGAACGCGGTGGCGGTGATGACCCGGTCGATCGCCTCGGCCGACCAACCGGACCGGTGCCGGGAGGCGAGCTCGGCGAAGACCGCACGCGTCATGCGATCGCGGTCGACCATCTCGAGCGGCAGGCCCAGCGCACTGGAGATCTGCAACAGGTTTCCCATGCGCTTGACGTCGGCGGTGCGGTTGGTGCCCGCGCCGTGGAAGACGGCCGGGTTGAAGAAGGCGGCGTCGCCGGCGCGGAGCTCGGTCTGGACGTGGCGCTCAGCGAACAGCTCGATCACCTCTGGTCGGCGCCAGGCGAGATACCCGAGCTCGTAGCGGTGCGAGTGGGGGAGCAGCATCGTCGGACCTGACTCGATCGGCATGTCGACGTGGGCCACGGCCCCCTGCAGGGTCAGCGCAGGGGAGAGGGCGTGGACGTGGCGCGGGTAGCGCTCGGCCTGCTCGTCGGTCATAAAGCCGAGGTGGTAGTCGCGGTGAGGCGACTGGGCTTCGCCGCCGGGATTCACGACGTTGAGCTGCGAGGTGACCTGGTAGGCCGGACCGAGCCAGGCGGTGGAGACGAGTTCGAGCGCTTCGAACTCGTAGTAGTCGACGAAGACTCCGGGCGCCGCGACCGCGAGCTTCTCCGCCGCGTTCCACACCCGGTCGTTGGCGCCCGGCTTCGCGAAGTGGTCGCCCTTGCCGACACCGGCAGCCTTCTCGACGGCGATCAGCGCATCGAACTCGTCAGAGGCCCGGGCCACGACGTCGGCGTTCACCGCGTTGCGCATCACGACGACTCCCGGGCCTGCGCCGAACACGTCGGCGAGTTCCTCGACGACCGCCCGGCGCTGTTCCGGCGAGCGCTCGACCGCCATGTCGTAGACGACGACCTCGTTCTCGACGGCGTCGGCGTTCGGGTATCGCTCGGCGGGGGTGACCGTGTCGACGAGCGCTCGCAGCTCGTCGACGTCGACGTCGGCGACCGTGGCGAAGGTCCGGTGGCGCTGGAGATCCGGATTCATGACGCGACCGTACGCCCGCCGACACGAAGCCGCCAGGAATCGGCGCCGCCGAGCGCTCGGCCAGCGGGCATGCTGGGGCCATGTCCTCCGCGATCGAGATGACCATCGAACCTCGGATTCGCCCGGTCGGCGACGGCGAGGTCCGCCGCCTCCTTCCCTTCGCCAAGCGGCGCATGGTCGGGCCCTACATCTTCTGTGACCTGATGGGACCCGACGACGTCCCGGCCGGTGGTGCGATGAATGTCGACGCCCATCCTCACATCGGCCTCTCGACGCTGACCTATCTCTTCGAGGGGCGGATCGTGCATCGCGACTCGGTGGGTTCGGTGCAGCCGATCACGCCCGGCGCGGTCAACTGGATGACCGCAGGTGCCGGCATCACCCACACCGAACGCTCGCATCCCGACGACGTGCCCACCACGCGTCGCTCTCACGGTCTCCAGCTGTGGGTCGCGCTTCCGAACGAGGCCGAGGAGCGCGCTCCGGGCTTCGAACACTGCCCGGCCGACGAGGTGCCCGAGACGCGCCACGGCGACGTCACCGTGCGGGTCGCCGTCGGCCGCGGGTTCGGCATTGCCGCACCGATCAGCGGCTCGTCGCCGTTGATCCTCGCCGAACTCGACCTCGCCGGCTCGGTCATCCGCGTCGACGACAGCCACCCCGAGCGGGCGATCGTCGCCATCGACGACGGCATCACCGTTGGTGGTCACCCCCTGCCGGAGGGGCATCTCGCGGTGCTCGAGGCGGGGGCGACGCCCGAACTCGCCGGTCCCGGACGGGCGGTGATCATCGGAGGCGACCCCGTCGGCGATCGCCACATCTGGTGGAACTTCGTCAGCTCGGACCGCGACCGACTCGAGCAGGCCAAGGACAACTGGACGAACCAGCAGTTCCCGACCGTGCCGGGTGATCACGACCCGTGGGTGCCGCTGCCCGGCTGACATCGGATCGCGGGAACGCGATGCCGGGCGAGCGGGTTGTCTCGGTCACTAGAGTTCGCCTCGGCCCGTGCGGGCCGGCGACCCCCTGCGGGGATTGAGGAGACAACCATGACCGAGCAGCTCCAGTCGATGACCGAGGCGCTCCACCACGACGCCCCCGCCGACTACTCCGACCTCAAGGTGCTGATGCTCAACTGCACGCTCACCCGGTCGCCGAACCTGTCGCACACCGAGGCGTTGATGAACGTCGCACGGGGCATCTTCGAAAGGAACGGCGTGGAGGTCGACTATCTGCGACCTGTCGACTACGAGATCCCCGCCGGACTCAAGCACGACTACGCCGGACGCGACGGCTACGAGAAGGACGACTGGCCCGCGATCCAGGCCCGGATCGACGCCGCCGACATCGTGATCGTCGGTACCTCGGTGTGGCTCGGCGAGAAGAGCTCGGTGTGCAACCGGGTCTTCGAACGCATGTACGGCTACACCCACGACCTCAACGCGAAGGGCCAGTACCGCGATTACGGCAAGGTCGGCGCGGCACTGATCACCGGCAACGAGGACGGCGTCAAGCACTGTGCGATGAACATGCTCTTCTCGCTCAGCCACATCGGCTACACGGTGCCGCCCCAGGCCGACGCCGGCTGGATGGGGGAGGCCGGCCCCGGTCCGTCGTACGCCGACGAGGGCTCGGGTGGTCCCGAGAACGACTTCACCAACCGCAACACGACCTTCCTCGTGTGGAACTGCCTGCACCTCGCCCGGATGCTGAAGGACGCCGGCGGCATTCCCGCCCACGGCAACCAGCCCGAGGCGTGGAAGGCCGGCTGCCACACCGACTTCGCCTCGCCCGAACACCGGGTCTGACCTGCCGGCGCGGGCGACCGGTCCGGTCAGCCCGCCCGCTGCCCGGTCAGCCGCCCGCTGTCACACCCACCACTCGGACCAGTTCGGCGCCGCTCGATCGAGGGCGTCGGGCTGGAACGTTCGCATCGTCTCGCGCGTGAGCCACCAGCCGCGGAACACCAGGTCGCGGGCGAGCAGCGGGTCGAACTTCCCGGCCGACATCGGGACGCCCGCGCAATGGTCGCGGAACGTGTCGAGATCCATCTCGGCGCGCCAGGCCGGCACCTCGGGGGCGTCGGGGTCGGGCGACCAACGCTGGTGTCGACTCATCGACGACTCGAGGCTGGAATTGGGCTCCATCGTCGTGTCGAGGCTGAAGATCACGCCGCGCCGGGCGTCGCGGGGCGGCATCGCCGGTTCGGCCTCGCCCGGTTCGAGCTTCCCCTTGCGGCGGCGCCGCTCCCAGGCCCGCCATGCTGCGGTGTTGCCGACCGGGTCGGCACAGAACGCGGCATAGGCCTCGGGTTCTCGCTCCTCCCATTCCTCCCAGGAGCGGTAGTTGTCGACCAGCCAGCGCTTGCGCACCGAGGTCACCTGGTTCTGCATCACCGACGACGACCGCTTCACCGTGGCCCACGCCCGCCGTCGGCCCATGATCCCGGTCTTGAGTTCGCCGCCTGCGTCGAGCACGACGAGCAGCGGACGGTCCCGGACGCTTCGGTAGGGCTCGAGCCCGAGGTTGTCGTACACCGCGCCGTCGACCAGGTACGGCTTGTGCTCGCGCGGGTAGACGTCGTTCGGTGACCGCATCCGCTGCGCCGAGAGGGCACCCGGGAGGGCGGCGCTCGCTGCGAGCGCGTCGGCCACCCGCACGGTGTCGCCCGGCACGTAGTGCGCCTTCCAATCGCCGGCCCGGGCCTGTTCGAAGAAGAACCGGGTGCCGGAGTTGAGGTTCGTCGAGTTGAAGATGAAGCGGGCGTCTCTCGGGAGGTCGCCCATCATCTGGCCGTGGCCGAACCACTCGTCGAACGCGTCGCCGAGCAGATCCGAGCGGGTCTTGGGGCCGAGGACCTTCCAGAGATTGCGGACGATGTGGTTCATCAGCGACTTCGTGGTGATC
The DNA here is from genome assembly GCA_039815945.1 of Actinomycetota bacterium. Classification (GTDB taxonomy): domain Bacteria; phylum Actinomycetota; class Acidimicrobiia; order Acidimicrobiales; family Aldehydirespiratoraceae; genus UBA11606. The sequence continues at coordinate 2,912 of JBCBYI010000091.1, read as the reverse complement.
GTCTCGACGAAGGGTCGGGTGATGAGTCGGTCGACCGCCTCGGTCGTGAACCCCTCGGCCTTGAGGTCCGCCCAGCGCAGGGCCAGCAACGCGTTGGCCCACGACCCTCCACTGACCGAGGACGTGTAGCGCACGTCGCCCAGCAGGCCCAGGTCGGCCAGACCTCGCACCATGCCGACACCTGCGAGCGACGCACGGAAGCCGCCGCCGGAGAACGCGACCGCGACCGCGGTGCGGCCTTCCGGCCACGTGGGCTTCGGTGTTCGGATCGACGAGCGAAGTGTCGGTCGGGCGACATCGGGTGGCGTGGCCATGGCGGCGACGGTAGCGGTTGCTCGTTCCGGGGGTTCAGGATGTGCCGTCGGTGTGCGATGCTGAGCGGGTGGAGGGTATTCCGACCGGGCTGGTGACCTACGTCTTCACCGACGTCGAGGGCTCGACCCGCCTCTGGGAGACCCACCCCGAACAGATGAAGCCCGCCCTCGCCCGGCACGACGCGATCCTGAAGGCAGCGATCGAGCAGCACGGGGGTCACGTCTTCAGCCACGCGGGCGACGGATTCGGGATCTCGTTCCAGACCACGGCGGCCGCCATCGACGCGGTCGAGCAGATCCAGCGGGGTCTCGGCGAAGAGGTCTGGCCCGAACACGCCACCATTCGCATTCGCATCGGGGCCCACATCGGGCGCTCCGAGGAACGCAACGGCGACTACTTCGGCAGCGCGGTCAACCGCGCCGCCCGGTTGATGTCGGCCGGCTACGGGGGTCAGGTGTTGATCTCGGGTCTGGTCAACGACGAGATCCCCGATCGTTCCGCCCTCGACCTCGGTGTGCACCGGCTCAAGGATCTCTCGGCGCCCGAGCACATCTACCAGCTCGTCATCGGTGGTCTCCCGACCGCGTTTCCGCCGCTGAAGACGCTCGACGAGACCAAGACCTCGCTGCCGGTGCGTCCGGTCAACCTGGTCGGGCGCGCCGACGACCTGCTGACGGTCGGCGATCTCCTTCGCGATCACGGGCTGGTGACCATCTGCGGGCCCGGCGGGGTGGGCAAAACCACGCTCGCGATCCAGGCTGCGGCCCATGCCGCAGGCCGCGCCGACGGCGGCGTCTGGCTGGTCGAGCTCGCACCGGTCCTCGATCCCGACGGCATCCCGTTTGCGATCCTCGACGGCATGCGAGCGGCGGCGGAATCCGGCAAGGAGCCGCTGCAGTCGGTGGTCGATGCGATCGGCGGCGACACCACCGTGCTGGTGATCGACAACTGCGAGCACCTCGTCGACGGGGTCGCCGAGGTCGTCGGGGCGCTCCTCGACGCCTGTCCCAACGTGCGGGTTCTCGCGACGAGTCGAGAACCGCTGGGCATCGCACGCGAGGCGACCCTCCCGATCGAGCCGCTGGCGGCGGCCGACGTCGACTCGCCGGCCGTGCAGCTCTTCGTCGAGCGAGCGAAGGAGGCCAATCCGGGCATCGACCTGTCGCCGACCGCAATGGCGTCGATCGTGGCCCTGTGTCGGCGACTCGATGGCCTTCCGCTCGCGATCGAACTCGCCGCGGCCCGCACCCGTTCCTTCACGCCCGACGACCTCAACGAGCGGCTCGGTCATCGCTTCCGCGTGCTCCGCGGGCGGTCGAGCGACGGTGACCGTCACGCCACGCTTCGCAGCACGATCGAATGGTCCCATCAGCTGCTCGAGCCCGACGAGCGCCTGCTGTTCGAGCGCCTGTCCGTCTTCGCAGGCGTGTTCGATCTCCCGATGGTCGAAGCGGTTTGTGCCGATGGCGACCTCGACGAACTCGACCTGTTCGACCTCCTCGATCGGCTGGTCCAACGGTCGATGGTCGTGGCCGAGGTCCATGGCCCGAAGGCGCGGTTCCACCTGCTGCAGTCGCTGCGCGACTTCGCCGCCGACGAGCTCGACGAGTCGCACGTGTGGCGTCGTCGCCACGCCACCGCGTACGCCGCCTCGATGCGAGCCGCCGTGGCCGACGTCTACGGACCCCGCGAAGCCGAGGTCCTGGCCGAACTCGACGTGATCTGGGACGACGTCCGAGTCGCCGTCGCCCACGCCCGCGAGGCCGGCGATGTCGACCTGCTCGAACAGCTCATCGCCGGTCTCGGGATCGAGACGATGTTCCGCGCTCGCACCGAAGTGGCCGAGTGGACCAAAGCGGCGCTCGCGATGACCGGCGAGCCCTCGCTCGCCCTTCTGGCGATGGGCACCGTGGCCGCCTCGGTCACCGGCGACGCCGATGCGGTCGCGGCGCTCGGCGCTCGCTACCACGAGCACGCGCCGCGTGACCCGCTGTTCGACTCGATGGACGCGGTCGGTGTCGGCCTCGCCGTGCTGCTCGTCGGCGAGTTCGAACGGGCGCTCGCTCTGCTCGATCTGGCGGCGGAGCGTGCGTCTCGCCATCAGGTCCAGGTGGTCGGTGTCTGGGTCGGTTCGATCCGGGGCCTCGCGTTGACCTACTACGGCCGTCCGACGGAAGCGGCCGAGTCGCTCGCCGCCGCGAAGGCCATCCTCGATGAACACCCGATGGGGGCCACCGCCGTCACCGGCTGGGATCTCATCGACACGCTCCAGATGAGCGATCCGCCCGAGGTCATCGTCGAGCGCATGCACGCCGTCTCGAGAGCTGCGACCGAGGTCCGCAGCCGGCTCGTCAAGGGCGTCGCCGACATGACCGCGGCGAGCACGGCGGCCACGCTCGGCGACCGCAGCTCGGCGCTGATCGAGGCGGCCGACGTGCTGGCTCCCCTCGCCGACGGTGGCAGCGCGACCAACATCGCCCAGCAGTTCCGCCGGGCCGCGGTGATGCTGCTCGACGCCGACGCCCACAAGGCCGGTCTGTTGATCCTCGACCATCTCGCCCAGCGGCGGGTGCCCGACGCCAACCCGGCGATCGCCG
>JBCBYI010000090.1:0-15149 GCA_039815945.1 Actinomycetota bacterium | reverse complement strand
GCGGCCCATCCGGGTCGAAGCCAGACACGTCGTCTTCGAGCCCGAGGAGTCGGGGCGCGCGGTCGATCAGCCACGCGGCCCCGTCGCCCCACGCCTCGACGTCGGCGACACCGTCGGCCCAGACGACTCGGATCTCCCCGGTGCCGGCGGGCGTGATCGTCGCTCGAACGAATCGACCCGGCTCGAGGCGCACGGTGGGGTCGCCCGGCAGGATGGCCGTGCTGCGAAGGGTCGCGGCGAGGTTGATGTCGCCGATCGACAGCTGTGTGGTGGCGGGGGCAGCCATGCAGCGCCGACCCTACCGGTGTGCCACCATCCGCTCATGGCCGATCCCGACGATCTCCGCGACGCGTTTCGTCATCTGCTCAGCCAGCTCGAGGCAGCGGGGGAGGAGATCCACCGCTTCGCCGCTGCGGACGACCCGGTCGGTTTAGCCCGCGGCTATCAACACCTGGGGCGGCAGTTGCTGAAGGGGCTCGAAGAGCACCTGCTCCGTGATGCCGACCATCCCTTCGGCCGGGTGCTCGACGATCGGATCCGCACCGGCGGCGACAACCCCGACCAGCGCTATCTGTTCGCGCCGATTCGCGGTGGCGAGCCGTACCGCGTGTGGGGGCGGAAAGGCTCGGCCGCTCGCATCGAGCTCCAGCTCTACACCCGTGAGCCCTACGGCGGCGAGAACGTCGGCGTCGGCTCTCTACCCGACGAGGCGATCGAGTACGCCCCCGACGGCACGTTCTCCGTCGAACTGGGCCCGGACGTCGACGGTCCAGGCACGCTCGTCAACCCGCCCGATGCGACGATCCTGAACGTGCGCCAAATCTGGTCCGAGTGGGACGACAGCGACCCGGGCGCGGTGTACGTCGACCGTGTCGGCTGGGAGGGTGCCCGGAAGCTCACCGACTCGCCCGCCGTCGTCGCCGAGCGGCTCCGCGGTGCGGCCGACGACATCGCGGCGTCGGTGCGTTGTTGGCCCGAGCTCGTCGAGAACGGCCCGTTGGCGTTCTTCGACGCGAACACGCTCGGCCCGCTGATGAGCCCCGGGGCGCAGGCCGGCGTCGTCGGCCGGTGGATCACCATCGGCCACTTCGACCTCAGCGACGACCAGGCGCTCGTGATCCGCATCCCCCCGGCGGGTGCGCCGTATCAGGGCACGCAGCTCGCCGACCTCTGGTTCGCCTCGCTGGAGTACGCGAGCGCGACCTCGAGCATCACCGCCGGCCAGACCCACCACGCCCCCGACGGCGCGCAGTACCTCGTGCTGAGCCTCGACGATCCGGGCTACGCCAACTGGCTCGACCCGGCCGGGGTCACCAGGGGGGTGGTGCACATCCGCTTCGACGGCCTCGACCACAAGCCGGCCGATGCGCCGACGGCCGAGCTCGTGCCGATCGAGGCGCTGGCCGACGCAGTACCTGACTTCGAGGCCGGGCAGATCGACACCGAGACACGCAACGCACAGCGAGCCGAGCGGCGTCGACATGTCCAGGTGCGGTACGGGCGCTGACCGGTCGCTGCGTGCCACGATGCAGGCATGGAGTTCGATCTCACCACCACCGACGCCCTGCTCTCGACGACGCGCGCCGTCCGCAAGCGACTCGACCTCGATCGCGAGGTGCCCGACGAGGTGATCCTCGAGTGCCTCCAGCTGGCCGTGCAGGCCCCGACCGGGTCCAACCGGCAGGGCTGGCGGTGGATGGTGATCAAGGACACGGAGAAGAAGGCGGGCCTCGCCGACCTCTACCGGCGCGCCGGAGGCGACTATCTCGCCGCCGCGGCCGAGGCGACCCCCACCGACACCCAGAGCGGTCGGGTGATGGACTCGGCGAACTATCTCGCGCAGAACCTGGAGAACGTCCCGGCGATGGTGATCCCGCTGATCATCGGTCGCCTCGACGACCCGGCGCTCGCGGCGCCGGGTGGGGCGTTGATCACCAACGCCGCCGCCGGACTCATGGGCTCCATCATCCCGGCGATGTGGAGCTTCCAGCTGGCGCTGCGCAGCCGCGGCCTCGGAAGCTGCTACACCACGTTGCACCTCGGCCTCGAACAGGAGGCCGCCGAGTTGCTCGAGATCCCGGCCCACATGACCCAGGCCGGTCTCATCCCGGTCGCGTACACGAAGGGCACCGACTTCAAGCCGGCGTCACGCCCGCCGGTGGAGCAGATCACCTACCTCGACACCTACAAGAACCCGATCCAGTGACGCATGGCCGGCGGCCTCGCGAACCGGCGGGTCCGTCAGCCGGGGGCGTCGGGCATCTCGTCGCAGCCGTACCTGTCGCCCGGTGCGAGGCCCATGGTGTGGAAGATCTCCCAGGCCTCGCCGTCGGGTCCGAAGACCCAACTCTTCGACTGCACCTGATAGCCGCAGGTGAGGTCGTCTCGATCCTCGCGAGGCAGACCAGCCTCGTCGATGCGGCCTCGGGCGTCGGCGAGGCTCGCCGGATCGACCTGTTGCATCCCGAAGTGGGCGCTGCCGGCGGGGCCGTCACCGTGGAGATCGACGGAGAAGTTGAGGAAGGGGTCGTCGAGCATCCACTTGGCGTAGTCGGGTCGGACGAGGGTCGGCTCGGCACCGAAGAGCTTCGAGTAGAAGCCGACGGCGTCATCGATGTCGCTGACCGTGAGTCCGACGTGCATGCGCTGCATGTCGATCAGTCTGCCAGTGCGCGACCGAGCGCGCTGATCGCATCGAGGTCGTTCGGGTCGTGCAGCGCGACGACCAGCTGTTCGACCCCGGCCGATCCCAGCGTGGCGATCTGGTCTGCGACGGTCTCTGGCGTGCCGTGCAAGCTCTTGGCCCGGAGGAGGTCGAGATCCTCACCGGCGCGGTCGGACCCGACGCGCGCCCATGTACGCTCGACCCCGGCCGCGTCGAGCCCGACGAACCCGTCGATCTCGAGCGACCGCCCGATCGAGGGTGGCAGCCCCGCCACCGTGTCTCGATCCCGCCACTCGTCGACGGTGCACCAGGAGGTCTCCCACACGTCGGCGTGGCGCCGCGCCAGCTCGATGCCGCGTTCGGAGGTCGCGGCGACCGTGACCGGAATCGGGGGCACCGGCGTCGACGCCGCGACGACGGGCTCGACTGGCTGCGTCGTGTCGTCCGCCCACATCCGTCGGAGCGTCTCGAGCTCACGATCCGTCGTCGCCCACCGGGCGTCGTAGGACGGATAGGTGATGCCGGCCGGCTCCCACCACGATGCGGCGGCCGGTCGAGCGGCCCCGACGCCGGTGCGGAAGTCCAGCCGACCGCCGGTTGCGATCGCCAGGTTCGCGGCCTGACGGCCCAGGAGCACCGTGGATCGATACGCCGGAAGCAGGTTCGCGATCACCGGGCCGATGCGGATGCGTTCGGTCGTCGCGGCGAGCAGGCCGAGCGTCGTCCAGGTCTCCGCATTGAGCGCGGTCGGCGACTCGCCCACGTACACCCCGTCGAGGCCGACCGCCTCCGCGTGGCGGGCCACGGTGATCAGCGCGCGAGGGTCGCCGCCCCAGATCTCGAGCGCGACGCGAGGTCGATCGGAGCGTTGGCGGAGCACGCCACAAGCGTAGGTCTACGCCGAGTTGCAGCACCGGAGTCAGCCGTCGGCCTAGGATCCGCGGCATGGCAGCAGCAACCGGTGCACAGGAAAAGGAACTCGTCGACCAGTTGAAGGGTGTGCCGTTGTTCGCGCGAACCACCGCGAAGCAGCGCAAGAGCCTGGTGAAGCTCGGCAAGGTCTTGAAGTGGAAGGAGGGCGCGACCCCGATCGAGGAAGGTTCGAAGGGTGCGGCGTTCTTCCTGCTGCTGGAGGGTTCGGCCGAAGTCGTCAAGGGTGATGCCCGGGTGGCCGTCGTGAGCGCCGGCGATTTCGTGGGCGAGCTCGCGTTGCTCGCGAACACGCCCCGCACCGCGACGGTCGTCGCGTTGTCGGATTGCGTCGTGTTCGCGCTTGGACGCCCGGGGCTCTCCGCGGCGCTCAAGGGCGACCATCAGATGGCGTTGGCGATGCTCGAAGCCATCGCCGCCCGCCAGGCCAATACGCTCTAGTCCGAGGGGTCCGTCCGGAGGGCGACCTGACGAGCCACGACCCCGGTCACCAGCACGAGTCCTCCCCCGACGAGGGCCGACGGCGGCAGCGCCGCGACCAGCACGGCACAGCCGATCAGGCCGACGACCGCGATGGCGGCCGGCCATCGGCGCTGATCAGCGTCGAGGCTGAGCGCAGCGGCGTTGGTGACCGCATAGTAGGTCAGCACCGCGACACCGCTGACTGCGATCGAGTTCGTGATGTCGATCGTGAGCACGAGGAGCACCACGACGCCGGCGACGGTGAGTTCGGCCCGCAACGGCAAGGACCGCTGCGGGTCGATGTGGGCGAACCAGCGGGGGAGCTCGCCGTTGCGGGCCATCGCGAGCGTCGTGCGCGACACCCCGGGGATCAGGTTGAGCAGCACCCCGAGCGACGCGATACCCGCGCCGAGTTGCACGATCGGGGCCAGCGGCGAGTCGGCGCCGTCGACGATCGCCCGCAGTGGTGCGTCGTCGAGGCCGAGCAGCTGCACGTCGCCGTAGCTGAGGGCGGCGAGCGCCACGATCGCGTAGAGCCCGAGCACTCCGAAGAGGGCGAGCGGGATGGCCCTCGGGATGGTGCGTTCGGGATCACGGACCTCTTCGCCCAGGGTCGCGATGCGGGCGTAGCCGGCGAAGGCGAAGAAGAGGAAGCCGCCGGCCTGGAGGGCGCCGACGAGGCTCTCGTCGGGATCCGCCGACGTGCGGAACACGGGTGCTTCCTCGGTGAGGGCGACGTAGACCACGCAGGCGATCGCCGTCAGCGAGACGACGAGGAGCACCTTGGTGACCGCGACCGTGCGGCTCAGCCCCCCGATGTTGACCGCCGTGATGACGACGACGGCAATAACCGCGGCGAGACGTTGCTCCTCGGGCCAGAGGTAGGCGCCGAGGGTGAGCGCCATCGCCGCGCAGGACGCGGTCTTGCCGACCACGAACCCCCAGCCGGCCACATGGCCCCAGAAGTGATTCAGTTGCCGCCGGCCGTAAACGTAGGTACCGCCCGACTCCGGGTGGATCGCTGCCAACTGGGCCGAGGAGGTCGCGTTGCAAAAGGCGACGATGCCCGCGATCGCCAACCCGACCAACAGCCAGTCGCCGGCCGCCCGCGCCGCGGGCGCCCACGCGGCGAAGACCCCCGCGCCGATCATCGATCCGGCGCCGATCACGACGGCGTCCGACACGCCGAGACGTCGTTGGAGGGAGCCCGAACCGTTCACGCCCGCCGAAGCTAGCCGGGAGCTACCGTGCGGTCCGTGGCCGCATCCCGAGTGTTCACGTCCCCGTCATCGAACGGCTGCCGATGAACCCGACCTTCTCGTTACCCGAGCGGCGCGGCTTCGGCTCGGTGAAGGTCGGCGTGCAGATCGGCGACACCACCTGGTCGACCCCGGTGTTCCCCGACACGAAGTCGGGATGCTTCGTGCTCCCGATCAAACAGGCGGTGCGCCGGGCCGAGCAGGTCGATGTCGGCGACTCGGTCGAGGTCGACCTCACCGTCACGATCGACTGAGCACGTCGAGCTGCGCCCGGAGCCTCGCGTCGCCGTCTCTCGTACGCCTGCCGTTGAGCAGCCGCCCGATCGCGGTGTAGCGGACGAGGCCGTGGTACGTCGGCGCCAGGATCGCAACGGTCGCGACGACGATGAAGACGAAGGCGATGATCGAGGGCAGACCGAGCCCGGCGGCGACTCCCTGGAACAAGAACACCAGGGGCAGATGCATGAGGTACATCCAGTACGACGAGTCCGACAGCCAGCGCACGCGATACGACGGCTCCGACAGGCGGGTACGGAAAAGGCCGATCATGCCGAAGCTCACCAGCCAGGCGGCCAGGACCTCCAGCGCCATGCTGCCCTCGTCGACGACACCGCCGTACAGCAGGCCGAAGAGCCCGAGGCTGGCGATCAGTTGCATGGGCCACACGCGACCGAGTCGGTCGATCGGCCCCGGCTCTGGCGTGTCGCGGTAGAGCACGGCGCCGAAGAAGAAGAACGCCGCATAGAAGCTGATGACCGGCGGCGCCGGCACGATGCCGTCGGAGGTGTCGGGACCGAGCACGTCCTCCTGCATGCTGAGGAATGGCACCAACGAGAGCGGCGGGAGCACCCACGCGAGCACCGCGGGAGGCGCGCGGCCGCCGCGCGCCTGCCAGCGCTCGAGGCCGAGGGCGATCAGCGCGAACACCGCGACCAGCCAGAGCAGATGCCACAGGAACCACAGGTGGGCGAAGCCGAACTCGTCCTCCTCGCCGTCCTCCTCACCGGTCGGCTCCCGTTCGGTCTCGTCGGCGGGCGCCTCGTACGCGTCAGCCTGACCGAAGGTGTCGTCGAGGTCGTCCCCGGCGAGGCTGTAGCCGACGATGATCCCGATGAGGATCAGCGCGATCACCGGGACGTAGAAGATCAGCAGCGGCAGGCCGACCCGGCGGAGCCGATGCCTCACCAACGCCCGTAGGCCCCGCCGCCGCCAGAGCATCGCGGTGAAGAACCCGCTGATCACGAAGAACAACGGCATCCGCCACAGATGGATGTACTCGAACATCCCGAAGAGGATCTCGCCGCCCACGTCGCCCGCGCCGTAGTACGGGACGAACGGGATCGCGGCGTGCAACACGATCCCGAGCAGCATGGCGACGCCTCGGAGCGCGTCGAGGTCGTAGCGGCGCGCCGTCGGATCGCCGAGGTCGACCGGCGTTGCGCCGGGCGGTGGTGGTGGCGGCGCCGGGGGCGGTGGCGGGTCGGTCATCCACTCAGCGGAACTCGAGCCCGGTGAACTCGCCCGAAGATCGCCACTCGTCGATGTACTGGAAGTACGCCACCGGACCCTCGGGGAAGCCGAGGCCACCGATCTGCGCCGCGGTCTCGTCGGGCTGACCTTCGTTGTTGTAGTAGCCCGGCGTGCAGTCGGGGTCGGCGGCGAAACGCCGGTCGCCGGCCTTGAGCCGGTCGATCCAGGCCTGCTCGGCCTCGGCGGTGACCTCGACCTCGTCGGCCCCGATGTCCTGGGTGTGCTTGACCATGGCAGCGACGGTCCGGCCCGCCTCGACGAGGTTGTGGGGCACGTTCGAGATCAGGTTGGCGGCCTGGGAGAACCCGACGATGAAGAGGTTCGGGAAGCCATGGACGTTGCGGCCATGCATCGACCGCATGCCGTCCGTCTCCCAGTGCTCGGTGAGGGTGAGGCCGTCGCGTCCGGTGGTCTCGAAACCGGATCGACGGGCGTAGGTCGTCCCGACCTCGAAGCCGGAGGCGAAGATCAGGCAGTCGAGTTCGTAGTGGGTGTCGCCGACCACGACCCCGGTCGGGGTGATCTCGCTGACCCCCTTGCCGTCGGTGTCGATCAGGTGGGTGTTGGGGTTGTTGTACGACTGCAGGTACTCGTCGTGGAAGCACGGACGCTTGCAGAGTTGGCGATACCACGGCTTGAGCGCTTCGGCGATGTCGTCGTCGGCGACGATCTCGTCGACCCGAGCCCGGATCTCCTCCATCTTCTGGTCGTCGCAGTCGCGGTACGCGGCGAGGAACGCCTCGCGGGTGAACGCCGATGGGTCGCTCGCGACCATCTCGACCATGCGGTCGCGAATCCGCTGGCTGAGATCGGTCCAGCCGTCCTTGACGAGATCCTCGTCGGCGAAGCCGCCGGTCTGAAGCGTCGTGAAGTTCATCAGCCACTCGTCCTGCCAGCCGGGCTGGAGGTCGGCGAACCAGTCGGGATCGATCTCGTGGTTGTTGCGGATATCGATCGACGACGGCGTGCGCTGGAAGACGAACAGGCCACCGGCCGCCGCCGAGAGGTGGGGGATGCACTGCACCGAGGTCGCGCCGGTGCCGATGATGCCGACCCGCTTGTCGGCGAGGCCGGTCATGAGTCCGCCGGCCGGATCGCCGCCGGTGTAGTCGTAGTCCCAGCGGCTGGTGTGGAAGGAGTGCCCCTCGAAGGTCTCGATCCCGGGGATGCCGGGGAGCTTGGGGCGATGGAGCGGCCCTGTGCCCATGGCGACGAACTTGGCGCGCATCTCGTCGCCGCGGTTGGTGCGGATGATCCAGCGGCCAGCGTCGGCATCCCAGTCGAGCGAGGTGACCTCGGTGGCGAGCGCCGCGTTGTCGTAGAGGTCGAAGTGCCGGCCGATACGGCGGCAGTGCTCGAGGATCTCGGGTGCGCGTACGTACTTCTGGGACGGCATGTGACCGGTCTCCTCGAGCAGCGGCATGTACACCATCGCCGCGGTGTCACACATCGCCCCCGGATACCGGTTCCAGTACCAGGTACCGCCGAAGTCGCCACCCTTCTCGATGATCCGAACGTCGTCGATGCCGGCCTGCTTCATGGCTGCACCCGTCGTGAGACCGGCGAAACCGCCACCGATGAACGCGAACTCGACCTCGTCGGTCAACGGCTCCCGCTCGGCCGGATCGACGTAGGGATCCTCGAGATAGTGGGCGTAGCGGCCCGTCGGCTCGACGTACTGATCGTTTCCGTCGGCGCGCAGGCGCTTGTCGCGTTCGGCTCGGTACTTCTCACGGAGGGCGGCGGAATCCATGGCGTCAGTATCGCCACCCGCGGGCAACCAGGACGAATCGTCAGGCGTCTTCGATCGCAGCCACGTGGAGGATCGCATCGCCCCGGTTGACCAGGGGGTGCTGGAGCTTGCCGATGAGCATCCCGGTCGTGGGCGCCTTGATCTTGGCGAGGGTCTTGCCGTACGGGTCGCGCAGCACGCCGACCTGCTCGCCCTTGGCGACCTCGGCCCCGAGCGCCAAGCGGCTGTCGACGATGCCGCTGCGCGACGCCCGCACCCAGCGACTCGATCGGGCGACCCGGGGTGGGGGAGCGGGAGGCACCAGTTCGTCGATCATCCCGAGCGCGTGGAACACGCGCAGGACACCATCGGTGCCGACCGTGATGGCATCCTCGTCGAAGCGGTAGGCCTCGCCGCCCTCGAAGAGGAGGCAGGTGGCGCCCTGCGCGACTGCGGCGCCGCGCAGCGAACCGTCCCGCACCCGCGAGTGGATGGCCACGGGGGCGCCGAAGAGCGACGCGAGCTCCAGCGTGCGTTCATCGTCGAGGTCGCCGCGGATCTGCGGGTGGTTGGTGCGGTGATCCGAACCGGTGTGGAGATCGATGCCGAGTTCACATCGGCTGACGACCTCGTTCATGAACTGGTGAGCGATGCGACTCGCCAGCGAGCCCCGGACCGAGCCGGGGAACGAACGGTTGAGGTCTCGGCGGTCGGGCAGGTAGCGGTCGCCGGTGTTGAAGCCGTGGACGTTGACGATCGGCGCCGCAATGATCGTGCCTGACACCGAGCGGGGGTCGATCACCTCGAGTACCCGACGAATGATCTCGACGCCACAGATCTCGTCGCCGTGGGTGGCGGCGTTGACCCATACCGTCGGCCCGTCGGTCTCGCCGTGCAAGATGATCACCGGGAAGGCGAGCGGGGTACCCGACATGAGGCGCCCGATCGGGATCTCGGTCTGGGTGCGTTTGCCCGGCGCGGCCTCGGTGTCGCCGATGACGAATGGCTGCCGTTTCGCCATCAGCTGGCCCCGTCGGGGATCGGATCGTCGGGCAACGGCTGGACCCGGGGCCGATTCCGACGGCGCCGCCCCGGAACGAGTCCCCGCATCGCCTCGAGATTGCCGAAACAGAGCAGGCGGTCGTCGACCTCGATCACCCGATCACTGCGGGGGTTGGGGATCACCGCCGTTCCCCGGTGCAGCGTGAGCACCGAGATGTCCTGCTCCCGCAGCTCGCCGATCGTCGTACCGGCCGCGACCAGCGCCGCGCCCTCGTTGATGCTCAGCTCTACGACGCCGTAGCCGGCCGTCACCGACAGGCGCTGCCGGACGTCGATCTCGGGGAAGGCGACCTGGGCGGCGACGTAGTCGATGATCACGCCGGCGATGTCGAGCTCCGTCGCCCGTTCGATGCCCTCGAAACCGGGCGAGGAGTTGACCTCCATCACCACCGGGCCATCGGCGCCTTCGAGCATGTCGACCCCGGCGACACGGAGCCCCATGATCTGGGCGGCTCGCACGGCGGTGTCGGCGTATTCCGGGTCGAGGTCGATCGCTTCGACCGTGCCCCCACGGTGGACGTTGGAGCGGAACTCGTCGCCCTTGGCCTGGCGCCGCATCGCCGCCACGACCCGGTCGCCCACGACGAGCGCTCGGACGTCGCGGCCCTTGCTCTCGGCCACGAAACGTTGGATCAACACGTTCTGGCGGGTCGACTGGAGCGTCTCGATCACAGCCTCCGCGATCGTCGTGTCGGGTGCCAGGATCACGCCGATGCCCTGGGTGCCCTCGAGGAGCTTGATCACGACGGGCGCGCCACCGACACGATCGATTGCCGGCAAGACGTCGGCCCGGTCGCGCACGAAGGTGGTGGCCGGGATGGCGATGTCGTGGCGGGACAGGATCTGGATCGACCGCAGCTTGTCGCGGGAGTTCGCGATGCCGTTCGACGGGGTCGGTGTGTAGACGTCCATCTGCTCGAACTGGCGGACGACCGCCAGCCCGAAGAAGGTGATCGACGCCCCGATCCGCGGGAGCACGGCGTCGAAGTCGTCGAGTTGACGCCCGCGGTACTGCAGATCCGGGTCACCGCCCGACAGATCGATCGCGAACCGGAGTGTGTCGAGGACGCGGGCCTCGTGGCCTCGCTCCTTCGCCGCCGCGACGAGGCGTTGTGTGCTGTAGGAGCGGGGGGCTCGAGAGAGGACGGCCAGCTTCACGGGGCGTGACGTTACCGCCCCGCCCGGCCGACCGTCCCGGCCCGCTCGGGTCAGACTCGATTGATGGCGAACGCGGGGATGATCCGCGGCGCGGCGCTCTCGACGTACTCGGCGAAGTTGCCGAAGGTCTCGCCCATCTTCGCGAGGCGGGCGGCCGCCTCGTCGGTGGGAAGTTCGACCACGTCGGCCTCGAAGGTCTCCGTGCCGTACTCGACCGTGATGCGCGGCGTCGTGCGCAGATTGAAAACCCAGTCGGGGTTCTTCGGCGAACCGCCGGCCGACCCGAACACCGTGAGTCCGTTGTCGTCGACCTGGGGGACGAGCGGGATCTCGCGCAGCTCGCCGCTCTTGGCCCCGATCGTGCCGAGGATCACCAGCGGCATCTCGCCGAATTGCTCGACCTTGCCCCCGTTGGCGCGGAACTCCGCGATCACCTTCTGATTCCAGTCGTTCATGTCCGTCATGGCCGGTGCAACGCGTTCAGTGCCGAGTTCCTTCCACCGGCCACCAAGATCGCGACCGGTTACCGAGAAGGTCCCTGTTGCGTCTACTGTCGGCCCGTCCGCCCCCATCCCGTGCACAGAGGAGCCCGCATGGACAACGCCCAGAAGTTCTATATCAACGGTGCCTGGGTCGAGCCCAGCACGTCGGACACGCTCGACGTGATCAACCCGGCCACCGAACAGTCGATCGCGTCCATCGCAATGGGCGGCACCGCCGATGTCGATTCGGCCGTCGCCGCCGCGAAGACGGCCTTCGAGAGCTACTCCCAGACCAGCCGCGAGGAGCGGATCGAACTCCTCGACAAGATCACCGGCCTGATCGGTGAGCGCTCCGAGGAGTTCGCCAACGCGATCTCGTCGGAGATGGGTGCCCCCGGCGGTCTCGCGAAGGCCGCCCAGGCCCCCACCGGCCTGATGCACTTCGCCACGATGGCCCAGATCCTGCGCGAGTTCGAGTTCGAAGAGCAGCACGAGAACTTCCTGCTCGTGAAGGAGCCCGCAGGCGTCGTCGGCATGATCACGCCGTGGAACTGGCCGCTCAACCAGATCGCCTGCAAGGTCGCTCCGGCCCTCGCCGCCGGCTGCACGATGGTGCTCAAGCCCTCCGAGATCGCCCCGCTGAACGCCATCTTGTTCGCCGAGGTGCTGCACGATGCCGGCGTCCCCGCCGGTGTTTTCAACCTCGTGAACGGCGACGGCCCCACCGTCGGCGCCCACCTCTCGTCGCACCCCGACGTCGACATGATGAGCTTCACCGGCTCGACCCGTGCCGGTGTCGAGGTCGCGAAGAACGCGGCCCACGTGAAGCGCGTGGCCCAAGAGCTCGGAGGCAAGTCGGCCAACATCATCCTCCCGTCGGCCGACGTGGGCGAAGCGGTCGGCCGTGACTTCTTCGGCATGTGCATGAACTCGGGCCAGAGCTGCAACGCCGGCACCCGCATGCTCGTCCCCAACGACAAGATGGAAGAGGCGGCGGCCGCCGCAGCCATGGCCGCCGGCGCCATCACCGTCGGCGATCCGACCTCCGACGGTGTGACCATGGGTCCGGTCGTCTCCGAGGCGCAGTGGAACAAGGTGCAGGGCCTCATCGAGACGGGCATCGAGGAGGGCGCCACGCTCGCCGCCGGTGGACCCGGCCGGCCCGACGGGCTGTCGGAGGGCTACTTCGTCAAGCCGACCGTGTTCGCCGACGTCACCAACGACATGACCATCGCCCAGGAGGAGATCTTCGGGCCAGTCGTATCGATCATCGGCTACGACACCGTCGACGAGGCGATCGAGATCGCCAACGACACGGTCTACGGCCTGGCCGGGTACATCTCCGGCGACCAGGACGAGGCGGTCGAGGTCGCGAAGAAGATCCGCACCGGCAACATGCACGTCAACGGTGCCGGCCCCGACTTCCACGCGCCGTTCGGCGGCTACAAGCAGTCGGGCAACGGTCGGGAGTGGGGCGAGCTCGGCTTCGAGGAGTTCCTCGAGACCAAGGCGATCCTCGGCGCACGCGCCTGATGCACGCAGCCGGCCCCGGCGGCCCGGGTCATCGCACCCGGCCGCCGGGGCCGTGTCGCGTCCCAACGGCGCTCGCCCGGTAGCCCCGTGCGCCGTCCCGAATACAAGTACGGCGTTCTCGTCGTCTACGTCGCCGCGCTGTTCATCCAGATCCTCGACGCCACCGTCGTCAACGTGGCGCTTCCGTCACTGGGGGAGGAGTTCGGCGTCGACGTGACCGACGTCGACACGGTCGCGATCGCCTTCTCCGTCGCACTGGCGATGAGCATCCCGGCCGCCGGCTGGCTGTCGGATCGGTTCGGTTCCAAGACGATGTTTCTCGCGTCGCTCGCCGTGTTCACGGCCGCGTCGGCGCTGTGCGGTGCCGCGGCCACGCTCGATCAGCTCGTCGCCTTCCGCATCCTGCAGGGCATCGGGGCCGGGCTGATCACGCCCGTCGGCTCGGCGATGCTCTTTCGAGCCTTCCCGCTGGAGGAGCGGGCGATCGCCGCCAACGCGGTCTTGAGCGTCGCAGTGGTCGCTCCGGCGTTGGGCCCGGTGCTCGGCGGACTCATCGTCGACACGACCTCGTGGCGCTGGATCTTCTATCTCAACGTGCCGATCGGCGTGCCGGCCCTCATCGTGTCGTGGTGGTGGCTGCGCCAGGACGAGAGCGCACCGGCCGGTCGATTCGACGTCCCCGGTTTCGTGCTGTCGTCGGCCGGCCTCGCCGGCATCGTCTACGCCGTGTCGGTAGCGCCCGCCATCGGCTGGCTCGATCCGGTCACCCTCGTCTTCGGGCTCGGCGCGCTGGCGGCCTTCGTCGCGCTCGTGCCGCTCGAGCTCCGTCTCGACAATCCGCTTCTGCATCTCGGTCTGCTTCGCGAGCGGCTCTTCCGCACGTTCAACCTCCTGGGGGTGTTCTTCTACGCCGGTTTCATCGGTCTGTTGATCGTGTTGACGCTCTACCTCCAGGAACTCCGCGGCTTCTCGGCTTTCGAGGCGGGCCTCACCCAGGCCCCACAGGCGATCGGAGTCTTCTTGTTGTCGAACCTGGCGGGTCGACGCCTCTACCGGCGCTTCGGTCCGCGGCCGATGCTGTTGACCGGCATCGTCGGCGCGTTCGTCTCCACCGGTGCGCTCGTCTTCGTCGACACCACGACGCCCCTGTGGCTCATCGGGTTCGCCATGTTCGTTCGGGGCATCTCGGTCGGGGCGGTCTTCCTCCCGATCCAGACCGCCATCTACACCAACATCGACACACCTCAGCTCGCTCGCGCGACCTCGGTGTTCAACACCCAGCGCCAGGCCGCGCCCGCCTTCGGCATCGCCATCACCACCACCGTGCTCGCCACCGCCGAGCCGATGCTCGGCCTCGGTGCCGACGGCGGTGGGCTGGCACTGGGCGCCTACCGATGGTCGTTCGCTGCGTCGGCCCTGCTCTTCGTCCCGGCCCTGATCGTCGCGTTCTGGGTCCGTGCCGACGACGCAGCTGTCACGCGCGGCTGACCCGACCTACGATCCGCCCATGTTCGCCTTGGATCGAGACGGCGCCGGCCCCGGGTACTGGCCGTCGCCCTGGCCCGTCGAGTGCGGCGGCAACCGCCGCCAGAAGGCCTCGCCCGGGCGGCTCGACGCCGCCTCGGGCATCGCCGCCGTCACCAGCCGGCGCACCTCACGGTGGGATGTCATGGTCGTCAACCGCAACCCGGGGGAGTGGTTCGTGGGCGGCACGATGGCGGCCTTCACCGGACCCCCGCCGCACGGCTGGGTCGAGCGCTTCGACCCCGAAACCCTCGAACCGCTCGCGCACTCGCCCGCGCTGCCCTGCGGCGATCACGTCTGGTGTGGTGCGATCCTCGCCCACGCCAACGGATCGATCTATTCGGTCAACGGCAGCCACCTGCATCGCCTCCACCCCGACGATCTCCACGTCGAGGCCGAGCGAGTGCTCGTCGACTGCAGCCACAACGGCCTGCTCGCGCTCGCCGACGGCACGCTCGTCACCAAGGATCTCCGGCTCGAAGGCCAGGGCCTGACCACGGTCAGTCGCTTCGATCCCGAGACCCTCGAGCCGGTCGGCGCCCCCGTCACGTTGCCCGAGGGTTCGATGGGCCGCATCGCCGCCGACGTCGACGCCGCCGGTACTGAGCGGATCTATGTGCCGGGCACGGAGCATCTGCTCCGTCTCCGCGTCGACGGCGCCGACCTCGTGCTCGACGACTGGCGTCCGCGCTATCGCCGCGCCGGCGACCCGAACGGTCTCTCGTGGGATGCCTGCCTGTCGGGCGACGCCGTCTGGGCGATGGACAATGGCGACATCGAGTCCGTGCGCCACATCCACCAGACCTTTCCCA
>JBCBYI010000008.1:0-37249 GCA_039815945.1 Actinomycetota bacterium | reverse complement strand
GTCGAGATCGTGCGCGAACAGGGCCAGCTCAGTGTCACCGGGCCCGTGGATGGAGCCCGGGTGACCCTCGGGTTCACCCTTGTCGACAGGGTGTTGATTACCGATGCCGATGTCGACGAAGCCCTGCGTCTCCATCTCGGGCTCTGACGAGCTCGTCACACCAGCGGAGTAGAACAGGGCCATGTCCGATTCGTTCGAAGCCGAAGCGCTCGGTCATCTCCGCGCCCTCACCCAGAGCCCGACGGCCGGGTTCCGTGACGGCCAGCTCGATGCCATCCGCCAGCTCGTCGAGCACCGCCGCCGGGTGCTCGTCGTGCAGCGCACCGGGTGGGGCAAGTCCGCCGTCTACTTCATCGCCACCAAGATGCTGCGCGAACGAGGCCTCGGCCCCACATTGCTGATCTCGCCGCTGCTGGCGCTGATGGACAACCAGGTCGACGCCGCCGCCCGGATGGGGCTGCGGGCCGCCGTGGTCAACAGCACCAACCACGACGCCTGGGCTGAGATCCAAGCGCAGGTCGAGCAGGGCACGGTCGACCTCCTGCTCGTGTCCGAGCAGCGGCTGAGCAACGAGAAGTTCCGCAACGACTTCCTTCCCCACATCGGCGACCGAGCCGGCCTGCTGGTGGTCGACGAGGTCCACTGCATCAGCGACTGGGGTCACGACTTCCGCCCTCACTACCGACGCATCGGCGGCTTCCTCGCTCGCCTCCCGGCCGGCACGCCCGTCATCGGCTGTACCGCCACCGCCAACGATCGGGTCGTGGCCGACGTGCAGCGCCAGTTCGGCGACGATCTCGAGACCTTCCGGGGCGAACTCGCCCGTGAGGGTCTGCGACTCGAGGTCCACAACGACAAGCGTCGCCCCGACGCCCGCCTCGCCTGGCTCGTCGAGAACATCCCGCAGCTGCCCGGCAGCGGCATCGTCTACTGCCTCACCCGCAGCACTGTCTTCCTCGTCGCCGACTTCCTCGAACAGCACGGCATCCGCTGCGGCCGCTATGTCGGTGGCGGCGACATCGAAGATCAGGGCGCCAAGAAGCGAGATCTCGACGCCTTCCTCGCCAACGAGGTGAAGTGCATCGTCGCCACCTCGGCCCTCGGCATGGGATACGACAAACCCGACGTCGGCTTCGTCATCCACTACCAGATGCCCCAGAGCGCCATCGCCTACTACCAGCAGGTCGGTCGTGCCGGGCGAGCCCTGCCCGAGAGCTATGGCATCCTCCTCGCCGGCAGCGAAGACCGCGACATTCAGGACTGGTTCATCGATCAGGCCTTCCCCGATCCCGCCATCGTCGAAGCGATCCTCGCCGCCATCGACGACGCCGACGGCGGTCTCACCCGCGGCCAGCTCGCGGCTCGGGCCAACCTCGCCACCGGCAAACTCGACAACTTCCTCATCCAGCTCGAAGCCGAAGGCGCGCTGCAGCGTGACGGCTCGAAGTGGCTGCGCACCTCCGCTGACTGGGGCTACCCGCACGACCGAGTCGACGCCGTCACCCAGTGGCGCCGCGAAGAACAGGCGGCGATGGAGGAGTACCTGCGCTTCGAGGGCTGCCGCATGCGGTTCCTCCGCAAGGAGCTCGACGACCCGAGCCAGGAGCCATGCGGCATCTGCGACAACTGCCGCCTTGCGCGCTTCGGCCACGCGGCCGAAGGCTCGGTGGTCGCGGCGGCGCAATCGGCACTCGAGCAGGACCACGCCGAGATCGAGCCCCGCAAGCAGTGGCCCAGCGGCGCTCGCGACGTGAAGGGCAAGATCGCCGAAGACCGCCGAGCCGAACCCGGCTGGGCGCTCTGCCGCTGGGGCGAGATCGGCCACGGTCCCGCCGTGCGCGAGGGTCGAGCGGCCGGGCGCTTCGACGATGACCTGGTCGCCGCGCTTGCCGGGCTGGTGCGGGCGCAGGTCGAGCCGGCGCCGACCTGGCTCACATGGGTGCCGTCGGCCCGACGCCCGGAACTCGTGCCTGACGCCGCCCGCCGCCTTGCGGATGCGCTCGCCATCCCGGCGCTCGATCTCGTTTCCATGACCCGCCCGACCGAGCCGCAAGAGGAGATGCACAACAGCGTCTTCCAGGTCGACAACGTGCACGGCGCCTTCGCCCTCACCGGCACGCCGCCCGACGGGCCCGGCCTGCTTGTCGACGATTTCGTCGACAGCAAGTGGACCGTCACCGTGCTCGCCGATCTCCTCCGTGGGGCCGGCGCCGGCCCGATCGTGCCGATCGCCTTCGCCACCAAGGGCGGCGGCTGAGCGTCGAGCGGGTGGGGGAGTGGCCGCCGTCGCCTAGCGTCACGGTCGTGTCCGAACGCGAGCTCTCCAAGGCCGAACGCAAGAAGGCCCGCCGCAAGCAACGAGCCGCGTCCGACCGCGCCGGCGCCCAGGCCCTCGACGTCTTGGCCGATGCCGCCGTCGACGAAGCCCTCCAGCTCGTCACCCGGGTCGCCGACGAAGGCGAGCTCGGCTTCTCGACCGAGGTGAGCACCCTCGAAGCCGCCCGCTACTGCCTGAAGCGCATCAACGACGCGCTCCGCATGGACGAATGGCTCGATGAGGTCGAGGTCTGGGTGTGGAACGCGCACACGTCGGTCCGCCGACCGATCACCCCGAGCGGCGAGACCCACGGCATCGAGCTGCGCATCGAACCCCGCATCGACTGAGCGCGTCACAGCAGCGGAGACCATCGACGCTCGGGACTAGCGTCGGCCCATGACCGAGCCCGACCCCGCGCTACCGGAGTGGGCGATCGTTGCCGCAGGAGACCGTCAGTTCGGGTCGCTGGTCGCCGTCAACCTCGGCACCTGAGCGCTCAGCTCAGGCGATGTTCCAGGGCTCGTCGAGCTCCCACGGCTCGGGCTTGTAGGGCTCCGCTTCCTTGGGCACCCGGGGCTCGGCGAGCCACTTCGAGGCGAGCACGCCGGCGAGGAGGCCGAACAGGTGGCCCTCCCACGAGATCTGCGGCTGCGGGATCACCCCGGCGATCAGGCTCGAGTAGAAGCCGAGCGCGATGAGCGCGGCGCCGAGCGCCCGGACCCGCCGCTCGAACACCGCCGCACCGAGGATCGCGCCGAAGTAGCCGAACACCACCCCGCTCGCACCGACGTGAAGACCCGAGCCGCCGAGCAGCCAGGTCGCTCCGCCGCCGATCACGACGGTGACGGCGGTGATCCAGGCCCAGTAGCGCATGCCGCGGGCGGCAACGAGGCCGCCGAGCGCCAGGAACGGCACCGTGTTCGACGCGACATGCCCGAAATCGGCGTGCAGGAACGGTGCCCACAAGATCCCGTCGAGGCCCTCGGTCTCGCGGGGCCGCAAGCCGTAGCCCTGCAGGCGATCGTCGAGCAGCCAGGTGTCGAGCGCTTCGATCACCCAGATCCCGACGATCCAGACGACCATCAGGCCGACCGGCGTCCACACGAGTCGGCCGAGCGAGGGCCTCGATTCCGTGGAGGCGGTCATGGCTCCACGCTAGAGGCGGGCCGGCGCCAATGTCGGTCGTGGCGCGACGGCCTAGATGCCGCCGGCGGAGAGCGCGTCGGCGATGCGGCCGATCGCCCGCACGAGCCCCGAGTGCTCGACCTCGAAACGGGTGACGGCGTCGTCCATCGACTCCAGCACAGACTCGTCGGCCTCGGCCTCGATCTTGTCGGCGAGCGCCTCGAGCTCGGCCCGTTCGTCGTCGGCGAGCCCATCGGATGCTGCGAGCGCCTCCCGCAGCTCGGCGATCAGCTCGGCCATGTCCTTCTGATTCATGCCCGCAACCTAGACCACGTGCAGCGGGCCGTCCGAGGGGTCCTGAACGGGCGGATCGTGGTCGGTGAGGCATCATCGAGGGAGAGAGGACTGTGGTATGGAGAACGAGCAGTCACGAATCGAGGCGCTCGAAGCCCGCGTCGCTGAGCTCGAAGCCACCGTCGCCTCCCTCGCCTCGACCGGCACCGATGCCCGCCGTCTGTCGGCGCTTGCCCCGCCCCCGCCCCCGCTCACAACGCCACCGAGCGCCACCCAGCCCCCGCCGCCCACCGGTCAGCCGGTCGGCGCGCCCCCGGAAACGGCTCCGGCACCACCGACCCGTGATTGGGAACTCGACTCCGAGACCGCGCTCACCTGGGGCGGCGTCGGCCTCGTGGTCCTCGCCGTCGGCTTCGCCGTCAACACCGCCATCCAGCGGGGCTGGATCGGTCCCGAACTCCAGTTGCTCGGCGCCCTCGCGATCGCCGGAGGCCTGATCGGCACCGGGCTCCATCTCCGCATGACCCGTCCACCATGGACCCACACCCTGTGCTCCGGTGGTGTCGCCGCCCTGTTCGCCACGTTCGCGTCGAACCTCTTCGTCGACCTCACCAGCACCGACGCCGCCCACGTCCTCACCGTGCTGGTGCTGATCGGCGCGGTCGCGCTCGCGCGATTCGCGCCGTCGGAGTGGGTTGCCATCGTCGGCGTGCTCGGCGGTCTCGTCGGCTGGCTGTCGATCTCCGACGGCGAGGGTCCCTTCATCGAATCGGGCGCCGCATTCGTGGTCGGCTTCATCGTGGTGATGGCCGTCGCCGTCGAACGCGACTGGTTCGCCCTTCGCCTCCTCGCCCAGGCACTCGCCCTCCCGATCGTGCTCGCCTTCGCCACCGCCGCCGAGGGCGACGCCGAGATCGCCGCCACGCTCGTCGCCGCCGGCCTCGTCGCCCTCGCGCTGTTCGCCGCGCCCAGCCTCGGTCCGGTCGACGGCGGGTGGCGGACCGTCGAACTCCGCCTCCCGACCGTCCTCGCGCCCTGGGCCTGGGTCGTGCTGGCGGTCATCGTCGATGGCGACGACCGCCAGGCTGGGCTCATCGCGCTCGGTGCTGCGGTCACGGTCGCCGCGTTGGCGTTCGGGCTTCGCCCTCGGCTGCTCGCGTCCCACGTCGTCGCGCTGCTCGTCGGCGCGAGCGTCGCCCTCACCTTCGCGCTGGGGCTGCTCGTCGACGCCGACATCGTGTGGCTTGCCGTCGCCGTGCAGGGGGTCGGCCTCCTCGTGCTCGCCCGATCGCTCGATCGCGATTGGCTGATCGTGCTCAACGCCGCCGCCCTGCTCGGCGTCACGGCGGTCTTCGCCGCCATCGACGGCATTGTCGCCTGGGAGACCGACGCCGCCACCGTCGACGACCTGATCCGCCTCGGGCTGATCGTCGCGCTTGCCGTGGCTGTCCGTCTCGTCGACGACGACCGCCTGTGGCGGGCCGGCGGGCTCGGTCTGCTCGGTCTGGTGATGATCTGGCTCGGGTCCGTGCTCGTCCATCTGCCCGAGGGGCAGGCCGCGGTGTCGCTGTCGTGGGCGGTGATCGGCGTCGCCGTGCTCGTCACCGGTGCGACCCGCAAGCTGCCCGAACTCGGCCACGTCGGTCTCGCCGTGCTCGGCGTCACCGTCGCCAAGCTGCTGCTCGTCGACATGGCCGAGGTCGACGCCCTGTGGCGGGCCGGCCTCTTCCTCGTCATCGGCCTCGCCTTCCTGCGCCTCGGCTTCCTGCTGCCGCAGTGGACGGGCGCGGACGAGCCCACCGAGGCCGACGCCACGACCTAGGGTCCGGCCCATGTCTGCTCCCCGCGTCATGGTCTTCATCGACGGCCAGAACCTCTTCAAGGGCCTCAAGCGCCGCTACCGCGCTCGGCTCCACCCGCTGTTGCTCGCTCGAGAACTCGCCGGCCCGAACCGTGAACTCGTCGGCACGTACTACTACTCCGGCATCCACGACCGCGACGAGAACTCGCGCATGCACGACCTCGTCCGCCGCCGCCACGACCTCATCCGCCGCACCGGTGTCGAGGTCACCGAACGCACCCTCCGCTACCACTGGGAATGGCGAGTCGAACGCGACCAGCTCGACCCGCCTTGGTACGACTCCGCCCCCGACCATGCGACAGCGAAGGTCGAAAAGCACCGTGGCGCCCGCGAGAAGGGCATCGACGTCGCCCTCGCGCTCGACGCCGCGGCGAGCATCCTCACCGGCGATGCCGAAGTCGTCATCGTGGTCAGCCGCGACCGTGACCTGATGGAGATCGCCGCCGAAGTCGACCAGCGCTGCGCCGGCAAGCCGGTCAGCGTCGAGGTGGCCTATGTCAGCGAACGCCGTGGCGACGAACGGGCCCTCGCCGGCTACGACCGCTTCCACGAGATCGACGACGACCTGGTCGACGCCGCCCGCGACCACTTCGACTATGGACGCGACCTCGACGAGGGCGAGGTCCGACAGTTTCTGGACCGGCTCTGACCGGACCGGCTCCGGCTCGGCCGGCTCTGGGCGCTCAGTCGACCTGAGCGGTGATCCACGACGGTCGGTCGAGGCCGATGCGTTCCTCGAGCAGGCGCTCCGAGGTCTGCAGGGCGCCTTCCGCCCAGCCCTGATCCGACGAGTACGCCGATCCGACGACGTGGACGGCGACCGACGGATCGGGCTGTTGCATCACGGTCTCGACCGTGGCGGCATCGACCCCGACGTTCCAGGTGTAGAACGCCCCGCCGTACGGGTCGGGCGACCAGTCCTTGTAGGCCGCCGCGTAGGGCTGAGGGATGTTGATGCCGTGCACCAGCGTCAGCTGCCGCACGACCTCGTGGACCATGAGTTCGCTGGGCGACTGGCCCTGCCAGAACGGACCGGAGTTCGACGGGTTCACGAACGTCGAGTCGCCCTCGAGCCCCTCCCAGTAGGTGGTGGCCAGGGTGTCGTTGTAGCTGGCCATCAACAGCGCCTTGGTGTTCGTCGATCCCTTCGGGGGCGAGAAGTACCAGACCTGCCCGAGTGGGAGATCCGACGATGTCGAGCCGTCGGTGATGCCGAGCTGCTCCCACCACGGCTCGTCGAAGGCGAGGAAGATCTTCATCACCTTGTGCCCGGTGACCGACTCGAGCGCAGGTGCGACGCCGGGCGCCTGCAAGGCCGGTGTGTTCGGCGTGATGATGTCGAGGGCGCGGCGGGGGAGCGCGAGCACGACGCGCTTCGCCTTGATCTCGACCTCCTGGTCGAGCGTGACCGTGAGGGCATCGTCGCCCGGGTCCTGGCGCACACCCGTGACGGAGATCCCGAGCTGGAGCAGGCCGCCGGCGTTCATGAACGCCTGGGCGCAGTACTGCGGCATCAGGTCGTAGCCGTCGGTGATCGTGCGGTAGGCCGCGGCGCCGTCGCCGAGGAACCAGGGGAGTGCTTCGGCACAGTTCCAGTTGGACACCTCGAAGAAGTGGCCGGTGGCATCGTGGGCGAAGGCGAACTCCTCGGCCGTCATGTTCATCAGCAGGAAGTTCCAGAAGCCGACGTCGCGCAGATTGCGACCGTTCCAGGTGAAGCTCTCGAGCTTCTGGCGCCACTGCTTCGCCGTCCACGTCATGCAGTGCTGACCGAAGACCTTGGTGACCGCCTTCACCACCAGCATGATCGGGCCCTGCTCGACGCTCGTCGGGTCGATCTTGTAGGGGAGCGACGCCGTGCCCGCCTTGAGTTCGCCCTTCGTGAAGCGCTCACCGCGCAGATAGAAGAGGTTGGCGTCGCCGCCACGGGGGAACGGCTCGGCGGGGATCTGGAACACGTCGTCGACGAGAGCGGTGACGATCGTGTTGTTGCTCGTGAAGCCCATCCCGCCGAACTCGGCCGTGAGCTCGGGCGCACCGGGCGGATGCAGTGACTCGAGCCGACCACCGATGCGGCCCGAGGCCTCGATCAGCGCGATCCGACGTTCGTCGGTGTCGACCGGAAGACCGCCGATCGGGCTGACCACGGACCCGGTCTTGAGCCGCCACGCGGTGTACGCCCCGGCGACACCGCCGCCCACGACGAGGACGTCGAGGACGTCGCTTCCGAGTCCGAGATCGACGTTGGCGTCGAGTTGCATGGTGATCTCCGGGGTCAGCGAGTGGGGGCGGGGCCGAGTTCGGCGGCGAGCCGATCAGCGACCGATGCCAGCGATGTGGCGTCGTCGTCGGGTCGGGGGTCGATGCCAATCCGCTCGGCGATCATGGCAAGCAACCGGCGCGCTTCGCCAGCGGCAGCCGACGAATGGCTCGCGGCCGTGAGCGCCTCCTCGGCGAGATCGCGATGACCGTGCGAAGCCGCGAGTGCGGCGAGCGCGATCACGGCCCGGACGAGTTCGGTGCGCACGCCGGCCCGCATCGACACCGCTCGGGCCTCGTCGGCGTGGCGGTGGGCGGCGGTGAGATCGTCGGCGAGCAGGCGCCCTTCGGCGAGATAGTTGGCGACGGTCGCCAACTTCTCGGGATCGCCGTTGCGGCGGTTGAGCGCCTGGGCCTCCTCGAACCACTTCGCCGACAGATCCCACTCGCCCTCGTGCAGGTGGGTGAGACCCTTCTGGGCCAGGCCGGCCATCTTCAGGCGGGGATCGGCGACGTCTTCGGCGGTGCGGATCACCTCGTCCGCCAGCCGCATTGCTTCGTCGGCGTTGCCGGCGTGCGCGTGGGCGTGGGCCAGGGAGTTGAGCGTCCATCCCCGCCGGTAGAGCTCGCCACCTGCGTCGGCCCGATCGGCGTTCTCGGTGTGGAGCCGGATCGCCTCCTCCCAGTCACCGTCGACGATTGCGAGATTGCCGAGCTGATGGCGGACGAGCAGCGTCTCCTCGACGTGGCCGGTCGCGTCGCCGCGCCGCAGGCCGTCGTTGAGCAGATGCCGGGCCCGGTCGAAGTCGCCGTCGCGAAAGAGGGCGATACGGGAGAGCTCGGTGCAGGCCAGCAGCCAGTGTCGGGTCTGACCGGTGAGTTCGGCGGTCTCCATCAGCCGTTCGAGCAAGTCCTTGGCCTCGTCGAAGCGGCCGGCGACGACGAGGGAGTAGCTCTGCTCGACGGTCAGCTGCAGACGTTCGGTGCCGTCGGGCAGGGCGTGCTCCGCGGCCAGGGCGAACAGCCGCGCCGCTTCGACGTAGGAGCTCTGCCCCTGGGCCTGGCGCGCCGCCCGGGTGTACCAGGCGGCGGCGTCGGTGGCGTTGCCGGCCGCCTCGTGGTGCTGGGCGATGCCGAGGGCGAACTCGTCGGCTCGATCACCGCCGGCTCGTTCGAGCCAGGCTGCGGCCCGGGCGTGCAGCTCGGGCCGGCGTTCGAGATCGATGGTGTCGTAGGTGACCACCCGGGTGAAGTCGTGTTTGAAGGCTTCCTCGGCGGTGTCGGTGAAGCGACTCGTCGCCTGCGGCAGCACCAGCTCGGCCTGTTCGAGGCTCGAGAGTGCTTCGGTCGTTTCGTGTTCGCCGTCGATCAGTTCGTCGACGGCGCGGTCCCAGAAGAACCGGCCGAACACGCTGCCGGCCTGCACGACCTCGAACTCGGCGAGGGAGAGATGGTCGAGTCGGGCCTGCAGCACGCCGGTGAGGGTGGTGGGCACCTTGGCTCGCTGCAGGCGCCCGGCGTCGAAGGTCCATGGGGTGGTCGAGGTCTCGATCACCCGTTCGTCGATCAGCATCTTGACGAGCTCCTCGACGTGGAAGGGGTTGCCGTCGCACTGTTCGGTGACCCGCTCGCGGATCGTCGCAGGGATGCCGCTCATCGGCGCGAGCAGATGGGCGAGCAATTCGTCGACGTGATCTCCGGCGAGGGGATGCAGTCGGATGGCGTCGTGGCCGGCGCCGAACCGGCCCGGCTCGCCCCATGCCTCGTGCTCGCCGAGCAGCACCGGCCGGGTCGAGCCCAGGATCGCCAACCCTGCGATGTCGGCCGCCGCCAGATCGGCGAACAGCTCCAGGGAGTCGGCGTCGGCCCAGTGCAGATCCTCGAGCACGATCACCAGCGGACCCGTCGCACCGGCGACGGCGGACACGTACTCGCGCAGGTCGCTGACCGCGGCGTTGCGGCGGAACTGGGCGTCGTCTCGGCCGAGGCCCGATTCGCCCGAGACGAAGCCGGCCAGCCAGCCGACCGACCGGGCGACGGCGTGGGGGTCCATCGTCGGCACGCCCGAGAAGCCGGCGACGAGCTTGTCGAACACGACGTCGCGGGCGTCGGTGTCGAGGATGGCGAAGCGATGAGCCAACGCGCTTCGCAAGAGGGCGAACGGGCTGCCGGCCGAGTCGGGCAGCGCCCGGCCTTCGACCTTGGTGATCGTGGACTCGGCGTCGACCCACGACCGGACGAGGTCGAGCAGGCGGGACTTCCCGATGCCGGGATCGCCGATCAGCACCATCGTGGTCGGAGTGTGGTGATCGACGATCGATCGGAAGGCGTCGTGGAGGCGGGCCTGTTCGGGGCCGCGTCCGACGAGCTTCGTGCGGGCGTCGTCGAGGCCCCGCTCGTGCACTCGCTCGACCGACGGTCGCTCCCGAACCACGCGATACGCACGGACCGGCTCCTCACGGCCTTTGAGCTGTTGCTCACCCATGTCCTCGACGTCGAACACGCCCCGGACCTGGTGATACGTCGATCGACTGATCCACGTCTGGCCTCGATCGGCCGTGCCTTCGAGCCGAGCGGCGACGTTCACGGTGTCGCCGAGCGTCGTGTAGCCGAAGTCGTCCAGCGCACTCAGGTGGACGAGACCGGTGTTGATGCCGACGCTGACCGTCGCCGGCAGCCGGGTGCCCTCGACGGTGATCCCCTCTCGCTCGACGAGTTCGATGATGCGCAGTGCGGCGCGCACCGCCTGCTGGGCGTCGTCCTCCATCGACTGGGTGTCGCCCCAGACCGCGAGCACACCGTCGCCCATGTGTTGCAACACGTTGCCGCGGTGATCGGTGATGATGCCGTCGACCGCGTGCCAGAACGCACCGAGCATGCGGGCGAGCGCCTCCGGATCGAGGTTCTCCGAGAGCGTGGTGAACCCCGACAGATCGGCGAACATGATCGAGACCTGGCGGCGCCGGACGCGGGGTTCGTCCTCGGCTTCGGCGAGCTGGGCCTTGAGCGGCGCGAGTGCGGTGTCCACCACCTCGTCGCCGAGGATCTCGCGCTGGGCTTCCAGCGCGGCGATCGCCACCTCGAGTTGTCCACGATCCGCGGTCGGTTCCGACACCGGTCCGTTCCTCCCCGTCTGTCCGATTCGAACCTAAACAACCGGCGGAACCTGCGCCACGTGCACCCGTCACAGCGCGTTGTCAGCGATCTGACACAGGTGCGCCTCGCCCTTGATCCGATCTTGAGGTTCGCCTGAACCGCCCCAGACGTCGCTGGTCGATCGTTCGGCCATGGCCCGGCGAGCACTCCCCATCACCCTCGGACTCGTCCTGTTCTGTGCGATCGGCACGGTGGTGGCGATCATCGTCGGTGGCGTGGCCCACCCGGTGGCGGCGAACGTTTGTCGCCTCGCCGAACTGATCGCCACGATCGCCGCCGTGTGGCTCGTGCTGACCGTCGCCGGTCACCACGAACTCGGCGTTCGGCACGGCTGGATCCGGGTCGCCGCCGCCGTCGGCATCACCAACGTGAGCCTGGTCGCGGCCGACGCTGGCGTGCTCGCACCGCGCATCGCCGTCGTGCTGGCCGGCTTCGGCGCCCTGTTGCTGCTCAGCGCCCTGTTCGCCTTCGAAGGGGCGACCAGCAGCCCCCGCGCCTGGTTTGCGGTGACGCTCGAGATCGCGGCCACCGCGTCGGTGATCCTCGCGGCCGGGTGGGTCGCCATCGAGATCACCGCCCCCGACCTTCTGTTCACCGATCCCGCCGACAAGCTCGTCGCCATCGCCGCCGGGGTGCTGTTCGTGCTCGTGGGCTGCCTCGCCGCTGCGTTCGTGCTCTCGTCGTCGGGACGTTCGATCGCCCAGTTCGCCCTGCTGGGCGGGTGGACGGCGACGGCGGCCCTCACCGTCACCTGGACCGCCGTCGCCATCGTTCTCCAGATCGAGTCAGGACCCGCCGCCCGACTCCTCTCCGCCGTGGCCCTCGCCATGCCCGCCGCCGCGGCGGAGATCTCTCGCGCCGGCCACCGACCGGGCGTCGCCGTCGGCGGCCGACTGGCCCGGGCCCACCGCGGCGTGCTCGCCCTGCTGACGCTCGCCGCGATCTTCGTCTTCCTCGCGGCGTGGTCCTCTGAGCTGCTCACCGAGACGGCGGCGTGGATCGCGGCCCTCGGCCTCCCGGCGGCGATGGCTCGGCTGCTTCTCACCACGGGCGAGAACCGGGCGAGCGCGCAACGACTCCAGGACGAACTCGTCCGCTCCCGGCAACGCAACGTCGAACTGCAAGCCGCTCGCGCCGACGCCGAGGCCGCACGGGACGCCCAGCGGGCGTTCCTTGGCCGAACCAGCCATGAACTCCGCACGCCGCTGAACGCGATCGTCGGCTTCGCCGAGCCCCTCGAGGCCGAAGTCGACTACGGCCCGGCTCGCCAGCGTGTCGACCAGATCTCGAACGCCGGCGATCATCTGCTCGAACTCGTCGAGGACCTGCTCGACCTCCAGCAGATCGAAGCGGGCTCGGTCACCCCCGAGCGGCGGGCCGCCGGGCTTCGCTCGATCGTCGTCGAGGCGGCCAACCAGGTCTCACCGGTGGCGGCCGAGGTCGACGGTCAGGTCGCTGTCGTGCGAGGGGAGTGGGAGGACGCGGTCGTCCACACCGACGCCCGTCGCGTCCGCCAGATCCTGACGAACCTGCTCGCCAACGGCCTGCGCCACGCAGGCGGCACCGTCACCGTGTCGGCCGAGGCGACCGCGTGGATGGTGCGCATCCACGTCTCCGACACCGGTCCCGGGATGACCGGTGAGACCCTCGATCGCATCTTCGAGCCGTTCGAGCGGGCCGGGGCGGAGTACACCGGCGTCCCCGGTACGGGACTCGGGATGTCGATCGCGACCAGCCTGGCCGATGCCCTCGGCGGCCGGATCGACGCCGAGAGCATCGTCGGGGTCGGCAGCCGCTTCACCCTGTCGCTGCCGCCGCTCGCCTTGAGCGACCTCGACGAGACGCCGACCGAGCTGGTCCGGAGCGCCTGACGTCAGCCTTTCAACTTTGAAATAAATCAGGGGTCCCGGTACGTTGATGCAACCATGAGCACCGAGACCGTTTCCCCCGTACTCCAGACGTTCCCGCTGGGTGCCCAGTGGCCGACGATCGATCCCTTCCTCTTCGTGGCCCATCACCGCGACGACTACCCCGAGGGCATCGAGGATCTGGGCCCTGCGCCCGAGACCTTGCAAGGCCGCCCGATGGGCAACGACTTCTCCGAGCAGGACGGCTGGTCGATGTATCACGGCAGTCGCGTGCCGGGCTTCCCGCAGCACCCCCACCGTGGTTTCGAGACCATCACCCACGTCCGCCACGGCCTGATCGACCACGCCGACTCGATGGGCGCCACCGCCCGCTTCGGCCACGGCGACACCCAGTGGATGACCGCCGGCAAGGGCGTGCAGCACGCTGAGATGTTCCCGCTCCTCAACCGGGACTCGGGCAACCTCGGCGAGCTCTTCCAGATCTGGTTGAACCTGCCGGCCGCCGACAAGATGGTCGACCCGTACTTCACGATGCTGTGGAACGAGGAGACCCCCACGGTCCGCTTCGTCGACGACAACGGTGTGACCACCGAGGTCACCGTCGTCGCCGGCCGCCTCGGCGACACCGACGCCCCCGCGCCGCCCCCGAACTCGTGGGCGTCCAAGGACGAGGCCGACCTCGCCGTATGGCACATCCGTATCGAGGCGGGCGGCCGCTGGACCCTGCCCCGGGCCGCAGGGGCCGACACCCTCCGGGTGCTCTACGCCTTCGAGGGCTCGACCGTGCAGATCGGCGAGGCCGACCCGATCGACGCCCACACCGGCGCTGCGATCGTGCCCGACCGTGATCTCGAACTCGTCGCCGGCGACGGTGGCATCGAGCTGATGTTGCTGCAGGGTCGTCCGATCGGCGAGCCGGTCGCCCAGCACGGTCCGTTCGTCATGAACACCCGGGCCGAGATCGTGCAGGCGTTCGAGGACTACCAGCGCACCGAGTTCGGCGGCTGGCCCTGGCCGAGCGCCGATCCGAACCACGGCCCCGACGCCGGGCGCTTCGCGCTCCATGCCGACGGCCGCCGCGAAGAGCCGACCTGAGCGATGGCGCTCCAGCCCTACTTCGACATCGCGTTCACTCCCAGCGTGCTCGATCTCCAGAAGGAGAAGGGCTCCCGGGAGATGAATGCGGCGAATCACGACCGCACCGTCACCCACCCCCAGCTCGGCCACGCCGAGATCGCCCACATCACCGAACGCGACTCGCTCTACATGGCGACCGTCGGTGAGACGGGCTGGCCCTATGTGCAGCACAAGGGCGGCGAGCCGGGCTGGATCAAGGTGCTCGGCTCGACCACGATCGGCTGGCTCGAACGCAACGGCAACAAGCAGTACCTCGGCACCGGCAACCTCGCGGCCAACGACCGGGTCGCGCTCATTTTCGTCGACTACCCGAACCGCACCCGCCTCAAGGTGTTCGGGCGGGCGACGTACCACCCCGAGCTCGACACCTACCTGGCCGGCGTTCTCGAGGCCGATGGTGAACGCCACGACGGCGCCACCACCGTCGAGGTCGAGGCGATCGCCTGGAACTGCCCGAAGTACCTCACGCCGCGGTTCACCCAGCAACAGGTGCAGGCAGCCTTCGACGAACACACCACCGACCTGCGGGCCCGCATCGCCGAACTCGAGGCCGAGAACGCCCGCCTCCGGGGTGACGAATCCGAAGACACCCCCGAATCCGGGGAATGAAGCCCGCCGTCACGGCGTTCCCTCTGGTGTCGGGCACCCCCCCTCCGGCCCGACACGTGAATCCCCCTCCCCCCAATGGATTCCGAGCCGAGTCGACTGGATCACCAGCGGCTCGGCTCGTGTGGTTTTGGCGGGGACCGCGGCGGCTCAGCCCTCGGCGGCGAGCAGGCCGGCGTTGACGATGTGGTCGGCGGAGATGCCGACGACGTCGTACAGATCCTTGATCCGACCCGACTCGCCGAAGCGGTCGACGCCGAGCGCGATCTGACGCACGCCGAGCGCCGAGCCGATCCACGCGAGCGAGTGGCTGGCCGCGTCCTGCACCGAGACGACCGGGCGGCCCCGTTCGTCGCCGCCGATCAACGACTCGAGGTGACCGCCGAGCGGCGCCCGGCTGAGGTCGTCGATCCGACCCCGCAGCCCGGCCTGCCAGCTGCGAAACAGCCGGTCGGCTGACGATGCCGCGATGACGGTCGCGCCGATGCCCTCGTCCTCGAGTTCGTCGGCTGCCGCCAACGTCTCGGGCACCGTCGCCCCGCTGGTCACGAGCACCACGCCGGACCCATGGGCGAGATCCCCTTCCCGCAGGCGGTAGCCGCCGGCGAGCACCTGACGACGGAGCTCCTCGACGCCGATGCGTTCACGGGCGGCCGAGAACGGGGTCTGGTCGATCGGGCGGGTCGAGAGACGGACATAGGCACTCTCGCCATCAGGGTCGGAGAGTTCGGCGACCGCATCGCACAGCAGCCAGTCGGTCTCGGTGGCGAAGGCGGGTTCGGAGAAGTTGACGCCCGGCAGTTCCATGCCGACCGAGGCGGTGATCGTCGACTGATGCGCGCCACCCTCGGGGGCGAGCGTGACGCCTGATGGCGTGCCGGCCACGATGAACTTGCCGGCGTTGTAGAGCGAGTAGACGAAGGCATCGAGCCCCCGCAGCACGAACGGGTCGTAGACCGTGCCGATCGGCACGAGCATCTCGCCGTGATGCTCGTGGGCGAGCCCGAGCTGGCCGAGCAACAAGAAGAGGTTCATCTCCGAGATGCCGAGCTCGATGTGGTGCCCGTCGGGGTTCGGCGCCCACCGCAGGAGGCGCTCGGCCCCGCCGTGATCGTCGCGGATCTCGGGTGCGAACACGCCGAGCTTGTTGATGAAGCCGCCGAGGTTGGTCGAGATCGACACGTCGGGTGAGGTGGTCACGAGCCGAGGCCGCACGGCGGGCACGTCGGCCAACCCGGTGAGGATCCGGCCGAACGCCTCCTGGGTCGAGACCATCGCGGTGTCGGCGAAGCGGGCGACGCCGACCGGCACCTTCAGCGCCGGCCGCGGCTTCTCGGGCTCGTTGTTGATCTCGCCGCCGACCTCGGCGCACCAGCGGCCCGCAGCGGAGTCGGGATCGAAGCGATCCCATTCGGTCGCCTCGGTGAGCCCGAGCTCGATGCGGAAGTCGGCGATCTGCTCGTCGTTGAGCAGCGCGGCGTGGTTGAGCGGATCGCCCGCCATCGGCAGCGACCAGCCCTTGATCGTGTACGCGAAGACGACCGAGGGGCGGTCGGTCACGGCGTCGCACTGGCGGAAGGTGTCGACCAGCAGCCCGAGGTCGTGGCCGCCGAGGTTGAAGACGAGCTCGGCCAACTGCTTGTTGTCGAGATCGGCGATGAACCGCTCGACGGCGGCCGAGGCCCCGTCGAGGAACTTCTTGCGCAGCTTCTTGCCCTTCAGCGCGAACAGCGCCTGATAGGCCTCGTTGGGCATCTCGTCGATGCGCTGGCGCAGGGCCTCGCCGCCGGGCGATCCGAACGCGGCCTGGAGCTTGCGGCCGTACTTGGCCTCGACCACGTGCCAGCCGGCGTCGGCGAAGAACGACTGGAGGCGATGGGCTTGGATGTCGGGCACGACCCGGTCGAGGCTCTGACGGTTGAGGTCGACGACGAGCGTGACGTTCGAGAGGCCCTGCGTCGCCGGGTCGGCGATCGCCTCCCACACGTTGCCCTCGTCGAGTTCGGCATCGCCGACGGTGGCGATGAAGCGAGCCGGGCCCCGTTCACCGAAGTGCGAGTCGACGAAACGGCGCGTCGCCGCCGAGAAGAGGGGCGCCACCGCGCCGAGCCCGACCGAGCCGGTCGAGAAGTCGGCGACGTCGGGATCCTTCGTTCGCGACGGATAGGCCTGCAGCCCGCCCCGTTCGCGCAGCGTCGTGAGATACGAACGATCGAGCTCGCCCGTGAGGTACTTGATCGAGTGGTACAGCGGCGACGCATGGGGCTTGACCGCCACCTTGTCCTCACCGCCGATGTGGGCGAACCACAGCGCGGTCATGATCGAGACCATCGAGGCACACGAGGCTTGATGGCCGCCGACCTTCACCTCGCCGGCCTCGCGCTGATTGGCGTGGTCGACCATGCGCACCGCGAGCCAGAGCACGCGGCGCTGGATCTCCTCGAGCGTCGCGAGATCTTCGTCGGAGAGGGACTCGGTCGGGGAGGGGGCCATATGGCGTCAGTCTTCCATCATCCGGGAGGCCGAGATGCGCCGCTGTCGCGTGTTCGTCGAAGTCGCCCGACGAATTCCTGCTAGGACGGGGCCGTGCAGCACCGAGACCCCTATCTCCGCGACCTGCTCGCCCCCGACGACACCCGCGTCGAGTCCGCCGCCGAGCTGATCGAACGTCTCGTCGACGCCGTGCCGGCCGGCGCCGAGCTCGTCGTGCCGATCGCCAACGGCGAACCGGTCGGCCTGCTCGACGAGCTCGAGGCTCGTGCCGACCGCCTCGATGGCGTCACCGTCCACCAGATGCACGCGCTGCGCGATCGCCCGTACCTCCACGGCGCGCACCGTGGACGTCTCGGGCACGTGTCGTGGTTCCTGTCCCACGTCACCCGCCCGGCGTATCAGGCCGGTGGCTGTGAGTTCGCGCCGGCGAACTTCTCCGAGGTTCCGCAGTTCCTGCTTGCCCGTGAGCCGTTCTGCGTCCTCGCGGCGGCGAGTCCGCCCGATCGCCACGGCTACTTCTCACTCGGGGTGAGCGCCGACTACGCCGCCGCGATGATCGGCCGCGTGCCGTTCGTGCTCGAGGTCAACCCGAACATGCCGCCTACCCACGGCTCGAACCGGCTCCACGCCTCCGAGGTCGCAGCGTGGTGTGAGGGCGAGTGGGACCTCGTCGAGGTGGCCATGCCGGCTGTCGACGACCGCGACCGCACCATCGGCGAGCACATCGCCGATCGGATCCCGAACGGCGCATGTCTGCAGCTCGGCATCGGTGCGATCCCCGCGGCGGTCGCCACCCTTCTCGGCGGCCATCGGGATCTGGGCGTGCACACCGAACTCCTGTCGGACCCCGTCGTCGATCTCGTCGAAGCGGGTGTCGTCAACGGCGTCCGCAAGCGCACCAACCGAGGTCGGGTCGTCACCACGTTCGCCCTCGGGACGGCCCGGCTCTACGACTTCTGTGACGGCAACGACCTCGTGCGCTTCCTGCCCGTCGACGAGGTCAACGATCCCCGCCGCATCGGCACCGAACCGAACTTCGTGTCGATCAACGCCACGATCGAGGTCGATCTGCTCGGCCAGTGCGCCTCGGAGACGATCGGTGATCGCTACTGGTCGGGCAGCGGTGGTCAGGCCGACTTCGCCCGGGGCGCCCAGTACTCCGAGGGTGGCAACGGCTACGTCGTGTTGCACTCGACCACCCGCCACGGCACCAGCAAGATCGTCCCTCGGCTCACGGCCGGCGCTGCGGTCACCACCCTGAAGAACACCGTCGACAACATCGTCACCGAACACGGCGTCGCCGAACTCGAGGGCCGGACGCTCTCGGAGCGGGCTCGGAGGCTGATCGCGGTGGCCGATCCCGCCCATCGCGAAGGCCTCGAGCGGGAGGCCAGCGCCATGGGGTTGTTGCGCTAGACGGGAGTGGGGGTCACGGGTCGAGGTGCTCGGCCACGACCGTCTGGTACGCGGCCCGAGCCGCTTCGGTGAGCGGGCCCACTGCGAGCGCTCGGTCGTCGATCCGGTCGATCGCCATGACGTGGCGGGTCGACGACGTGAGGAACGCCTCGCTCGTGGTGGCGAGGACCTCGATCGGGAGATCGAGTTCGACGATCTCGCTCGTCTCCAACACGAGCTCGCGGGTCACGCCGGCGAGACAACCGCTCTGCAGGGTCGGCGTGACGAGTCGGCCCTCGTGCTCGATGAAGATGTTGCTGCCGGTCCCTTCGCACAGATGGCCGACCGTGTTGGGGAAGATTGCCTCGCTCCCGCCGCGTTCCTTGGCGTGGGCGAGGGCGACGACGTTCTCGGCGTAGCTCGTGGACTTCACTCCGGCGAGCACGCCCCGCTCGTTGCGGGGCCACGGCACGGTCACGACCGCGCCGCTCGGCGGCCAGTCGCGAGCGGCGGCCGAGCCGATGATCACGGTCGGCACGACGTCGCCGCGCCCGGAGCCGAGCGGGCCAGGGCCCGCCGTGACCGTCAGGCGGATCAGGCCCGCGTCGGGATCGGCGTCGGCAACGGTCTGGGCTGCGTCGCGGAGCTCGTCGTCGGTGCGGGCGAGGTCGATGCCCAGCCCGTCGAGACTGCGACGGAGTCGAGCGAGATGACGGCGCATGGCGAAGGGCACGCCGCGAACGACCGCCGCGGTCTCGAAACAGCCGTCGCCCACGGTGAGGCCGTGATCGGTGACCGGCAGGGTCGCCTCGTCAGCTGGTACCAGCTCACCGTCGATCCACCAGGTGCCCATGGCGAGAGCGTGTCACACCCCCTCGCCACGATGGGGAACATGCCCGCCGGTCTCCCCGTCTCCGCCCTGTCGCCCGCCACTCGCTGCGTTGTCGGCCTCGCCGGCGCGCTCGTGGTCGATGGCGCCCCGCACCCGATCGCGGCCGCGGTCGCCCGGGCCGCTCGGCTGCGCACGCTCGCCGACCCGGAGGCCTTCGCCGCCCGCCTCGGAGTCGACACCTTCACGGTCCGGCGTTGTGAGGCTGGCTCGGTGCCGTTCGGGCGACTCCCGGCGGCGTACCTGGCGCTGCTCGACGAGGCGGTGCCCCGGGTCGATCTCGTCGGCCTACGCACCCTGGCCGATCAGGTCGATCGTCCGGGTCGAAGCGAGGCCGCGCCAACGCAGGGGTACGGTGAGGTCCATGCGGTCGACTTCTCGAATCGTCGCCGTGGCGGTGACGGCGTTGATCCTCGGGGCTTGCGGTGATGCCGCAGAGGTGACCATCGAGGTCGCCGCGCCGTCGTCGACCTCCACGTCGGCGACCACCACCTCCTCATCGACGACCACCACGCCACCGATCATCGCGACCGACGCCACCGCGCCCACGATCCCTGCGTGGAACGGTCATGACGCCGCGATCACGTGGACCTTCGACGATGCGTTCCCGTCCCACCAGGCCCGCGTCGTGCCGTATCTCGACGAACTCGGCCGCCCGGCGACCTTCTACCCGGCCTGTTCCGACGTGGCGCGCGATCCCGACGGGTGGGGGGCGGTCGCGGCTCGCCACGAGGTCGCCAACCACACGATGACCCATCAGGTCGCCGGACCCGACACGGACCCGGCCGAGGTCACGGCCTGCCACGACCTCCTCACCGACACCTTCGGCGCCGAACCGGCCACCTTCGCCTACCCGAGCGGTGTCGTC
Organism: Actinomycetota bacterium; assembly: GCA_039815945.1. GTDB lineage: Bacteria > Actinomycetota > Acidimicrobiia > Acidimicrobiales > Aldehydirespiratoraceae > UBA11606. The sequence goes on along the minus strand of JBCBYI010000008.1, from coordinate 16,981 downwards.
GGCGATCCGTTCCTCCAGTACAGCCGGGCCACCTATGTCACCGCCCGCGGCACGTGGGGCTTCCCGTCCCACGTCGAGGCCGGCCGCACCCCCGACTGGTACGCCCTCCCGGCCCACTCCGTGATCCCCGCCGACGAGGATCCCGCCGGGACACGCATCGACGACACCGTCACCGCGATCGAGACGGCGATCGCCGCTGGTGGTTGGTTGACGATCGTGATCCACGCGATCGACGAGCCCGGCTTCGCTCGGATGTCGTTCGCTGATCTCGAGCGGATGATGGCGGCCGCCGACGCGGCCGACGCCACCGTCTGGCACGCCACGCTCGCCGACGTCGCCACCCACGATCGGGTCCGCCGCAACGTCGATCGGGTCAGCCCGGTGCCGGCCGACGACGGATCCTGGACCTGGACGTGGTCCGTCGTGTCTGGCATGACCGATGTCGGCGTCCGGCTCCACACCGGAACCGGAACCATCGTGCACGATGGCGCCCGGCTCGTTCCCGACGCGGAGGGGTTCGTCGAACTCGCCCCCCGCGTGGGAGCCTTCACCTGGATCCCCGACTGATACCGGTCGGTTTCACCACGGAGGTACCCAGGTGCGAGTCCTGGTCATGGGTGGCACCCAGTTCAACGGGCTGGCGCTCGTCCACGAGCTCGTGCGCAAGGGGCACGAGGTCACCGTCTGCAATCGGGGCCGCACCGAATCGGACATCCCCGACTCGGTCGGGCGCCTGGTCGCCGATCGCACCGACCACGATCAGCTGCGGGCCGTGCTCGGCGGCACCGAGTGGGAATGTGTGCACGACGTGTCGGCGTATCACCCCGAAGACGTCGACATCATGATGGAGATCTTCCGGGACGCGGTCGGGCACTACGTCTTCGCGAGTTCGACCGTCACCTATGCGTCTCAGGATCGGCCGATCACCGAAGCCGACCCCGACGACCGGGGCGAGACCCAGATCGAGTACGGCCTGCACAAGCTGCTGTGTGAAGATCGCCTCTTCGCCGCCCACGCCGACTGGGGTTTCCCGGCGACCACCGTGCCGTTCTCGATGGTGCTCGGCCCGCACAACGCAATGACTGATCGCGAGCAGCGGATGTTCGCCCGGCTCCGGACCGGCCGGCCGATCCTCGTTCCCGGCGACGGGTCGACCCTGCTGCAGGTGGGCGACGTCGACGACCAGGCCCGCGCGCTCGAACGACTGATGGGGGTCCCGGCCACCTTCGGCCGCCGCTACAACCTCACCGGGGCCGAGGCGGTCACCCGCAACGACTACGTCGCCGCGTGCGCGGCCGCGGTCGGCGTCGACGCCGACGTGCGGCACGTACCGGCCGAGCTGATGGAGGCGCTCTGGACGGGGGAGCGGTCGATCGACATCGTCCAGCAGTCCGGCGCCCTCGACATCCGCTCGAGCGGTACGGCCAAGAAGCACCAGGCCCAGGGGCCTCGGGCGATGCTGCGAACCCGCTTCATGCTCTGCATCAACCTGGTGCAGCACCTCGCGCCCAACCTGCACTGGTGGAACCAGGACACCGCGTTCAGCATCGATCGTCTCCGCGCTGACGTCGGCTGGTCGCCCGAGCACTCCACCGCCTCGATGCTCGAGCGAGCCCACACCTGGTGGGCGGGCAGCGAACGAGCCGCCGCCGACTACGACTGGACGACCGAAGACCAGATCCTGGCCCTGCTCGACTGAGCGCCGTTCAGGGGCGGGCGACACCGGCCCCGCGGTCCGGTGTGGGATCATGCCGTCCATGTTCAGGCGAGTGATCGCCGGGCTCATCCTCGGCCCGGCCCTTCTGATCGGTTCTTTCGCGTGGTCGGGCTACCTCGCCCTGGGCACCGTGTTCGACGAGGACCGGTCGGCGACGGTGGCCCAAGAGTTGCTCGACAACGAGGCGGTCAAGGCCCAGGTCGCGGCCAACATCGCCACCGCCATCACCGCGGCGTTGCCCGACGAGGTGCCGATCACCGCCGAGCAGATCGACTCGGCCTCGCTCGCCGTGCTCAACGACCCTCGGGTCACCGGCCTGGTCATCAACTCGCTGGGTGAGACCCACCGCTCGTTCCTCGGACTCAACGACGTGCCCCAGACCGTCGACCTCAACCCGGTCGCCGAGGTCGCTCGCGAACAGATCGCATCGATCTCCCCGGAAGCGGCCGCCGCGATCCCGGCCGACACCGACTGGTCGATCGATCTCCCCACCGAGAACATCCCGAACTCGAGTCCGGTCAAGGACTTCCTCGAGACCTCGGTGCCCTACCTCGCCGGCATCTCGCTGGTGATGGTGCTGATGGCCTTCCTCACCACCAGCGACCGGCCGTCGGTCCTGCGCAAGGCCGCGTTCTGGGCGATCGGCACCACCGCGATCTACCTGATCCTCGGCTTCGGTGTCCCGGCGTTGCTGCGGGCCGTGCTCGGTGATCAGGCCGAGATCTTCGCCGCGCTGATCACGGCGCTGTTGCGCACCACCCTCGTCCCCTCGATCGTGCTCGGTGGTGTCGGCGCCGCCCTGCTCGTCGCCTCGTGGATCTGGCCCGAGGATCGTCGCCAGCCCAAGCCCAAGATCGTGCATCAGCCGGCTCCGGCACCGGCCGCCCCGGTGGCGGCCCAGCCGGCCCAACCGGCCCGCCGTCCCCAGCCCCAGCCGGCCGCGTCGTCGTTCGCCCCGCCGACCGCGGCGCAGGCCGCAGCCCGACCCGCGCCCGCAGCCCGACCCGAGCCCGCCCCCCGGCCGCAGCCCCAGACACCCCCGCCGACCACCCACATCGCGCCGGCGCGGCCGCAGGCAAGTGCACCGCCCCACCAGCCCGTCACCCCACCCTCGACACCGGTGGTTCCCGCGACGCCACCGTCGAATCCGGTCGTGCCCGCCGATGTCGCTCCGGTCGACGAGGCCTTTGCGCCGCCGCCGGCCGCGGCACCGCCCACCCAGAGCGACGACCTGTTGCCGCCGATCGTCACCGGGGGCGAGGCTCCGGTCGCGCCGCCCACCGAGCCGCCGCCGTTCCGGCCGACCTTGCCGACCCGCGCCGCGCCGAACGAGCGGGTGTCGCTTCCCGCCTGGACGGGCGATCTGTCGCCTCAGCCCGACGCGACGCCGACCGGGGGCGTGCCCAAGGCCCGCCCTCCTCGCTGGGTCGATGGTCATGGCTGGGTGCTCGATCCTGACGACGACCGTCCGGTGCCGCCGAACGCCCGCTATGTCGAGGGCGTCGGCTATGTCGTGCCCGGCCCGCCGCCGCGGGCCTGACCTCGCCGGTTCGCCCGGCTAGTTGATCCCCCTGTCGACGCCCTCCCAGTAGGGCGCTCGCAGCTTGAACTTCTGGAGCTTGCCGGTGGCCGTGCGGGCGAGTTCGTCGCGGAACTCCACCGAGGTCGGGCACTTGTAGTGGGCGATCTTCGCTCGGCAGTAGTCGATGAGATCGCGTTCGCTGACGTCGGCGTCGCCGCCGACGACGACGAGGGCTTTCACCGTCTCGCCCCACTTCTCGTCGGGCACCCCGATCACCGCGACCTCCTCGACCGCGGGGTGCGAGAACAGACAGTCCTCGACCTCGATCGACGAGACGTTCTCGCCGCCGGAGATGATGACGTCTTTCTTGCGGTCCTGCAGAGTGAGATAGCCGTCGTCGTCGATGAAGCCGCCGTCTCCGGTGTGGAACCAGTCGTCGGCGAGGGCCTCGGCCGACGCGTCGGGATTCTCCCAATACGACTTCAAGATGTGGTTGCCCCGGGCGAGCACCTCGCCCTGGGGGTCGGTGGCCATCGTGATGCCGACCGCCGGCACGCCCTGACGGCTGAGCTTGGAGGCTCGTTCAGCCGGGGTGTCGTCGTCCCACTCCTGGCGCTTGCGGTTGATCGTGAGCAGCGGCGCGGTCTCGGTGAGACCGTAGATCTGGATGAACTCCCAGCCGAGCTCGGTCTCGACCCGCTCGATCGTGCGGGTGGGCGGCGGCGCGCCGGCCACGACCATGCGGACCGTGTCCTTGCCGGGGACGTCGCCATCCCAGTCGGCGGCGGCGTCGAGGATGGCGGCGACCACGGCGGGGGCGCCGCACAGCAGGCTGACGTCGTGCTTCTCGATGCGTCGGAGGATCTCGGGGCCGTCGACCTTGCGGAGGTTGATCTGCGGCACACCCATCGCGGTGGTGGCGTAGGGCATGCCCCAGCCGTTGCAGTGGAACTGCGGCAGGGTGTGGAGGTAGACGTCGCGGTCGTTGACGCCGGTGTGCCAGCCGAAGATGGCAGCGTTGCTCCACAGGTTGCGGTGGGTCATCTCCACGCCCTTGGGACGGGCGGTGGTGCCGGACGTGTAGTTGATCGTGGCGGTGGCGTTCTCGTCGGGGGTCCACGGGCGGGCCTCGGCATCGACCTTGAACAGCGAGTCGGATTCCTCGCCGGAGATGAAGCGGTGCGTGACCTTGATGTCGCCGAGCGTGTCCTCCAGCTCGGGGTCGAGGATCAACACGTCGCAGCCCGAGTGATCGACGATGTACTCGACCTCGTCGGGGCCGAGGCGGAAGTTGATCGGCACGGCGACCCGGCCCCAGGCGCTGGCGCCGAAGAGGGTGGTGAGCAGTCGGGCCGAGTTCTGCGAAACGATGCCGACCCGGGCCCCCTGCTCGAGACCGAGTTCGTCGAGCCCCGCGGCCATGCCCTGGGCGAGGTCGTAGAACTGGCGATAGGTGAGATCGCCGAGGCTGGGCGCCGGCTGGTCGGGCTCGTCGTAGATGCCCACCCGGTCGCCGTACACGATCCGGGCCCGCTCGAGGTGATCACGGATCGTCATCGCTGTCTGCATACATCCCCCCGGAAGTAATCAAGGCTTTGATCATCTTGTCCGCTCGCTGCGGACGGAACAAGTGGAACGTCAGCCTGCCACACTGGCGCCATGGCTGTTCGGGTCGACAAGTGGCTGTGGTCGGTTCGGGTCTTCAAGACCCGACGCCAGGCCACCGACGCCTGCACCGCCGGTCGGGTACGGATCAACGGCGACGTCGCCAAGCCGGCGTCGAAGGTCAAGGTCGGCGATGTCGTCCAGGCCGCCCGACGCGATCGCACGATCATCTATGTCGCCCAGGAACTGCTCGAAAAGCGGGTCTCGGCCCCGCTCGCAGCGGCTGCGGTCGAGGACCGTTCGCCGCCACCTCCGAAGACGCAGGACCATCTCGACCTCCCCGTGTTTGCCCAGCGCGACCGGGGGAGCGGCCGCCCGACGAAGAAGGACCGCCGGGCGATCGACAAGCTGCGCGGCGAGCGACGGGGCTGAGCCGGGCGCTCAGTCGGTGGCGTGGTGGGCCGCGAGCCGGGCCCAGCCCTCGGCGAGCGTGACCTCGGGCGCCCACCGCAACGCGGCGCGGGTCCCTCGTTGGTCGAACCAGTGGGCGGTCGAGAGCTGCTCGGCGCCGAAGGCCGTCATCGGCGGCTCGCCCTCGCGGTCGCTGCGCTCCCACAGCGCCTCGGCCGCCGCGCCGCCGGCGATGGCGACGCGCGCCGGCACCGATCGAGGCGACCACTCGATCCCGGCCGCTGCGGTGACGCGGGCGATGAGTTCGTGCACCGTTCGCGGCTCACCGTTCGACACCACGAAGGCCTGACCGGCCACGTCGGCGGCGGCGTCGAGCGCTGCGACCAGCGACGCCGCGGCGTTGTCGACCCAGGTGGTGTCGACCAGCGCCAGCCCGGAACCGATCAACGGCATGCGGCCGGCCCGGGCTCGATCGATGATTCGCCCGATCAGCTGGGTGTCGCCCGGCCCGATCACGAGATGGGGCCGGACGGCGACCACCGGCATCGCCTCCGTGGACGCACCGAGGACCGAGCGCTCGGCCATCGCCTTCGACACGGAGTAGTGCCCGCGGGCCCGATCGGGATCGGCCGGGCCCGCGCCCTCCCCGCTGATCGACGAGCCGTCGTGAGCGACCGACGGACTGGAGACGTAGACGAAACGCGACACACCGGCGGCCGCAGCGGCCGCATGCACGGTGGCGGTGCCGTCGACGTTGACCGACTCGAAGTCGGCCCATTCACCGACCGGGTCGACCTTGGCGGCCAGATGGATCACGCCGTCGACACCGTCCATCGCGACGTCGACGACGTGCCGGTCGGTGATCGATCCGAGGTGTTCGATCACGCGGTCGAGCCCCGCCGGGTTGCGCTGCAGCACGACGACGTTGTGGCCGGCATCGAGCAGCTGGGCCACCGTGTGGCGGCCGAGGAGGCTGCTGGCGCCGGTGACGAGGACCCTCATGGGTTGCGCACCGATCCACCCTCGAGCACGCCGAGCGCCCACGTGGCGAGATGGGACCGGTCGATCTTGGAGTTGTGGCGTCGGTCGACGGGAAGCGCCGCCACCTCGAGGCAGGCAGCGACGTCGAGTCCGGTCGCGTCGGCCACCGCCGCCCGGATCCGGTCGATGCGGTCGAGCTCACTCTGACGGGGCCGACGCCCGGCGTCGGCGGTTTCCGCGATCACGACGACGACCTGCGAACCAGCGGGGCCGATCCCGACGGCCGCCGATCGGCGAACGTCGTCGAGCACGTCGACGGCGTGCTCGATGGGAGTGGGGGACACCGGCCCCTGCGCCGTGCGGATCACGTGACCGGTGCGGCCGCCGATCCAGATGCGACCGTCGGTGTCGATCGCGCCGATGTCGCCGGTGGCGTGCCAGCCGTCGGCGGGGGAGGCGAGATGGGTCATGTGCCACAGCCGGTCGTAGCCGAGGCGTTGGTGAGCGGCCCGGACCCGCACCTCGCCGAGCACACCGGGCTCGTCGGTGGGCTCACCGGTCGGGTCGCCGAGTTCGTCGAGCGGATCGATCGCGACCTCGACCCCGTCGACCGGCATGCCGACACACACACCGATGTGGTGCAGGGCATCGGTCGGGAGCGATTCCAACGACGCGAGATCGATGTCGGCGACTGGCAGGCACTCGGTCATGCCGTAGGGCGTGTGGGCCGCAGCGTCGGGGACGAGCCGGTCGACCGCCTCCCGCAAGACGTGGGTCGGCACGGGTGCACCGGCCGAGAGCAGCAGGCGGACCTGATCGAGCGACGTGCGATCCCGATCGCCGAGATCGTCGAGCGTTTCGAGCACGCGCAGGATCGCGGCGGGTGACGCGAAGACGAGCGAGGCGTCGACCGCGTCGACGGCGTCGAGCAGGGCCGCCGCAGTGAGGGTGCCGGGGGCGCTCACGTCCATGTCGGGCACGGTCGAGGAGATGCCCATCGCCGGGCCGTAGAGCGCGAACGGCGCGAAGGCGGCGACGAGCGAATCGTCGGCGGTGATGGCGTAGCGCTCAGTCAGCGTGCGGATCTGCGCCCCGATACGAGCAGCGCTGTAGCGCACGCCCTTCGACGGGCCGGTCGCCCCCGAGGTGAAGACCACGGCCGCCTCGGCGTCGGGGTCGACCGTCGGGAGTTCGACACTCGGCGCGTCCCGCAGCGACCTGAGGTCGTGACGCACGCCCAACAGGCGACCGGCGACACGAGGTAGTGGCTCGACCGCGATGCGCCGCCCCGGCCAGCGAAGGGTCTTCGCCGCGGTGAGCGCCCGGCGAATGCCGATCAGATGGTCGGGATCGGCGACCTTCATCGCCGCGCCCATCTGGGCCGGGCCGAGGCCGCCGTCGATCAGGACGGCGACCGCACCCATTCGCCAGCACGCGTAGAGGGCGACCGCGAGATCGATGCCCGGCGGGATCATCAGCGCCACTCGATCGCCGACCTGCACGCCCGCCTCGCTGTGCAGGCCCTCGGCGGTGTGCTGCACCAGTTCGTCGAGTTCGCCGAAGGTGACCGTGCGGCCATCGGCCCCCATCTCGCGGATCGCGACCCGATCCGCGATCTCGGGATCGCGCAGCGCGGCGGTGAGATCGACCGGTGCCGAGAACGGCGCCGGTGGCGCGGCGGCGCCGAGGGTCTCGAGCCAGTCGACGACGATCGACGCAACGTCGATGTCCTCGGAGACGAGGTGCCCGGCCTTCGGGTGGCGGTGGACGTCGGCGTGGGGGAGGCGGGCCTCGAGATCGTGCAGGTAGATGTCGGAGAACACCCGATCACCGGCCCCCCAGACCAGCAGGCTCGGCACGTCAGCGAGGTCGGCCAGCCCGGCGGCGATCGCGTCGAGCGTGGCGGCCGACGGATGGTCGTCCTCGAGCGGGATGTCCTCGACGAACTCGCCGATCGCCTTGCGGCGATCCGGCGTGTCGTAGGGCGCCAGATAGCCCCGACGGGCTTCGGTCGGGGTGCGAGGATTCGACAGTTCGAACATGCCCCGCAGGAAGGTGGTGGTCTCGACGGTGACCTGTCCCAGCCACAGCGGTCGACGGGCGTTGCGGATCAGGGTCGGGGCCGACGCCTCGGCCGGCTGATGGACCGCCGTGTTCGTGAGCACGAGACCCACGATGTCGATCTCGTCGTGGTTCGCATGGACGTGCTGCAGCCACCCCAGCGACACCGGGCCACCCCAGTCATGGGCCACGACGACGACGTCGCCAGTGAGCTCGAGCTCCTCGGTGAGCGCGATCAGGTCCGCGACCCGATCACCCAGCCGGCGCAGCTCGCCCGAGCGCTCCGAGAAGCCCATCTCGAGCTGATCGGGGGCGATCACCCTGACGTCGTCGGGGACCGCGGCGGCGAGATGGCGCCACGTGTAGGACCACGTCGGGTTGCCGTGCACCGCCAGCACGGTGAGCCGGGCGTCCGCGTCCGCCCCCGTGTCGAGCAGATGCCAACGGCGGGTCACGCCCGCGTGATCGGGGGCGTCGACGACGCGCGACCAGGCCGGATCCCAGCCGTCGAGGTCTTCAGCCGGCCGCGGGCTGAGCGCCTGCGACTCGGGTTTCACCACTCGATCTCGAGAATGGCCGCGTTGATGCCCGAGCCCATGCCCTGGAACATCACGCCGTCGCCCGGCTCGAGCTTGTCCTGCACACCGGCGAGCGTGACCGGAATGGCGGCCGGACCGATGTTGCCGTACTCCGGGAAGCTGCGGACGACCTTGTCGCCGTCGATCCCGAGCGTGTCGATGACCGCCTGGGTGTGCACCGACGAGACCTGATGGAGGATGTAGTAGCGCATGTCGAACCACCCCGTCTTGTCGCCCGCGTCCTCCCACGCCAGCTTGGCGACTTCGGTACCGGCTTCGAGCAGGCCCCGGGTGTCGGTGCGCATGCCTTCGAGCGAACCCACGCACAGCTCGTGATGCTGCGAGGCGGCGCGGAAGAAGCCGCCCTTCACCTTGTGGCTTCCCGGGTTCTCCGAGTGGCGACCGACGACCATCGCCGCCGAACCCGATCCGAGGGTGAGCGTCGCGAAGTTCTCGAACAGGTCCTCGATCGTCGAGTCCTCGGCGAGGAGCTTCTGGATGGTGGTCTCGTGGATCTGCCGGGTGCCCTCACCGTCGACCACGAGGGCGTACTCGATCTGGCCGGTCTCGATCATCGAGCCCGCGATCTGGATTCCGTTGAGGAACCCCAAGCAGGCGTTCGAGACGTCGAAGTTCATACAGGTCGACGGGAGCTGCAACAGATCGTGCACGGTGACCGCGCTCGACGGCTCGAGGCGCTCACGACAGACGCTGGAGTCGACGACGAGCCCGATACGGGAACGATCGACGCGCGACGACGCCAGGGCCTTCTCGCCCGCCATCGCCGCCGCCTCCATGAACGACACGCCCTCGGGCCACTGGCGACGCTGGCTGATCCCCGCCAGCGACTCGAGCAGGCCCGGCGAGGCGCCGGTGCGCTCGTAGAACGGCGCCAAGCGCTCGTCGATCTCGGCCGAGGTCAACACCTCGGGGGCGTCGCAGGCCTCGACGGACACGATCGCGACATCGTCGAAACTGAAGGTGGCGTTACCAAGCACGGTCGGACTTTCCTGTCTCGCCCGCTGGGGGCTGCGGGCGAATCCCGGCCATGACCCTACGCAACCTCGGCCCGCTACGCGCTCCTCAGCCCAGAATCCGTCTCCGCCGAAACACGACGTTCACCCGCCGAATGACACCGCTGTCACTCGCCGAGCCATAGCTCGGTGTCCGGATGGAACTGGCTCCAGGCGAACCAGAACGCCTGATGGGCCGGCAACGACGCACCGTCGGCGTCCGTCGCCACGAAGCCGCCACCCGACGCCTCGACGGTCACGCCCGCGAACGTCACCGGCACACCGGCCGCCTCGAGCGCCGCCACGTGGAACCCGACGGGGGAGCCGTCGGCTGCGATCACGCCGATCACCGCCTCCTGCACCGGCAGGCGAGGATCGACATCGCCGATCGGGAAGATCGGACCATCGTCATCGCGGCCCCGCAACGGATCGTCCTGATAGATCCGGCCGATGCCGCCGTCGCGGGCGATCACGAACGAATCGGGATGCTCGGCCTTCCACTGGCCCCACGTGGTGGTCAGCACCGAGACCTGCTCGAGCACGAGACCGGCATCTTGCAACGGACCGCTCACCGCCTCGCCCGTGAAGGTGTCGAACACCGAGCGGGTGTGGAACTCGTACATCACCTTGTTCGACCGGCTCAACAGGCCGCTCGTCCGCAATTCCAGGCTCTGTTGCTCGTCGAGCACTGCGAGGGCGTCGTCGTCGGGAAGCGCTTCGATCACGTCGGTCAGGTACGCCTGTGCCGAACCGCACAGGGTGCAGTACGGAATGCCGAGCCGGCGACCGCCGATGGTCATGTTGACCATCTCGTGGACTTCCATCATGTTGCGCGGGAAGGCGACCGCTTCGTCGTTCACCTCGATGCCGAACACCACGCGGTCGTCGTCGAGCCAATCGTCGTCGGTACCCGCTTGCACGAGGGTCGGATCGTTCAGCGCAGGGATGCACCCCTCCGGGCACCCGAACATCGTCTCGGCCAGAGGTCGGTCGTCGATCAACACGCCTCCCCACGACACCCAACGCCAGTCGATGTCGGCGTCCTCGTCGGCGAAGAACGGACGCCAACCCGGCTCGATCAACTCGAACACGATCCGCTTGAACGTCACATAGTCCGGCGGTGCCGGCGTGTCCCATGCGAGGAGGTAGTCGGTCGTGATGCCCCAGGCCGAGCGCCCCTCGCCGAGGATCGTCCCGGTGACCTCCTCGAAGGCCTCGACGAGTGATCCCGACAGCGGCGAGCCGGGCTGGACGAACCGCAAGATGTCGGTGAACAGCCAGGCGATGCGGGGGTCACCGCTCGCGGCGAGCCGATCGAGCGCATCGAGGTCGACCTCGTCGGTGAGCGACAAGAAGAGCGTGCCGAGATCCTCCGACACGGCCGGATCCAGCGGGCCGTCCGGCGTCGCCGGCGCCGGCGGGAACTCGGTGGTGACCAACGACGGCGCGGCGACGTCGGCTGGCGCAGTCTCGTCGGATGGCGCCGTCTCGTCGGCGGAATCCGCCGACGAACCACAGGCCGCCGCGAGCAGCGCGACCGCCGCGGCGATGAGCACGAACCGAGACCGGGGGAAGAGACGCATCGAGAAGGAAACGCCGGCCGGCACCGAGAAGTTCCCGTCAGCGCCGATGCACCGACACGCCGTCGACCCACACCTCGGCGATGTCGTGGGGGGAGGCCAACCGCACGAGCTTCTCGAAGCGGCGGGCGTCGTCGTCGAGGTCGAGTCGACGGATCACCCCGCCGGGCGCCTCGAGATCGAACACCACGGCGTCGAAGCGGCGTCCTGGCTCGAGCAGTCCCACCGGGAGACCGATGGCGGCCGCGGCGCCGGCGGTGGCCAGCCAGAAGCCGGTGACGGTGTCGATCGCGGCGCCGGGGACACCCCGCTCGGCGGCGTCGATGCGGGCGTCGACACCGTCGCGGCGCATGCGCGAGACGGTGACGGCATCGTGGATCTGCTGGAACACGCCGACCCGGACCCCGGCCCCGATGTCGGTGGCCAACCCGATTCGCGCGCCACGTTCGAGCACGTCGGGCACCGGCAGCACCGCGTCGGCGAAGTACGAGTTGCTGATCGGGCAGTGCACGACCACCGAGCCGCGCTCGGCGATCAGGTCGATGTCGGAGGGTCTCACGTGGTTCGCGTGCGCGAGCAGCGTGTGGTCTCGCAGCAGGCCGAACGAATCGAGCACCTCGGTGTCGCTCATCCCGAACCGTTCGAACGCGTACGCATGGGCCCAGTCGCTCTCCGAGCAGTGGGTCTGCACCAGCACGCCGGTCTCGTCGGCGAGTCGCCCGAGGCCGGCGAGCATCTCATCGGTGCACGCCGGGGCGAACCGGGGCGTGATGATCGGGCGCACCAGCCCACGGCCGGCGTCGATCGCGGCGATGTCGGCGATCGATCGTCGGCTCGCGTCGACCCCCGTCGCCGGGTCGTGATCTCGGTAGAAGTCGGGCGTGCCCGTCGGGTGGTCCATCGCCACCCGCCCGACGAACGCCCGTTGGCCGAGCGACGCGCAGGTCTCGGCCAACACCGCGGTCGACTCGCCGTGAACCGACGACAGGTACACGGCGGTGGTGGTGCCGTGACCGAGGAGGGTCGACACGAGATCGGGATACACCGCTTCGGCGATGGTGCGATCGGCGAAGCTCGCCTCCAGCGGGAACGTGTAGGTGAAGAGCCACTCGTCGAGCGGCAGGTCGAGCGCGGTGCCGTTCTGTTGCCACTGGGGCGCATGGAGATGCAGGTCGAGGAACCCGGGTGTCAGCACCTGGGAGTTGGGCAGCACCCGGTGGTCAGGCGACGCCTCCGCCAGCGCCCGCGCTGCGTCGGTCCCCGCGGGTTCGACGGCGGTGATCCCCCCGTCGACGACCGCGACCACGACCCGCCCCGCCTCGAGGCGGTCGGGGGCCGGGGTCTGGAAGTGGTTCGCCTCGACGGTGAAGGTGCTCACTCGGCGACGGCTTCCTCCCGGTCGCTCGCCAGATGGCCCCGGCGATGGCCGCCGGTCCAGTCCTCCTCGGCCGGCTCGGCGGTGAGCTCACCGAGCACGGTGAGCTGGGGAACCTCGCGCATGCTGCGCTTCATCTCGGCGAAGCCCGGGAACGACGCGAGGGTCGTCACCGCATCCCACAGGGCGACGGCGTCCTCGCTCGCCGGCACCCGCGAGATCACGGGCCCGAAGAACGACACCGACGTCCCGTCGGGCCGGTTGAACGTGATGATCGGCGTGCCGACGTCGCGGCCGGTGCGGGTCAGCGCCAGCTCCGTCTCGGCGTCGAGGAGTTCGTCCCACGAGGTGTCGTCGAGGGCGCCCGCGTAGTCGGGATCGAGGCCGGCGGTCTCGAGCACGGCTCTCGCGTGGGCGTCGGTGCTGAGATGGCTGCGGATGTCGATCGCCTGCGCGTCGTCGCGGGTGAGATCCCAGTAGCTCTCGCCGTAGGCCTTCACCAGCGCCGCCATGGGTTCACGGCCCAGCTCGGCCCGGATCGCCGCCGCCACGCGTAGGAACCGAAGCCCCGCCGTGTGGCCCTGCTCGTACTCGGGCGGGAACTCGGTGGCGTAGTCCTTGTCCTTGTTGAGGATCCGCAGGGAGATGAAGCGCCAGTCGACCGACATGGCGGTCTGGGCCGCCACCTCCTCGACCCAGCGCGAGGTGATCCAGGCGAACGGGCACACCGGGTCCCAGAAGAACTCGATGTCGTACTCGGGTGCGGGGGAGGCGCTCATGTCGGGGTCAACCCATCGCCTTCAGCGAGGATTCCGCGGCGAGGGCGACCATTTCGGGATCGTGACCGTTGGGCACCAGGTTGAGGGTCACGCCGTCGAGCCCAGCGTCGATCAGCTTCTGCATCTCCTCGCCGAAGGTGTCGGCGTCGCCGACGGTGCCCATCGCCTTGTACATCTCGGCGGTCTCGGCCGGCCAGCCCTTCATGGCGACGAAGTCGTCGATCGACGTGTGGGCGTCTTCCATGGTGCGCCCGATCACGCCCATGACCAGCTTGGTGACCGTGATCTCGGAGCGGTCGCGACCCAGGCGCTCACAGTGTGCGGCGAGGGCGTCGAGCTTGCGGGGGATTTCGTCGGGCTGGCAGGTGAGGTTCGACTCGTCCGCGTACTGGGCGACCATCCGCAGCGTCTTCTTCTCGCCCGATCCGCCGATCATGATCGGGATCTTGCCGAGCGGCGCCGGCTGGTTGATCGCCTCGATGACGTTGTAGTGCTCACCTGAGAAGGTGGGGCGTTCGTCGGCGAGCATCGGGACGATGATCTGCAGCGCCTCCTCGAGCTTCGCGAACCGCTCCGTGAAGGTGTTGAACGCGATGCCGAAGGCATCGTGCTCGAGCTCAAACCAGCCCGAACCGATGCCGAGCGTGGCCCGGCCGCCCGACACGTGGTCGAGGGTGGTGATGGTCTTCGCCAGCACGGCCGGGTTGCGGTAGGTGTTGCCGGTGACGAGCGCCGACAGCCGCACCGAGCTTGTGTGCTGGGCGAGGGCGCCGAGCAGGGTGTAGCACTCGAACATCTCGGCGTCGGGATCGCCGATGCCCGGCAACTGGTAGAAGTGATCCATCACGAACAGGCGATCGAAACCGGCCTCCTCGGCGGCCTTCGCCTGGGCGACGACCTGGTCGAAGATGTTCCCGCCACCGGGGTAGGAGAAGTTGGGGATCTGGTAGCCGAGCTTCGTCATGGCTGTCGTCCTTTCGGCGCCACCGTGGCGCACGGGGTCACCCTAGATCGCCCCGCCTGACATTTCAGACGAACGGTGTCAGCGAGCCGACGCCTCATCGTGAGGCAGCGAACCGCGGGCCGCCCGCAGATACGCGTACGGGGTGGCGGTGCCGAAATTCGACACCCGACTCGTGTACACGTCGGCGTACTTCTCGACCTGACGAGCGAACAGGCTCTTGTCGACCCCGGCCCGCATCAGCGGCCCCCACGACGCATTCCCCTGCAGGGTGGCCGACCGGGCGAGCGGCGCGATCTGATCGTCGATCGCGCTGATCTCGGTCGCGGTCGTATCGATCTGGGCGTCGACCTCGACGTGGTCCTGCCCGGCCACGACCTGGCGGCGGCGGACCATTCGCAGCTGGGCGTGACGCTGCTCGAGGTCGGTCTTGGCTCGCATCATCCGGCCCAGCAGCGCTTCGTCGGGTGCGAAGTCGGTCGCCGCTCGCACCTCGGCCTCCAACTCGCGAGCGATCAGGGCGGTGCGCCAGCGCAGGAGATCCTTCGTGACGTGCACGTCACCGAAGAGATGATCGCCGACATAGAGGAACTGGCTCGGATCGTGCCCGAACGCCCGCTCGACCATGTGGGCGTTGCCGCCGTGGTACACCTCGCCCGCTTCCAAGGGCCCGAAGTGCGGTTCGAGGTGACCGGTGTCGGCGTCGACGAGCCGATAGATCGGGCCCTGCTCGGCGAAGAAGCGCGGCTTGGCGGCCGACACGATCACCAGATCGAAGAGGTCGCGCCACGTCTGCCCCTCGGGCATCTGGGCGTCGAAGCACCACGACATCATCGTCTGCGTGTACCACCACTCCGAGTTGGTGATCAGCAGCAGCTCCTTGCCGGCCAGGCGCTGATCCTGCAGCGTGCGAACCAGCTCGGGGTCGAGGTCGACGAACCGCTCCGGATCGTCGGCGATCTGTTGCTTGAGGGCACCCTCGACGTGGGCGCGGCCGAGCGCCTCGTCGATCTCGCGGTAGAGCGCTCGATAGGAGTGAACGCCGGGCAGGGGCTTTTCGTCCTGCTTGGCGACGAGCTGGGTCCACAGCGACGCCCGGCTCAGCTCGAAGAGCGTGTTCATGAACTCGAAGCGGTCCTCGCCCAGTTCGACGATCTCGCCGTCGTAGGCCCGGCGCTGCTGATCGAAGGTCAACACGTCGTTGCCGTGCTGGACCCGGACCGCGTAGCCGAACCGAGTGGCCTTCACGAGATTGCCGAGTTCGAGATCGAAGGTCAGGCCGAGCGTGAACGCATCGGGATCGAACGCCAGATCGTCGACCGGCCAGCCCTTGTCACGCAGCCGGATCCGGGCGTGTTCGAACGCCGCCCGCTCCCACTCGTCGACGTGATAGTGGATCAGCGTGTAGTCCATGTCGTACCCGATGGCCCGCACGCCACGCAGGTTCAGGGTCCGGTTGGAGAACAGGCCACGCTCGGGGGAAGCCGGATCGATCATGTGGTCTCAGTCTGGCGCATCGGTTCGATCGCGTCGACGTAATCGGCCAGGCGGGCGGCGATCTCCATCGGGGCCTCGGGGTCGTCGGGATCGGGCGGCTCCCAGACCTCCGACACCCGGATCCACTCGTCCATGCCGAGGAACGGACCGGCCTCGGCCTCGCTGCCCAGGTCGCGACGCCATCGCGACTCGATCGAGCGGAGGTGTCGCAGCGTCGCCGTGTTCTGCTTCGGATCTCGATGCTCGGCATGGAAACCGATCTCGAGCGCCGGTTCGCCGTCGAGACGAATGAGCTGCGCCTCGTAGTGCTCCTTCGCCGCCCGGCCGTCGGCGGTGCCGAACCAGACCTTCACCCCGCGGCGATGGCTCGACCCGTGGACCACACCATGGTCGTCGCCCAGCAGGCTCTCCACCGCGTCGTAGACGTGTTCGAAGAAGCCGCGCTCCACCGCTGTCGCCTCGGCGTCAGTGGATCTGGCCGGTGACCGAGTTCGGCACGATGCGGGCGACCAGTCGCCCTTCCGACACCATCGCGGCCCGGAAGTCGTCCCAGTCGTCGTGCTCGCCGGCGACGGCCCGGTAGATCGACACCAACTCATCGCCCGTCGCGTCGGCGGGGTCGGTCGTCACCGGCGACAACTCGACGGTGGCGTCGATCGAGGCATAGCTCCACGACGCCGGGTCAGTGATGTGGAACACGATGCGATCGTCGCGACGCATGTTGCGGGTCTTGGCCCGATCGTCGGTGAGCGACACCTTGATGACGCCGTCGATCACGGCGTAGACGACATCGGACGACTGTGAACGGCCGTCCTTGCGGTTGGTGATGAGCACGCCGTGCTTGCGGCCGGCGGCCCACTCGAGAGTGGGGGTGATCTCCATGGCGCGTGTTTAGCACTCA
>JBCBYI010000089.1:0-15246 GCA_039815945.1 Actinomycetota bacterium | reverse complement strand
ATCGGGCGTTCGGACCTGCCCATCCTGAAGGACCACGACACCCGCCAGGTGGCCGGCTTCACCGAGGCCTTGAAGGTGACCAAGCGTGGGCTCGAGGCGCAGGGCGTGATCCTCACGGACACCGACGCAGGACAGGAGATCGCCAAGCTCGAGACCGGCTACCGGATCGGTCGGGTGCTCGTCTATCGCGAGGCGCTCAAGCAGGCACCGGCTGGCTTCTCGGCCGCGACCAAGTGCTTCTGCACCGAGCACCAGCAGCAGGTCGCTGACTTCGCTGCGTCGGTGCTCGGCATGGAGGCCGTAGCCGACTCCTACTTCAACCGGGCGATCGCCTATGGCCCGGCGTACACGATCATGGGCGGCACCAGCGACATCATGCGCAACATCCTCGGCGAGCGGGTCCTCGGTCTGCCTCGTGAGCCCCGTCCGTAGGGGCAGTCGTGAGTGACAACCCGCTCGACGCGTACCGGTTCGACCCGGAGACCATCGTCCACCGCACCCCGGAGCACGCGACCCGCGACGACATCGTCGTCATGTCGCTCGACTTCAACGCCGACCCGTTCGAGCGGATGGCGTGGATGCGCGAGAACGCCCCCGTCTACTGGGACGACGAGACCGGCCTCTGGGCCATCACCCGTCACGAGGACATCCAGCGGGTCGAGGCCGACCACGAGACCTTCTGCTCCGGCAAGGGCTCGCGCCCCGAGGTCTCGCTGCCGTCGATGATCGACAACGACCCGCCCGACCACACCCGCCGCCGCCGGCTCGTGTCGTCGGGCTTCACGCCGCGCCGGGTCGCCGGTCACGAGGACTTCCTCCGCGAGACCGTCGCCGAGCTGATCGACAACGTGATCGATCGGGGCGAGTGTGACTTCGTCAACGACATCGCCAAGTCGATCCCGCTGCGCATGATCGCCACGCTCATGGGGCTGCCCCTCGCGGATGAGGACAAGCTCCTGCACTGGTCCGATCTCTTCGCCACGGGCGCCACCGACGAGGCCTTCGCCGAGCGGGTGATCGGCGCGGTGATCGAGTGGGTCGAGTACATCGTCGGCGAGATGGGCACCCGTACCGACCCCGACGCCGAGGATCTCATCAGCCTGCTGATGTACCCCGAGGGCGAGCCCATGTCGGCCGACGATCTCATCTACGAGACGATGCTGATCCTCGTCGGCGGCGACGAGACCACTCGCCACGTCATGTCCGGCGGCCTCGAAGCGCTGTTGTTGCACCCCGAACAGTTCCAGGCACTCAAGAACGATCGCTCGTTGCTGCCCGGCGCGCTCGAGGAGATGCTCCGCTGGGTCACGCCGGTGCGCAACATGAACCGCACCGCCACCGTCGACGTCGAGCTCGGCGGCCAGAAGATCCTCGAGGGCGATCGCACCCTGCTGCTCTACCTCTCGGGCAACCGCGACGAGGAACATTTCGGGCCCACCGCCCACGAGTTCGACATCTTGCGAAGCCCCAACAAGCACCAGGCGTTCGGCGCCAACGGCCGCCACAACTGCCTCGGCGCCAACCTCGCCCGACTCGAACTCACCGTGCTGTTCGAAGCGGTGCTCGACCGGATGCCTGACATCCGTCTCGTCGGCCCGCAGGAGAAGCGGCCCGAGCGCAGCGGCAACTTCGTCCTCGGCCTGGAGTCGCTGCCGGTCGAGTTCTGATCCGGCCGCGTGCTGATCAGGCGTCGAGAAGCAGTGCCGTCGCGTCGGCGAGCGTCGTGAGGCGGGCGCGATAGACCGCCGGCTCGGGCCAGCCCGCTTTGAGGCCGGCGGGGGAGAGCAGCACGAGTTCGAGCGCGGCCGCACGGGTCGCCGGCGTCGCCTGGGTCTGGTCGGCGATGAATGCTCGCAGCCCATCGCGACCTCGTTCGAGTTCGGCCTCGGAGACGTCGGCCGCGAACTCGTGCTTGGCCTCGAGGAACTCCATGGCGAACTCCATGCCGTACAGGGTCTCGTAGCCGTCTGCGCCGAGTCGTTGGAGGTAGCCGTCGATGCGGTCGGCGACCGAACCGCCGCCCTCGAGCGCCGCCAGTGCAGCGTCGGTCGCCTCGACGAGGATGATCTGCAGCGCCTCGCGGAAGAGGTCGGCCCGGTTGTCGAAGTACTGGTAGAGCGCCGGCCGCGAAACGCCTGCGGCCGCGGCGAGGTCGGCCATCGAGGTGCGCTTGAAGCCCTGCGTCGCGAAGACGGGGATCGCCGCACGCCGGATCTGGTCGATCCGCTGCTCTCGATCCGTCATCGTCTCCACGGGGCCAGTGTGACAGTTCGCGGCGCGAATGTCAGTGCTCGCCTCTCAGGTGTGTCTCAGGTCGGATGTGCGACCATGCCGCCATGCTGACCGAGCAACCTTCCGCCCGCCCCGCCGCGGCCGCCGCCCTCCCGTGGCGGCGCCGCGTGTTGGGCCGCCCCTCCGACTGGCACCTCCGTCGCCCGTCGTTTCACATCGGGCGCCCTCGCCTCGCGTGGCTCGGGCCGATCGCCGTCGTCGTCTCCACACTCGTCGGCTGGTTCGCCTTCCAGGGCGCCCAGGGCGAGGAGGGCGGCAGCGTCGCGTTCGGCTTGTTCATCGGTGCGGCCTCGATCGTGCTGATGGCCTGGAGCTTCGTCCTCGCCATCCGCATCCGCTTCCTCGAGCGGTTCTTCGGCGGCCTCGACTCGATGTATCGCGTTCATCGCTGGGCCGGCTCGCTCGCCATCGTCGCAATGTTCCTCCACACGAGTGCGGAGCCGGAGATCGAGGGCGGCATCCGTGGCGCGAGCGAATCGCTCGCCGACCAGGCCGAGGGCGTAGCCGGTTTCGGCGAGATGATGCTCTACGTCCTCATCGGTCTGAGCCTGCTTCGCTGGTTCCCGTACCGCTGGTGGCGACTGAGCCACAAGCTGCTCGGCATCCCCTTCGCCTTTGCCAGCTGGCACTTCTTCACCGCCGAGAAGACGTACGCCAACGGCTCGCCGTGGGGCTGGTACTTCGGCCTCATCATGCTCGCCGGTCTCGCCGGCTGGATCTGGCGCAGCGGCGTGATCAGCGCCCTGCTCCCCGGTCACCGATACCGGGTCGCCTCGGCGATCGTTCGGGATACCACCCTTGATCTCGAGCTCGAGCCCGACGGCCGACCAATGACCCACGAGGCCGGACAATTCGCCGTCGTCAAGATCCAGAAGAAGGGACTCACCGAGCCCCACGTCTTCACGATCGCCTCGCCGCCCGACGCCGGCCGGCTGCGGTTCTACATTCGGGACCTGGGCGACTGGTCCGCCAAGCTGCTCGGTGAGGACCTCGTCGGATCCCGAGTGATCGTCGAGGGCCCGTACGGTCGCTTCGACCCGTACGGCAACGGCGACGGCCACCTCGTATGGGTTGCCGGGGGCGTTGGCATCACGCCGTTCCTCTCGGCCATCGCCGCCCTGCCCGCCGGTGTCGACGTCGTCGATCGACCAACGCTCGTCTACTGCGTGCCCCGTGAGGCCGACGCCACGGCGATCGAGGCGCTGCGTCAGGCCGAGGCCGACGGTCGCATCCGCCTCGAGGTCTTCGCCTCTCGAGAAGGCCGACGGTTCACCCCGGCGCGCTTCTCCGAGGTCGTCGGCGATCGCCTCGCCGGTGCGCACGTGGCCGTGTGTGGCCCGGCCGGCCTCGTCGCCGATGTGGCCGAGACCGCTCGTCGCGGTGGCGCCCACGAGATCGAGACCGAGGACTTCGACATCCGCTCCGGGTTCGGCCCGGACATGAGCCGGGAGATCGAGCACCTCATCGCCGCCCGGCGGGAGCGCTGATCAGCCCTCGCCCGCCCGCAGGAACCGGCTGGGCCGCATCGCGACCACGATCCCGTCGCCGACGAGGGCCGCCGTCTCGATGTCGGGCGCCTTGATGGCGCGTCGGCCATCAGTAGCTCCGGGGCAGGCCCATGATGTTCTGGGCAATGTAGTTGAGCGTCATCTCCTGGCTGACCGGGGCGATGCGCTGGAGCCGGGCCTCGCGCCAGTAGCGCTCGACGTGGTACTCGCTGGCATAGCCGAGTCCGCCGTGGGTCTGCATCGCCTGGTCGGCGGCGAAGAACGACGCCTCAGCCGCGAGGTACTTGGCTGTGTTGGCCAGCTCGCCGCACTCGAGACCGTTGTCGTAGTGCCAGGCCGCCTTCATCATCATCGTCATGGCCGCGTTGAGTTCCATATGGGCCTTCGCCAACGGATGGGAGATCGCCTGGTTGGCGCCGATGAGCCGACCGAAGACCTCCCGCTCGTTGGCGTAGTCGGTGGCGCGGCGCAGGGCCGCTTCGCCGATGCCACACGCCATGCCGGCGAGCAGGATCCGTTCCGGGTTGAGGCCGTGGAGGATGTGGTGGAACCCGCGGCCGCGTTCGCCGACCATGCGCCACCCCTCGACCGGAAGGTCGTCGTAGGCGACCTCGCACGAGGCGACGGCGTTGCGGCCGACCTTCGGGATCGGCGCGATGTCGCAGTACTCGGGATCGAGATCGACGAGGAAGAGGGTGAGGCCGTTGAACTCACCCGGCTCGCCATCGGTGCGGGCGAGCAGGAGGCACACCTCGGACTCGAGTGCCTTCGACGACCAGATCTTGCGGCCGTTGACGATCCAGCCGCCCATGTCATCTTCGGTGGCGCGGGTGACGATGCGGCTGGTGTCGGTGCCCGCGTCGGGCTCGGTGACACCGAACGCAACGTGGAGGTCACCGGCCGCCGCGCGTGGCAGGAAGGTGTCCTTGAGTCGGTCGTTCCCGAACTTCACCACCGGGTTGAGTCCGAACATCGTGAGGTGCAGCGCCGTCGAGCCGTTCATCGCCGCGCCCGATGCTGCGACCCGGTTGAGCACGAGCGCAGCCTCGGCGATGCCCTGCCCGCCGCCGCCGTACGCCTCGGGGATGGCGATGCCGACCCAGCCGCCGGCGGCCATGTCGGCGTAGAAGTCCCACGGGAACTCGTGCTGCTCGTCGCGCTCGGCCCAGTACGTGTCGTCGTACTTCGCGCAGACCGAGTCGACCGTCTCGATGATCAGTTCGTGGTCCGGATTCGGCGAGAGGTACATGCCGGCGATGCTAGGGGGCCACCGCCGATCGTCGTCAGCCCGGTCGCAACAGCTCGCTGCACTGGTTGTCGTCGCTCGCCGGGAACCGACCGCCGCACGTGCGACCGGTTGCGGCGTACTCGCCACCGATGTCGAGCAGGAAGCCGAGCGTGTCGCACGAGCCGCCGTAGCCGTCGAGGCACGAGGCGTGCAGCCGGTCGAGGTAGACACTGTCGCCCACGTCGCCCGCCCCCGCCCGTTCGACGCAGCCACCTCCGTCGGACGAAACGGTGCCGCCGCACGTGTCGCCGAATGCCTCGTACTCGCTGTCGATCGGCGCCGTCCACCAGAGCGAGTCGCACGCACCCGCATCGCCGGATCCGCACCCGGCGTGGAGTTCGTCGAGGAATGGGTCGTCGCCCACGAACTCGGCCTCGAGCAGGGTCGAGTCGGGCAGGTCGAAGCCGCCGTTCAGGCGCGACCCACACGAGCCGAGGGCGATGAAGAACTCGGCCGGCGTACTGGTGTCGGTCCAGATCAACAACCGCATGTCGAACCCCTCGCGCTCGAACAGTTCGACGATGCAGTTGGCGGCATCGGGGTTCATCCCCGAGCGCTCGACGAGGGCGTCGCGCTCGCCGACCAGCCACGGACGATCCGGGTTGTCGACGAGCGCACTCGCCGGGATCGGCACCGCCGTCGTGGTCGTGCTCGTGGTGGTCGCCGCTGCAGTCGTGGTCGTGGCCGCCTCGGTGGTGGTCGTGGCCGCTTCCGTGGTGGTTGTGACCGCCTCGGTCGTGGTCGTCGCCGCTTCCGTGGTGGTTGTGACCGCCTCGGTCGTCGTCGACGATGCGGGGCCGGCGTCGTCGCTGCCTCCGCCGCAGGCTCCCGCCACGAACACCATCACCAGCGCTGCTGTCCACCGTCGCACGGGCCGCTCCCTCCGTCGCCTGTCGCCATCGTAGGGCGTAAGGACGCAGCGGCGCCTAGGGTCCCCGGCGATGAGTGGACTCCCCCCGGTCGGCCGCGACGGCTGGCGCACCGTCGGCATCTCGTCGGCCGCCGTGTTCATGGTCAGCATGGAGATCACCGTGATCTCGCTGGCCTTCCCCGAGATCCGCGAGCAGTTCTCCGACACGTCGGAGTCGGCCCTCTCGTGGGTCTTCAGCGCCTACAACATCGGGGTCGCCAGCCTCTTGTTGATCGGTGGCTGGTCGTCGGAGCGCTACGGCCACAAGCGCGTCTTTCTCACCGGCGTCTCGATCTTCCTCGCCGGCTCGATCCTCGCAGGAGTCGCAGCCTCGGCCGAGATGCTGATCGCCGCCCGGGTGGTGCAAGCAGCGGGCGGGGCGCTGCAGTCGCCCGCCGGGCTCGCCCTGATCCTCGCTGCGGCTCCACCCGCTCGGCACCAGATGGTCATCGGCATCTGGGGCGCCGCCGGTGCGCTCGCCGCGGCTGCCGGTCCCACGATCGGCGCCCTGCTGGTCGAGGGGTTCGGCTGGCGGGCCGTGTTCTTGATCAACATCCCGATCATCGGCGCGGCCCTCGTCCTCGGTCGGCGCTGGCTGCCCGACACGGAACCTTCCCCCGGCACCGAGTCGGTCGATCTCGTGAGTGTGCCCCTCGCCGGCGTGGGCGTCGGCGCCCTCGTGCTCGGCATCGTGCAGGTCGAGACGTGGGGCTGGTCGTCGGGCGGCGTCATCGGCTCGTTCGTGCTCGGCCTCGTGCTGGTCGCTGCCTTCCTGGTGCGATCGGCCCGCCATCCGGCGCCACTGTTCGACCTCGGCCTCTACCGCCTGCGGAGCTTCTCGGTGGCCAACGTCGCCACCGTCTTCTTCGCGTTCGCCTTCTTCGGTTGGCTGGTCCCGCTGCCCACGCTGATCCAGACCGTCTGGGGCTGGTCGGTGTTGGAGACCGGATTCGCGATCGCGCCGGGGCCACTGCTCGCCTTCTTCGTCGCGCCCCCTGCCGGCCGGATCGCCGACCGGGTCGGCAACCGATGGATCCTCACGGTCTGCGGCGTCAGCGGCATGATCGGGATGCTGCTCCTCCGCGCAAACTTCGGCACCGAACCGCAGTACCTGAGCGACGTCTTGCTCCCGAGCGTCTTCATCGGTGTCGCCGCCGGCACCGGCTTCTCCCAACTGGTCGGTGCGGCGATGCGCGACGTGCCGGCGCATCAGTACGCGATGGGCGGCGCCGGACGGACGACGGTGTTCCAGATGGCGATCGCCCTGGGCATCGCCGTCGCCGTCGCGGTGATCGGTCGGCCCGCCGAGCCGACCGAAGCGCTTGCGGTCTACGACGACTCCTGGCTGATCGGCGCCATCGCGTATGCCGTGATGGCGGCGATCGCCGCCGCCTTCTACCCGAACAAGCCGGCCACGGTCAGATGACAGCGGTCCGTACGGTGCGCCGTACCTCCTCCGCGTCGACGGGCACACTGCTGACATGAACCGCCGCGTCCTGCGCATCGCCGCCCCCGTTGCCCTTGTCGTTCTCGTCCTCGCTGGGTACGGCCTGTACCAGTACGTGATCGTCGCCGACTCTCCCGACGAGGTGACCACCGAGGCGGCGCTCGAGCAGTTCGCCGAAGATCTCGAGGCCGAAGCGGTCTCGGCCGACGAGATGACCGACGAGGTCGCATCGGTCGACGAGTCGGTCGTCAACGAAACCGCTGCGGCCGACGAGTCCGGCACCTCGTCGCCGGCCGGTGTCGAAGGAACGTGGACGGTCGACGACGAGTTCGGCGACTTCGCCTTCGAGAACGCGAGCGGGAGCTTCGCCGGATTCCGCGTGCAAAAGGAACTCTTCGTCGGCGGCGAACAGACCGCAGTCGGCCGCTCCGGCGACGTCACCGGGTCGATCACCATCGCCGACGGGGCCGTGTCGGCCGGCGAGATCATCGTCGACATGACCAGCCTCCAGTCCGACATCTCCGCTCGGGAGAGCGCGATCAAGAGCGCCGTCGACACGGGTACGTTCCCCACCGCGTCGTTCTTCGTCGGCGAACCGTCGGCCCTCGACCTCGCGGCGCTCGATGCGGGCGAGACGGTCTCCGCCGGGATCATCGGCGAACTCACCATCGCCGGCACCACCAACACCGAGACGATCCGGGCCGAGGCGACCGTCGTCGGCGACGGTGTCGCCCTCATCGTCGGCACCGCCGATCTGACCTGGGCCGACTACGGAGTGGACACCCCGAACTCGACCGCTGGCACCGTCCAGGAATCCGGGATCCTCGAGGTGCAGTTGGTCGTCCGGCTCGGCTGAACCGGGTGGTTCTTCCTCGTCCGCTCGGCCGTGGCATGCTGACGCCAGTCGCAGCCCCTGGTAAGGAGAGGAAGCCGGATGCAGTACGCCGCCCCGACCACGGTCGACGAGGCACGGTCGATGTTGGCCGACAACCCGGGAAGCCGTGTGTTCGCCGGCGCCACCGATGTCGTGCCCCAGATGCGGTCTGGTCGCCCCGAGCCTTCGGTGCTCGTCGACCTGAAGCGCATCGACCGATTGATGTCGGTCGCCCATGCCGACGGACACTGGACCATCGGCGCCGCCACGCCGACCTCGGAGCTGACCCACAACGGTGAGTTCGCCGCGATGTTCCCCGGCATCTCCGAGGGCGCCGGCCTGATCGGTTCCGACCAGATCCAGAACCGATCGAGCCTCGGCGGCAACCTGTGCAACGGCTCGCCGGCCGCCGACAGCGTTCCGGCGATGATCGCCTCCGAGGCCCGTGCGGTGATCGCCGGCGCCGACGGTGAGCGCACCATCCCGGTCGGCGACGTCGTCACGGGTCCCGGCCAGCTGTCGCTGAGCGACGGTGAGTTCGTCGTCGAGTTCGAGATCGACGACGCCCCGGCCAACACCGGCGACGCCTACGTCCGCACCACCCCTCGCACCGAGATGGACATCGCCATCGTCGGTGCGGCGGTGCGCGTCACGATGGACGGCGACACCTGCACCGACGCCCGGGTCGTGCTCGGTGCCGTCGCCCCCACCGCCGTCCGCGTCCCCGACGCGGAAGCCGCACTCGTCGGCTCGTCGCTCGACGACGACACGCTCGCCGCCGTCGCCGCGGCGGCATCCGCCGCGGCCAACCCGATCAACGACAAGCGCGGCACCGTCGAGTACCGCACTCAGGTCGCCGGCGTGCTCGCCAAGCGGGCCGCTGTCCTCGCCGCCGACCGCGCCAAGGGAATGGAGGCCAACTCGTGAGCCGCACCCACATCACCTGCACCGTCAACGGCGAAGCCACCGACTTCCTCGCCAACCCGGCGACGTCGCTGCTCGATGCGCTTCGCGACGAGCTGGGCCTCACCGGGGCCAAGGAGGGCTGCGGCACGGGCGACTGTGGCGCCTGCTCCGTCCTGATGGACGGCAAGGTCACCTGCGCCTGCCTCGTGTTCGCGCCCGAAGCCGAGGGCCGCGACCTGCTCACCGTCGAGGGCCTTTCCTCTGGAGACGGGGCCGAGGGTGATCACCTCCATCCGCTGCAGCAGACGTTCCTCGAGGGCGCCGCCCTGCAGTGCGGTGTCTGCACCCCGGGCTTCCTCGTCGCCGCCAAGGCGTTGCTCGACAACAACCCCGATCCGACCGAAACCGAGATTCGGTACGCCCTGGCCGGCAACCTCTGCCGTTGCACGGGCTACGACAAGATCATCCGCTCCGTTCAGGAAGCGGCCGTTCAGCTCAGGAGCGCGACATGACCGCCACCGAGAACCCGAAGACCTACAAGTGGGTCGGCACCCGGCCGATCCGTCACGACGGCTACGACAAGGTCGTGGGCAAGGCCCGTTTCGCGGCCGACCTCAACCTGCCGGGCCAGCTGCATGCCGCCTACCTGCGGTCGCCGCACGCCCACGCCAACATCGTGTCGATCGACACGTCCGCGGCCGAGGCGATGCCCGGCGTGAAGGCGATCGTCACTGGCGACGACTTCCCGGCGCTCGACATCACCGACCCGAATCACGACGTGTCGATCAACGTGCTCGCCCGCGGCACCGTGCTCTACCACGGTCACGCGATCGCGGCGGTCGCGGCCACCACCAAGGCCGAGGCCCAGGCGGCGTGTGCGGCGATCGAGGTCGAGTACGAGCTGCTTCCCGTCGTGTTGGGCATCGACGAGGCCATGGCCGAGGGCGCGCCCCTCGCCAACGAGCAGAACTACCAGAAGTTCGTCGGCCCGACCGATCCGTCCAACATCGCCACCCACACCCCGCTGGAACGGGGCGACGCCGACGCCGCCATGGCCGAGGCCGACATCGTGATCGAGCGCGAGTTCGACTGCGCGCATGTCCACCAGGGCTACATCGAGCCGCACGCCTGTGTCGTCGACACCGGCGCCGACGGCAAGGCCAACGTGTGGGCGTCGTCGCAGGGCCACTTCATGGTCCGGGCGATCTCCGCAGCGGTGCTCGGTTGGGAGACGAGCCGCATCAAGGTCACCCCCGCCGAGATCGGCGGCGGTTTCGGCGGCAAGACCACGGTCTACCTCGAGCCGGTCGCCGCTCGTCTCAGCGAGAAGGCCGGCCGTCCGGTCAAGCTCGTGATGAGCCGCGAAGAGGTGCTGCGTTCGTCGGGCCCGGCGCCCGGCGCCAAGCTGCGCATCAAGATCGGTGCCACCAAGGACGGCGAGCTCACCGCGATCGACGGCTGGATGGCCTACCAGGTCGGGGCCTACGGCGACTTCGCCGGCATGGTCGGTGCGATGTCGGTGGCGAGCTACAAGTTCCCCAATCTCAAGCTCGAGTCGTGGGGCGTGCTCTCCAACACGCCGAAGACCGCGGCCTACCGGGCGCCGTCGGCGCCGCACGCCGCCTTCGCGATCGAGTCGGTCATCGACGACATCGCCAGCGAGCTCGAGATGGATCCGATCGACCTGCGGCTGAAGAACGCCGCCGTCGAGGGCGACCTCACGGCGATGGGCATGCCCCATCCCCGCATCGGTCTCGTCGAATGCCTCGAGGCGCTCAAGGCGAGCGACCACTACCAGTCCGAACCGGCCGAGGGCGCCGCCCGCGGCCTCGCCGTCGGCTTCTGGTTCAACATCGGCGAGCAGTCGTCGGCGACCGTCAACCTCAACGAGGACGGCACCGCGACCGTCATCACCGGCAGCCCCGACATCGGCGGCTCCCGCGCGTCGATGGCGTTGATGGCGGCTGAGGAACTCGGGATCGACGTCTACTCGATCACCCCGGTCGTGGCCGACACCGAGGCCGTCGGCTTCACCGACGTCACCGAGGGTTCCCGCGCCACTTTCGCTACCGGCAAGGCCGTCGTCGAGGCGTGCCGAGAGCTCAAGGTCGAGCTGTGCCGCCGCGCCGCCCAGATCATGGGGGTCGACGAGGATCAGGTCGCCTGGGTCGACGGTGCCGCCGTCTCGCCTGGGCACGGCGGGGGCGAGGGCGGCGAGCCGCTCACCCTCGCGGCCATCACCGCCCAGGCGAAGCGCACCGGTGGTCCGCTCACCGCCACCGCCTCGCTCAACGCCGCCGGCGCCGGTCCGTCGTTCGCCGTGCACTGCGCCGACGTGAAGGTCGACGACGAGACCGGGCAGACCGAGATCGTGCGGTACACCGCCGTCCAGGACGCCGGCACCGCCATCCACCCGAGCTACGTCGAGGGGCAGATGCAGGGTGGTTCGGTGCAGGGCATCGGCTGGGCGCTCAACGAGGAGTACATCTTCTCGAGCGACGGCGTGCTCATGAACCCCGGCTTCCTCGACTACCGGATCCCGGTGGCCTCGGACCTGCCGATGATCGAGACGATCATCGTCGAGGTCCCGAACCCGTCGCATCCCTACGGCGTGCGTGGTGTCGGTGAGACCGGCATCGTTCCGCCGATGGCGACGATCGGCAATGCGATCAAGGCCGCGACGGGCGTACGCATGACCTCGCTGCCGATGTCGCCGCCCAAGGTGCTCAAGGCCCTCGACGAGGCCGACTGACGAGACGCTGACGACCGTGGCCACCGTTCACCTGATGACCCAGCACCGCCCGTTCGCGGGTGGTGACGCGGTCGTCGAGGCCAACGGGGCCACGGTCGGGCAGCTCATCGACGATCTCGACCGCCGGTTCCCCGGCCTCGGTGACGCGTTGCGAGCCGGCTCGTCCGCCGGCATCGACGGCGAGATCCACGCCGAGCCCGAGTTCGTGCGAATCCAGCCCGACACGGTCGTCTACTTCGTCGCCCCGCTGACGGGTGGCTGATCGGGCGGTCGGCGCGGGCCGGTTCTCTCGCCACGTCGTGACAGAGGTCCCGATCGGTCGGAGGCGGGCGGCTCAGGCGGGATCGAAGCAGGTGGGGTACCGTTCGATCACGGAGGTCCGCATGGAACAGGCACGAGAGAAGCTCTTGGCGCACGGTCTGGCGCAGATCTCCGAGAGTGGTGTCGAAGTCCGGCTGGGTACCGTCTCACTCGTCGATGCCGCCGCGGCCGTCGGGATGTCGATCGCCGAGGCGGAGAC
Source organism: Actinomycetota bacterium (assembly GCA_039815945.1). Classification (GTDB taxonomy): domain Bacteria; phylum Actinomycetota; class Acidimicrobiia; order Acidimicrobiales; family Aldehydirespiratoraceae; genus UBA11606. Next base: position 2,749 of record JBCBYI010000089.1, on the reverse strand, counting down.
CCTCTGGCGTGATGGTGACGAACTCGATCCCGAAGAGGTCTACCGAGAAGCGGTGGCGGTCCGTGTGCTGCAGGAGCAACCTGCGATCGGCGACTCGGGCGCCGTCGAGGGCACGGCTCTCACCGAGACACTGGTCGCCATCTCGACCATCGTCGAGTCGATGCCAGATCTCACGACCCTCGACCCGGCCGAGCGGGGCCACTGGCTGCGTCAGATCTATCGAGCGGGCACCGATGCCAACCTCGCCTTCGCCGACGAGTCGCTCCTGTGGCGCTCGTACGTCGCCATCGGCACGGTCGCCCTGTCGCAGCCGTCGGCGTCGGCCGCGTTGCAGGCCGCGTGGGTGAAGAGCGACGAGAGCACTGCGACCCGCTATCTGAACGTCTATTCGGTCCTCGCTTCGATGTTCGGGCTGCGGCTCCGGTACTGCTACACCTGGCCCCAATTCACCACCGCCGTCAGCGCCCTCAGCGAGGGGCTGATGATCCGGTCGAACGTGCGCGAGGAAGTGCGGGTGCTCGAGCGCAACACGGGGCCCGACGAGGAAGCCGAACGCTGGTCGCTCTTCGCCGTGTGCTTCGAGGCGCTCGTCCAGCAGTTCTTCGAGAGCGACGAATCCGCCATCGAGGTCGATCTGCACCACGAGGGCGGACCCCGGGCCTGAACGTCGGCCCTGCCGTCGGCGGCGAGGGTTAGATTCCCCCGATGCTCGACACCACCATCGACCCGGTCTCGCTGCGCTCGGGTCGTCTCGCCCGGCTGCGATCGGAGATGGCCACTCGTGGCGTCGCGGCCCTGGTGCTGACCGACCCGGTCAACATCCGATACGCGAGCGGTGCGCGGAACATGCAGATCTTCACCGCCCGCAACCCGGCGCGGTACCTGTTCGTGGCCGTCGACGGGCCCGTCGTGCTCCACGAGTTCACCGGTGCGCTCCATCTGGCCGACGGCCTCGAGACGATCACCGAGGTGCGCCCGGCGACGACCGCGTCGTTCGTGGCGGCCGGCGACCGCATCGGTGCGGTGGAGCAGCAGTGGGCCGCCGAGATCCGAGATCTGGTCGCCGAGACGGTCGGCCTCGACTCGACCGTCGGGGTCGAGCGGGTCAACGCCGGCGCAGCGATCGCACTCGGCGACCTCGGCCTACATCTCGTCGATGCACAAGCGGCCGTCGAACGGGCGCGGGCGATCAAGACACCCGACGAGATCGCATGCCAGGTCGAGTCGATGCGCGCCACCGAACGAGCGATGGCCGCGATGGAAGCCGAACTCCGCCCCGGACTCACCGAGAACGAGTTGTGGTCGGTGTTTCATCAACACGTGATCGCCCAGGGTGGCGACTACATCGAAACCCGGCTGCTCTCGTCGGGCCCGCACACCAATCCGTGGTTCCAGGAGACGAGCGCCAAGGTGATCGAACGCGGCGAGCTCGTCGCCTTCGACACCGATGTCGTCGGGTGCCACGGCTACTACGCCGATTACTCCCGCACCTTCCACGCCGGACCCGACGACCCCTCCGCCGAACAACGCGAGCTGTATCGCATCGCCCACGAACAGGTGCATCACAACCTGGCGATCATCGAACCCGGACTCACGTTCGCCGCGTACAGCGAACGGGCATGGGATCTGCCGGCCCGCTTCGAGGCGCACCGCTACTACCTGTCGGCGCACGGAGTCGGCATGACCGGCGAGTACCCGTACCTGTATCACGCCCAGGACTTCGCCTCGTTCGGCTACGACGGTGTCATCGAGCCGGGCATGACGCTGTGCGTCGAGAGCTTCATCGGCGGGCCCGACACTCGCGAGGGCGTGAAGCTGGAACAACAGGTACTCGTCACCGACACCGGCACCGAGCTGCTCTCGCACTATCCCTTCGACGAACGCCTCCTCGGGTGACCGTCGCCCTCGGGCTCTGGTTCGCGTTCGGTGTCGGTGTCGCCGACTACCACGGCGGGTACATCGCCAAGCGCTCCGAGGCGATGGCGACGGTCGCGACCGCGCTGATCGCCGGCATCGCGGTCATGGTGGCGCTCCTGGTGGTCGTCGAGAGCGCCTTCGTCGGAGCCGACGTGGTGCTCGGCGTGCTGTCCGGCTCGTTCATCGGCTTCGCTCTTGCGTCGCTCTACCACGGGATGTCGGCGGCGTCGGCCGCGGTCGTGGCGCCGATCACGGCGACGCTGGCGTCGCTCATCCCGTTCGGGTGGGGACTCGCGACCGGCGCGTCCTTGCCGGGGTTGGGCATCGTCGGTGCCGGGGTCGCGTTCGCCGGGCTGGTGCTGTCGACGGTGTCGCCCGAACTCGGCGATCGGGTGCGGGTCGGGATCCTCTGGGGGCTGATCTCGGGGCTCTGTTTCGGTGCGTCGCTGACCCTTCTCGGCGAGACGAGCGAGACCTCGGGTCTGTGGCCGGCCGTCACACAACGCTCGACCGCGTTCGTCGCCCTGGCCGTGACCGCGACCGCACGAGGCCTCCCGTTCGTCGTGCCCCGATCGCTTCGAGCGCGGGCCGCGTTCTCGGGGGCGATCGGCGCCACCGCGATCGCGGCGTTCACCATCGGCTCCCAGCGAGGTTCGCTCGCCGAGTTGGCTGCGATCAACGCCTTGGCGCCGGGCATCACCGCGGTGTTGTCGTCGATCTTCGACGGCCACGCGATGCGGTGGTGGCAGGCGGTCGGGGTCGTCACCTGCGTCGGGGGCGTCGCCCTCATCGGAGTGGCCTGATGGGTGTCTTGTTCGGGTCGCTGACGTCG
>JBCBYI010000088.1:0-15309 GCA_039815945.1 Actinomycetota bacterium | reverse complement strand
ACTCGGTCTACCGCCTCTTCTACGACACGGTGAAGGGCGGCGACTACCGAGCCCGTGAGGCCAACGTGTACCGCCTCGCCCAGGTGTCGGTCGACATCATCGACCAGTGCGCGGCCCAGGGTGTGCCCTTCGCCCGTGAGTACGGCGGCCTCCTCGCCAACCGCTCGTTCGGTGGCGCTCAGGTGAGCCGCACCTTCTACGCCCGCGGCCAGACCGGTCAGCAGTTGCTGCTCGGCGCCTACCAGGCTCTCGCCGGGGCCATCCAGAGCGGCAAGGTCACCCTCTACAACCGCTCCGACGTGCTCGACATCGTCACCAAGGACGGCGAGGCCAAGGGCATCGTCGTGCGCGACATGCTCACCGGTCAGGTGCACTCGCACTCGGCCCACGCCGTGGTGCTCGCCACCGGCGGCTACGGCAACGTGTACTACCTCTCCACCAACGCGATGGCCTCCAACGTCACCGCCGCCTGGCGTGCGCACCGCAAGGGCGCCCTGTTCGCCAATCCCTGCTACACGCAGATCCATCCGACCTGCATCCCGGCCTCCGACGAGTTCCAGTCGAAGCTGACCCTCATGTCGGAGTCGCTGCGAAACGACGGCCGCATCTGGGTGCCGCGCGATCGCGACGAGTCCCGCGGTGCCTCCGACATCGCCGAGGACGACCGCTACTACTTCCTCGAGGAGAAGTACCCGGCCTTCGGCAACCTCGTGCCGCGCGACGTCGCCAGCCGCAACGCCAAGACCGTGGTCGACGAGGGCCGCGGCGTCGGCCCGCTCAAGAACGGCGTCTACCTCGACTTCGCGGCGGCGATCGCCCGCGATGGCGAGGAGGCCGTCCGGGAGCGCTACGGCAACCTGTTCCAGATGTACGAGCGCATCACCGGCGAGGATCCGTACCACACGCCGATGCGCATCTACCCCGCCACCCACTACACGATGGGTGGTCTCTGGGTCGACTACAACCTGATGACCTCGGTGCCGGGCCTCTACGCCCTCGGCGAGGCGAACTTCTCCGACCACGGCGCGAACCGTCTCGGCGCTTCGGCCCTGATGCAGGGTCTCGCCGACGGCTACTTCGTCCTGCCGTACACCATCGGCGACTACCTCGCTCCGAAGCTGGGCGACTCGCCGCTCTCGACCGACGATCCGGCCTTCACCGAGGCCGTTGCCGCGGTCGACGATCGCACTCGCCAGTGGACCTCCAAGAAGGGCGGTACCCACGGCGTCGAGTACTACCACCGTGAGCTCGGCAAGATCGTCTGGGAGTACTGCGGCATGGCTCGCAACGAGAACGGTCTCGAGAAGGCCCTCTCGGAGATCCCAGCGCTGCGGGAGGAGTTCCGCAAGAACGTGAAGGTGCTCGGCTCGCCCGACGGCATCAACACGATGCTCGAGAAGGTCAACCGCGTCGACGACTTCATGGAGTTCGCCGAGCTCAAGGTGCGCGATGCGCTGCACCGCAACGAGAGCTGTGGCGGCCACTTCCGTGAGGAGTCCCAGACTGAGGAAGGCGAGGCACTGCGCGACGACGACAACTTCGCCTACGTCGGCGCATGGGAGTGGAACGGTCCCGACGAGGCTCAGACCCTCCACAAGGAAGATCTCGAGTTCGAGTACGTCAAGCTGACCCAGCGCAGCTACAAGTGAGCCAGGAACAGCGAAAGAACTGACGATGAGCAAGAACCTCAACCTCAAGCTGAAGATCTGGCGTCAGGCCGGCCCGCATGCGCAGGGCTCGTTCCTGGACGTCGAGGCCCACGACATCCCCGAGGACGCCTCGTTCCTCGAGATGCTCGACGTGGTCAACGAGCGGCTGATCGCCGACGACGTCGAGCCCGTCACCTTCGGCCACGACTGCCGTGAGGGCATTTGTGGCACGTGTGGCGTGATGATCAACGGCCAGGCCCACGGTCCCGAGAAGGCCACCGCCACGTGCCAGTTGCACATGCGCAAGTTCAACGACGGCGACGAGATCGTGATCGAACCGTGGCAGGCCACGTCGTTCCCGATCCTCAAGGACCTCATGGTCGACCGTCGTGCGTTCGACCGCATCGTCGAGGCCGGCGGCTACATCTCGGCTCCGACCGGCACGGCGCCCGACGCCAACGAGATCCCGATCCCGAAGGAGGTGGCCGACACCGCGATGGACGCCGCCGCCTGCATCGGTTGCGGCGCCTGCGTGGCTGCGTGCCCCAACTCGGCCGGTCAGCTGTTCACGTCGGCCAAGCTCCACCACCTCAACACGCTGCCCCAGGGTCAGCCCGAACGGTGGAAGCGCACCGAGGCCATGGTCGAGACCATGGAGGACTTCTTCGGTTCCTGCACCAACCACGGCGAATGCGCCGAGGCGTGCCCGAAGGAGATCTCGCTCGACTTCATCGCCTTCATGAACAAGGACTACGTGAAGTCCAAGATCAAGAACCGCAGCCTGGTCGCCAAGCGCTGATCGACGGTTCCGTTCGAGACCGAGGCCGGCCCCACGGGCCGGCCTTCGTCGTTTTCGACGCCCACCGTCGAACGGTGTTCTTCCACAGGCGGTGATCGTGTTCACGTTCACGAAGCACCACCCAGCGAGGTTCTCGTTGACCCGCACCTCTGACCGGCGCGACGGTGACACCAGTCACACACGCGGGTCTTGCTCGATGCACTCGCCTCAGCCCGCAGTGACGGAAGGGAGCCGACACCGACGCGACACCGTCCAACCGCCAACCGTGACGGGTCGCCTCCGCACATCGGCGAACCACCTGGATCACAAGGCCGAGACCGGTCCCACGAACTTCTCGCACCGACCGGCCCTACGAGGGCCAACGGAGAAGCGTTCTGCGGACGAGTCCGAGGCCGGTTCGGGTGGACCCTTCTCGGACGAGACGCCCCTGCCCCGGGGCGTCTCGTTCGCGTCAAGGCTGATCGGGCCAGGCGGCGGCACCGCGAAGGTGGGCCAGGAGCACGGGCGTGAGCTCCTCGAGCATCGGGGCGGGCGTCTCGTGGCCGAGGCGATCGACCTCGACGAGGACCGCACCATCGATGCCGCTGGCGAGCGCCCGCCCGTGCTCGATCGGGAACACGGGATCCGCAGTGCCGTGCACCACCAGCGTCGGCTGGGCGATCTCCGCGAGCCGGTCGAGCCGACTGGGTGAGCCGTGCACAGCGACGCCGTGGCCCGAGTCGGGCTGCCACCCGGTCGCGAGTTCGGCGGCTGCGAGACGGTGGGCTTCCTCGGCGTCGAAGGAGTATGCCTCGCCGGCGAGCAGTTCGGCCAACTCGGCCAGCCAGTCGATCAACGACCGTCGGTCGGGCGGCGGGCCGGCGTAGAGGCGGTGCATCATCGCCTCGATGAAGGCGTCGTCGGGGCCAGGGAGCCGCTCGTCGCCCGCCCCGGGGGTCGAGCCGAGCAGGGTCAACGACCGGACCCGCTGCGGATGATCGAGCGCGGCGACCTGGGCGACCATGCCGCCCATCGAGCGGCCGACGAGATGCGCAGCCTCGACGGCGAGGTGATCGAGAAGGCCGATCAGATCGTTCGTGAGATCGTCGAGAAGGTAGCCGGCCTCAGATCCGAGCCACGACGACCGACCACAATCACGATGATCGAAACGCACCACTCGGAAGTCGGCGTCGACGAGCGCGTCGACGAAACCGGGCGCCCACCGAAATCCCGGCGTGTCGGCGCCCGCGAGCAACACGACGGTGTCGTCGGCGTCGCCCGCCACGTCGACCCACAGATCGACCTCGCCGACTCGGAGCGGTTCGCCCCGGTCGATGTCTCGTGCCGCGTCCGTCATCGGGGCGAACGGTACCGTTGGCTCCCGTGATCCCCAAGATCGGTGCTCAGCTCGTCCGCGGCTTCCTGATGGGAGCGGCCGACGTCGTTCCCGGTGTGTCGGGCGGAACGATCGCCCTCATCGTCGGCATCTACGAGAAGCTGATCGATCAGGTCCGCGCCGGCGCCAAGGCGCTCGGCACACTCGTGAAGGGCGACCTCCGGGGCTTCTGGCGCCGGGTCATGGCGCTCGACTTCGTCTTCTTGATCCCGTTGGCGGTCGGCATCGTGCTTGCGGTCGGCGGCCTCGCGTCGGTGCTCGAGACCCAACTCGAAGAGAACCCCGAGGAGATGGCCGGGCTGTTCTTCGGTCTCGTCGCCGCCTCGGTGTTGATCGGGTGGGATCTCATCAAGGCCCGCACCAGCACCCACCTGGCCATCGTGCTCGTCGTCGCCGTCGTGATCTTCTTCCTGCTCGGCTTCCAGTCGGGACCGATCGTCGATCCGAGTCCCGGCGTGTTCGTCGGGGCCGGCGCACTCGCCATCTGCGCCATGATCCTCCCCGGGATCTCGGGGTCGTTCATCTTGTTGATGATCGGCATGTACGCGGCGGTGATCGGCGCGGTCGACGACCGGGCGTTCGGCGACATCGCGCTCGTCGGGATCGGCGCCATCGTCGGACTCGCACTCTTCTCGACCTTCCTCGGCTGGCTGCTCGACAACCACGGCGACACCGTCATGGCGGCGATGGTCGGTTTGATGCTGGGTTCGCTGCGGGTGCTGTGGCCCTGGCCCAACGGCGTCGGCGTGATCAGCGAGGACGAATCCGAGGTGATCGACGGCACCGGCCTCGAGCTCCCCGCAGGCGACGAGATCCTCGGTCCGGTGGCGCTCGGTGTCGTGGGCTTCGTGCTCGTGATGGCGCTGTCGCAGATCGGCAAACGGCTCGAACACTGACGCCGACTGTCAGGCCGGGAACGGCCGGTGGCCCCAGAAGCTCGGCTTGGAGATCTGGTAGGTGCCCGCCTGCTCGGGATCCTCGACCCGGAGCCCGCCCCAGCCGAACTCGACCATCATCGCGTCGGGCGACTGGCAGTAGAACGAGATCATCTCGTCGTTACTGTGACGGCCGAGCGACATCCGCACGGGCACCTTGGCGTCGAGACACCGGTCCTGGGCCATGCCGACGTCGTCGATCGTCGCGGCCTCGACCATGAAATGGCCGAGCGGATGCGGGGCGGGCATCCCGGCCCCGAACGCGATCGTATGGTGGCGCGGGTTGCAACCGAGGAAGGCCATCGACATCGAGCCGGCGTGCCAGGTGTTGCGCAGGTGGAAGCCCAACACGTCGCGGTAGAAGTCCAGGACCGAGTCGAGATCATCGACCTTCACGACCGCGTGACCGAACCCCATGTCGCCGGTGACGAACGCCGACACCAGCGGGGTGACGACCGGCCGGTCGTTGCGGATCGGTCCGTGGAACAACTCGACCGGCGTTCCTGCGGGATCGGTGAACGACACGAACCCGGACACCAGCCGGGCCGTGGCCTCCTCGGGCGACCCCTCGGCGACGTCGACACCGACATCGCGGATCCGCGCAGCGAGCGCGGCGAGGTCGCGGTCGTCGACCACCTCGAACGCCAGGGCCTCGACGCCGGCGGTCTCGCCCTCCCGGACGATGAGGCGGTACGGCTGGGCGTCCCACCGGAAGTAGCGAGCGTCGACCTCGGGGCCGGGCGTGGGCATGAAGCCGAGGACGTCGGTGGCGAAGGTCTCCCAGGCCTGGAGTTCAGGACTGACGAGACGGACGTGGCCGAGTGACAGGACGGGCATGATCAGGCTCCTCGTCAGTGCGAGAACGAGACGGCGACGGTGCCGAGGCCGTGGAAGGTGGCGACGTAGTCGGTGCCGGGACGAACGGGGATGAGCTCACCGAGACTCCCGGAGAGGATCGTCTCGCCGGCTCGGAGGGGCTCGCCTCGGGCCGCGACCTCGTTGGCGAGCCAGGTGACCGCAGTGACGGGGTGGCCGAGGCTCTCCGCCCCCAGGCCACTGCCGATGACCTCACCGTCGGCCCCGAGCTCCATCGCGACATCCTTGAGATCCTCGACGTCGGTGAGGCGCCGAGGCGCGCCGCCGAGGATGTAGGCGCCCGACGAGGCGTTGTCGGCCACGGTGTCGACGGCGCGGATGTTCCAGTCGGCGATGCGGCTGGCACACACCTCGATCGACGGCACGATGACGTCGACCGCCCGGATCACGTCGGCGGTGGTCACCCGATGCTCGGGGAGATCGGCCCCCAGCACGAACGCGATCTCCGCCTCGAGCTGGGGCTGGAGCAGGTCGGTGAAGGCGATGGTCTCGCCGTCGCCGTAGGCCATCGACGCGTAGAGCACCCCGAAGTCGGGGTGCTCGATGCCGAGCTGCGCCTGCACCGCCGGTGCGGTGAGCCCGATCTTGCGCCCGACCCGGCGGTCGGCCGTGTCGCGATGCTGGTTGACGAGGCGCTGGATCTCGTAGCCGTCCTCGACGGTGGGGTCGGTGAGCAGGTCGCGCACGGGTGCACAGGGCGTCGCCGTCCGCTCGGCAGCGATCAGCTGATCGGCGGCGGTCGCCCACGCCGTCGCACGAGTCGTGTCGGTGGTGGTCATGACCCCGCCTCGGCATGGTCTCGGGTGAGGAACTCGAGCACGATGCGCTCGAACTCCTGCTTGCGCTCGATCATCGACCAGTGACCGCAGTCGGGGAAGACGTGGACTTCCCCCTTGGGGATCATCCGCATCGCCGGGATCATGCCGTCGAGTGGCGTGACCCGGTCGTCGCGGCCCCAGGTCACGAGGGTGGGGGCCTGGATGCGGCGCAGCGTCTCGAACTCCCTGGTGTTGTCGAGCATCGCCTGGCGCAAGAAGGTGAGCATCTCGCGGTTGTAGATCTGCCGGATACCGGCCAATGCGGCCGGCTCGGTGGCCGCCTGCCAGCGCTGCTCGACCAGTTCGTCGGTGAGCGTCGCCGGGTCGTAGACCATCGAACGCATCCAGCTCACGAGGAGCTCCCGGCTCGGATTCTCGACGAACTCGACCAGCCGCATGATCCCCTCGGACGGGAGTGCGCTGAAGAGCGGGAGTCCGACCCCGCCAATGGTGACGAGTCGCTCGACCCGCTCCGGATGCGCCGCTGCGGTCTGGGCCGAGATCTTGCCACCGAGCGAGTTGCCGACCAGCGAGAACGTCTCGAGGCCGAGACCGTCGACGAACGACGTGACCGCGTCGACGCCGTGGAGGGTGATGTTGACCGGTGGGTCGTAGCTGCGTCCGAAACCGGGCAGGTCGAGCACGAGACACCGGAAGCTCGGCGTGAACGCCGCGAGGTTGTCGCCGAAGTTGCCCCAGCCGGTGACACCGGGGCCGGAGCCGTGCACGAACACGAGCGGCGGACCCTCACCGACCTCGTGGTAGTGAAGGTCGCCGTGCTCGACGGCGAGGACCCGATGCGAGGTGTCGGGATCGACTGCGGTCACCGCACTCACACCGTCACCGAGGCGGGCCCGGTGGGCGGCAGCCCCATCAACACGCCCCCGGCGAGATCGAGCAGCGGACCAGGGGCGAAGACACCGTGGTGGAGTCCGGCGTGCATCCCTCGCCAGAACCGTTGGACCGGCTTGTCGAGCCGGATGGAGTTGCCACCGCAGATGCCGTACACCCGATCGGCCGCCTCCGCAGCTCGCCAGGCGGCCCGGACCTGATCGCGGCGGAGTGCCACCCGCTGCTCGATCGGGACGGTGTGGCCGGCGGCGACCGCCTCGTACACGGCGCCGACGTTGTGCAACAGCTGGGTGCGAGAGCTGGCGATGTCGGCGGCGGCCTCCCCGAGGACACGGCGGGCATGGGGGTCGTCGGCTTGGACGACACCGAGGTTCGAGACCCGACCTCGCTGATAGTCGACGCCGCGAGCGAGCAGACCCTCAGCGATGCCGATCAGGCCGGCGGCGACCGCGCTCGGGAACATCGACGACCATGGCATGTGGTACAGCGGTTCGGTGCGGCCCGACTCGGCGGCCGCTCGACCGTCGATCAGCTTCACGACGTCGATGGTGCGGTACGTCGGCACGAAGGCGCCGTCGACGACGACGTCCTTGCTGCCCGTCCCCTCGAGGCCGATCGTGTTCCACGAGTCCTCGATGATCTGGTAGTCGGGTCGGGGCAGCATCACGTGCATGCTGCCGATGGGCGGCGCCGTCGGGTCAGAGCCGGCGGGGCGCACCATCGCACCGAGGACGATCCAGTCGCACAGATCGGTGCCCGACGAGAACGACCAGCGCCCGTCGAGCAGGAACCCACCGTCGACGGGCGTCGCGACGCCGCTCGGGGCGTACGGGGAGGCGACCCACACGTCGGGATCCTCGCCCCAGACCTCTTCCTGCACTCGATGGTCGTTGAGGGCCAGTTCCCACGGGTGGACACCGACGACACCGGCGATCCACCCGGCCGAGGGACAGTGATTGCCGACGTCCATCACCGCGGTGAGGAACTCACGAGGGTCGGCTTCGAGCCCGCCGAAGTCGCGCGGCTGGAGCATTCGCACGACGCCGGTCTCGCGCAGGCGCTGCCCGGTCTCGTCCGGGAGACGGCCCAGGTCGTCGGCGTCGATCGAGTGCTCGGCCAGGTACGGGCCGATGTCGGTGATCGGGGTGATGTCGGTGACAGCCATGTGATGTCCTCGGTTCGGTTCGGTTCGGAGTTCAGGGATCGCGGAGCAGGGCGACGGTGGCGGTGACGAGACCGTCGACCATCTCGTCCCAGTCCGCCGGCGGGCGTTGGTCGGGCGCCGCGGCGAATTCGGCCACGCCGTGGACGAGGAGCACACCCAGCAACCACCGACGCCCGGCGAGCGCATGGGCGTCCCAGTGCTCGAGGTGACGGTCGAGCAGCGAGATCAGGGTGTGGTAGCTGCGGCTGTGCGGGCGTTCGTGGCTGACGAGACCGGTGAAGGTCGGGCTCACCCGCAGCTGGGCGAAGAACGGCAGGAAGTCCGGGTGCCGGCGTCCGTGTTCGACGAGCGGGACGACGAGGGTCCGGACGAGATCCTCCATCGACGCCTCGGCCGGCAGCGCGTCGACCATCTCCGTGCGGAGGTCGTCGATCGGCTGCATACGCCGGTCGAGGACCGCGGCGATGATCTCGTCGCGCGAGCCGAAGTGATACGTCGCTGCGTTGTTGTTCGCCTGGCCGGCCGCGGCGCTGATCTCGCGCATCGAGACGGCCTCGGGGCCGCGCTGGCCGATGAGGTGCTCGGCGGCGTCGAGCAATCGGTGCTTGGTGTCGGTGGAGTCTTTGGGCACGTGGGTGTGGGTCGGACCCGACGCCGAGCTGGAATCGGTGATCCTCTGGAGTTCTTCACGGCACTGTAGTAAGCAGTATGCTTACTAAGCAAGTTGCTTATCTACGGAGGCGGGGAGGCGCCATGACGGACACCAGCATCCAGACCACCGATCGCCTCGAGATCGAACCGATGTCGCAACACATCGGCGCCGAGATCGGCGATGTCGATCTCAGCACCGACCTCGACGATGCGACGGTCGCTGCGATCCGGCGAGCGCTGCTGCGATGGAAGGTCGTCTTCTTCCGCGATCAGGACCTCACCCGCGACTCCCACATCGCCCTCGGTGCGCGCTTCGGAGCCGTCAGCCCGGCCCATCCGACGCTGCCGCCGCGGTTCCCCGAGCATCCCGAGATCGTGCTGCTGCAGAAGGACCACCACCGCGACGACCCCGACGCCAACGAGATCGAGCACCGCTGGCACAACGACCTCTCCTACACCGCCTCCCCGCCGATGGGTTCGATCCTCCGCGCCGTGGAGGTGCCGCCCTATGGCGCCGACACGGAGTGGAGCAGCCTCGCCGCCGCCTACGCGACCCTCTCGGCACCGATCCGGGCGCTGATCGATCCGCTGACCGCCGTGCACCACAACGTGTTGCACATGGTGCGGGGCGAACCCAATCAACTCGCCCGGGACTTCATGGCGACGCGCCTCCGGGCCCGACATCCGGTCGTGACCGTGCACCCCGAGACCGGTGAGCGTCAGCTCTACGTCAACCCCGACTACACGAGCCACATCGATCAGCTCACTCGGCGCGAGAGCGATCACCTGCTGGCGATGCTCAACGAACACCTCACGAACAGCGAGTTCACGGTGCGGTTCCGGTGGCGATCGGGCAGCGTTGCGTTCTGGGACAACCGGGCCACCGCCCACCTCGCGCCGGCCGACGTGCCGCTCGGCCACCACCGCGAGCTCGAACGCATCACGATCGAAGGCACGACCCAGGTCGGACCGTCGGGCTTCGAGTCGACGCCCGTCGACGCCGACGGCCTGGCGGTCGCCGGCGGATGACCACGGATCGAACCCCTTCGTCGTTCGGCGGGCGGATCGAACGCCTGGTCGGCGACTCGACGCCGTGGTGGCCCGAACCGACCCGGCCGGCTCCAGACAGCCCGAACGTGATCGTCGTGTTGATGGACGACCTCGGCTTCTCCGACATCGGCCCCTACGGCTCGGAGATCGCGACGCCCACCCTCGACCGCCTGGCGGCCCAGGGCCTCCGCTTCACGAACTACCACACCGCCCCGCTCTGCTCGCCGTCCCGCGCCGCCGTGCACACCGGCATGAATCCCCACCGGGCCGGCTTCGCCGCCGTGGCCAACTTCGATCCGGGATTCCCCGGCTGGACGATGGAGCTCGACCCGGCCATCCCGACACTGCCGGGCGTGCTGCGATCCGCCGGCTACGCGACGCTCGCGACCGGCAAGTGGCACCTCACCCGCGACTCGGCGATGCACGACGGCGCGTCGCGCGCCTCGTGGCCGCTCGGCGTCGGCTACGAGCGCTTCTACGGGGTGCTCGAAGGGTGGACCAACCTCCACCACCCGCATCGGCTGGTGCGCGACAACGCCGCCGTCGACGTCGACGAGTACCCCGAGGGGTACTACTTCACCGACGACATCACCGACGAAGCCATCTCGTTCCTCACGTCGCTGCGGGCCCACGACGCGTCGCGCCCGTTCTTCCTGTACCTCGCTCACGGCGCCGTGCACGGTCCACTCCAGGCCAAAGCCGACGACCTCGCCCGTCACCGCGACCGCTACCACGACGGCTGGGACGAGATCCGCGCCCGACGCTTCGAGCGCCAGAAGGAACTCGGGCTGTTCCCGGCTGACACCCGATTGCCCGCCCGCAACCACGAACCCGGCTATGAGGTCGAGCCGTGGGCCGACCTCCCGGCCGAGACCCGGCACGTCCACGCCCGGTACATGGAGGTCTACGCGGCGATGATCGACAACGTCGATCAGAACCTCGCTCGCCTCCTCGGCACCGTCGAGGAACTCGGCGATCTCGAGAACACCGTCGTCATCTTCACCTCCGACAACGGCGCCACCCAGGAGGGTGGTGCCAACGGCACCCGGAGCTACTACAAGCAGTTCGGCGGCGCCGGCGCCCGCCTCGACTGGGAACACGACGTGCCCCGAGACCCCGAACTCATCGGCGGACCGCGAGCACTCGTCCACTACCCCCGCGGCTGGGGCATGGCGTCGAACACTCCGTTCCGGCTCTACAAGACCACCACCCACGCAGGCGGGGTCCGGGTGCCGTTCATCGTGTCGTGGCCGGGCCGCATCGAGCCCGACCGAGCCGGCTCGGTGTGTACCCAGTACCAATACGTCACCGACCTCATGCCGACGGTGCTCGCCCTCGCCGGCGTCAACGCGCCCGACGATCTCGATGGCGCCAGCTTCGCGGCGGCGATCACCGACGGTGCCGCCGAGAGCACGCATCTCGACCAGTACTCGGAGTGCTTCGGCAACCGGAGCTTTTACCGCGACGGATGGAAGCTGGTCGCCCTCCATCGGCGCCGGACGCCCTACGACGACTCGGAGTGGGAGCTGTACGACATCACCAGCGACCCGACCGAGATCGACGACGTCGCCGCCGAGCATCCCGAGATCGTGCGGGCCCTGGCCGACGCCTGGGAGGCGACCGCCTGGGACAACCAGGTCTTCCCGCTCGACGATGGGCTCGGCCTGCTCCAGGTGATGCGGCGACCCGACGAGGCCGCCTTCTACGAGCCGGTCCGTCTTCTCCCGTCGACGCCAGCGCTCGAGCGCTACCGCTCCCAGCGGCTCGTGACCCTGCGCGACTTCGTGATCGAGATCGTGGTCGACCACGATGGCCGTGATGGGGTTCTCGTCGCCCACGGCGACCAGGGCGGCGGCTATGTCGTGTACGTCGAGGGCGGCACGCTCCGCTTCGGGTACAACGAGTACGGCATCGAGCACATCGTCGACGCCGGACCCCTCGCCCCCGGCCGCCACACCGTCGTGGTCGCCGCCACCTGCGGGGAGTCGTTCACGTGGGACGTCGGCATCGACGTCGACGGCGACGCGACCGGGCGCCTCGACGGTGTGGAGATGCTGATCGGCTTCGCGCCGTTCCAGGGCATCGACGTCGGCCTCGACCGCCGCTCCCCCGTGCTGTGGTCGACCTTCGAGCGCCACGGTTCGTTCCGCTACCCGGGACGTATCGAGTCGGTCACCTACCGGCCCGGCCCGCCCGCGCCGTACGAACCGAGGCGCCTCGTCGAGGCGATGCGCGAGGCCGGTCGCCGCCGGGAGTGAACGCCTTCGGTGGCGGCTACAGCGGCAACTCGACCCAGCCCGGACGGTTGCCGGCGACCCAGCCGCGGATCTCCGGCGACGGCTGACCCGGCCACTGCACGGCGATGCGGGTCTGGGGATCGAAGCCCGGCGTGAGGGGTGCGAGCGGCGGCCAGCGACCGTCCCAGCGACGACGGCGGACACCGACCGCGTCGACCTCGTACGTTCCGGCGCCGATCAGCACCTCGCCGCGCACGGTGATCTCGTGTTCGAAACCCTCGTCGTGTTCGTCGGGCGCCGACGCCGCCTCCACGTCGAGATCGAGACCGATCGGGGTCCGGTCACCGAAGGTCGCCGGGTGGATCACGTTGTCGGGATCGACCGCGACACCGAACGCCTCGAGGCCGATCGTCCACTGCTCGATCGGTGTCTCACAAACGAAGTCGGTCCAGATGCCCGGCGCCCGGAACTCGAAGGCGTGGGAGACGAGCGGCAGTTCGTAGTCGAGCACGACCACGGGATCTTCACCCTGCTGGTGCACGACGGCGAGGAACCAGGTGACCCCGGCGCTCGGCCGCACCGACACCCGCAAGAGGCCGGCGATCGCCTGTCGCTGGTCGACCCACTCGATGTCGATCGTGTCGTCGTAGCCGTCGTGGGGTTCTCCCGGATCGAAGAGGTCGGTCTCGATCATTCGGGCTCCTCGGGAGGAAGGGCGACGACGGTGGTGCCGGCGAGGCGATCGTGCAGGCCCCGACCACTGGCGGGGAGCACGAAGCTGAGCACCAATACGAGCAGGAAGAGGCCGCCGTACGCGCCGAACACGATGGGGCCGCCGTAGAGGACGAGCGCCCGGGCGATGGCCCGGCTCCACGGGACCTGAGGCGAGGGCTCGACCGTGCGGACGCGTAGCCCGACGAGGGCCTTGCCGAGGGTCGCGCCCTTGAACACCGTCGGCAGCACCTCATACGCCGCGATCGTCACGATGACGAACAACAGCGATCGGCCCTGGGTGACATCGATCTGCAGCGGCTGGCGGCCAAACGGGTCGCCGCCGAGGATGCGCTGGTCGAGTTCGACCAGCACGAAGCCGAGCGCCCACGTCAACGTGATCGCGTCGACGAGGCGGGCGCCGAGCCGGGCTCGAATGGGGGCGGGGGCCGAGAGCGCGTCGCTCACCTGGCCAAACCTACGGCCCACCGATCTACCCTGGCCACGTGAGCGAGTTCCTGTCCGACGCGTGGTTCGCATCGATCGCCGAGCGGGCGGCGACGGCGACCGTGCCCGAGGGCGTGGTCTTCACGATCGAACAGGTCGTCGAGGGCGACCCGACGATCCGCTGGCAGCTGCAATTGGGCCCCGAGGGAGTCGAGCTCGATCTGCACGCGTCCGCCGATCCCGACGTGCGCATCACCACCGACCGCGAGACCGCCACCGACATCCAGGCGGGTGAGCTGTCGGCGCAACTCGCGTTCCTCGACGGTCGCCTCCAGATCGGGGGCGACATCCAGGCGTTGATGGCGAACCGGCAGGCGCTGGCCGACCTGGCACCGGCCCTCGGCCTCACCTGATCACTTCAAGAACTTGCTCGTCGTGTTGTCGGCGAGCATCTTGCCGTCGGTCTGACACGTCGGGCAGTACGCCACGGTGTATCGCCGATACTCGACCGACCGGATCTCGTCGCCGCACGTCACGCACGGAAAGCCGACCCGGTGGTGCACGTTGTTGGGCCGATCCGCGCTCTTGCCGATGTCGTCGAGCGTGCGTTCGTGTTCGATCGACGCCGAGATCACCGACTGCATCGCCGCATGGAGCCGATCGATCTGATCGTCGTCGAGCTTGGTGCTCATGGCGAACGGCGAGATCATCGCCGTGTGCAGGATCTCGTTGGCGAGCAGCCGTCCGATCCCGGCGACGTGCCCCTGGCGACGAAGGAAGCCGTGGATCCGCGAGTTCTCCTCCTGCAGGATCTCGGCGAGCCGATCCCGGGTGACGGTGTCGGCGTCGGGACCGAGATCGGTGAGCGGCTCGACGCCTTCCGTCTCCCCTTCCACGAGCCAGACACCCGCCTTGTGCTCGGTGCCGGCCTCGGTGAGCAGGAGCGCGCCGCCGTCGTCGAACTCCCACCGGGCCATGCCGCCACGAGGCTTCTTGGCCCGCTTGGGGTCGGGCCGGAGGCGACCGCCCTGCATCAGGTGGATGACGTAGGTGAGGTCCTCGCCAAAGGTCATCGTGAGGTACTTCCCGCGACTGCCCGTGCGCGTCAACGCCAACCCGTGCGTGTCGCGCGGGTTGGGGTTGAAGGTCTTGAGGGCGGTGAGGTGCAGCGCCCGAAAGGCGCTCAGCTCCGCGCCGGTGTAGTCAGCCGCCAGGCGCTCCGAATGCGCTCGGATCTCCGGCAGCTCCGGCACCGGCTCAGATCAGGCCGAGACCGGCGACCGTGTCGCGCTCTTCGCCGAGCTCGGCGACGGTGGCGTCGATGCGGCCCTGGGAGAACTCGTCGATGTCGAGGCCCTGGACGATCGAGTAGTCACCGTCGGTGCAGGTGACGGGGAACGACGACATCAGCCCCTCGGGCACGCCGTAGCTGCCGTCGGACGGGATGGCCATCGAGACCCAGTCGCCCTCGGGGGTACCGAGCACCCAGTCGTGCACGTGATCGACGGCGGCCGACGCGGCCGACGCAGCCGAGCTGAGGCCACGGGCCTCGATGATGGCGGCGCCGCGCTTCTGCACGACGGGGATGAAGGTGTTCTCGAGCCAATCCTGATCGTCGACCTTGGCGGCGGCGTTCTCGCCGTTGACGTTGCAGTGGAAGAGGTCGGGGTACTGGGTCGCAGAGTGGTTGCCCCAGATCGTCATGTTGGTGATGTCGTTCACGGTGACGTCGAGCTTCTGGGCG
>JBCBYI010000087.1:0-15812 GCA_039815945.1 Actinomycetota bacterium | reverse complement strand
CCCGACGGCCCGCTGCGCGACGTGTGGCGACGCAAGCACCGGACGCGCCTCGCTGCGACCGGCACGGTCTGGCACGACCTCGCAGCCTTGATCCCGCAACAGCGGGTCCGCTTCGTCGACGCCGCCGACAACTGGCGCCAGATGGTGCGAGCGTGGGGTGAGTTGGGGCCCGGCCCCAACCAACTGAGGTTGCCGCCCGACCCGACTGCGATGGCTCGGCGGTCCTACGTCGAGTTCCACCGATTCGGCATCGAACGCTCGCGGGCGCAGATTCTCGTCAACGCCGCCAAGGTCGCCGGCCGACTCCACCGCAGCGCCGACCAGCCGTGGGCCGAAGCCGCGCCCCGGCTCGGGTCGATCCGGGGCGTCGGGCCGTGGACGCTCGGCGGCCTGCAGGGGTGCACCTGGGGCGACCCCGACACGGTCATCACCGGCGACATCGGGTTCCCCGGCGCGATCGGCTGGTTCTTCGAGCGTGATGACCGCGCCGATGACGCCCGCATGCTCGAACTCCTCGAGTCCTACCGGCCCCATCGCTACCGGGTCCTCAACCTCGTGCTCGGCAGCGGCGTCGGTCCGCCCCGCAAGCACCACCGCCTGGCGAAGAATCCGATTCAGCGACGCTGAGGTCAACCGAGCCGGTCGAGCGCTGCGTCGACGGCGCCGACGTAGCCGCCGCCGAACTTGATCGCGTGGACGATCAACGGCGCCATCTGATGCAGATCGACCCGCGCCTGCCAACCGTCGGCCAACGGAGCGACATCGTCATAGGCCGAGAACACCTCGGCGCCGTAGCCGCCGAAGAGCCGCATCATCGCAAGGTCGAACTCCCGATGGCCGCCGTGGGCCGCAGGGTCGATCAGCCAGCTCCGGCCCGCTCGGTCGACGCGCCGGTTCCCGGCCCAGAGATCACCGTGCAGCCGCGCTGGCCCCTCGGCGGCGGCGCCGAAGCGGTCGAGGTCGCCAGCCAATGCCTCGATCCGGTCGATCGTCGCCGACCCGAGGGTTCCTCGATCGGTGGCGATGCGGGCGAGCGGAAGCAGCCGGCGTGTCGCGTAGAACTCCGTCCACGTCGCACACGGCGTGTTGGGAAGCGCCAGGCTGCCGGTCGTGCGCCCGTCGGCTCGCCCGAAGGCCGGTGCGCCAGCGGCGTGGAGCGCGGCGAGCTGTCGACCGAACGCCGCCTCGTCTCCCCGACCGCCCTCCTCGATCCACTCCAGCACCAAGCAGGCCGGGTCGTCGTCGAAGACGGCGAGCACCTCCGGCACAGGGAGCGCATCGGCGGCTCGCAGCCACCGCAGCCCGACCGCCTCCGTCGAGAAGAAGCCGTCGGGCGGGTGTCGATGGGTTTTGGCGAACACCCGACCACCGTCGACGAGGTCGGCAGCGAAGGCTTCGGCGAAGTCGCCGCCGCCCTGACGGCGTACTGCTGCGACAGGTCCGACGACCTCGGAGAGACGGTCGCGGAGCCGATCGTCCACCTCAGTCCTCGAAGAGCTCCGGCGGGAAGCCGCCCTTGCTCACCGGACTCCACCGGGTGGGTGCGATTGCGATCACGCTCTTGCCCTGGTCGACCATCGCCTGGCGGTACTCGTCCCAGTCGGGGTGCTCGCCGCTGATACACCGGAAGTACTCGACGAAGTCGTCGAGTCCGTCGGGCACGTCGGTGACGGTCGCGTCTCCGTCGACCTGCACCCACGCGTCGTTGAACTCCTCGCCCATCACCAGCACCGAAACCGCCGGGTTTTTGCGGATGTTCTTGACCTTGGCGCGGCTCGGGTAGCTCGTGACCAGGAGCCGGCCGTCGGCGGCCATGCCGCCGGCGACGAGGCTCATCTGCGGACGCCCGTCCGCCCGGGTGGTGGAGATCACCCAACGGTGTTTGCCTGCGAGATGCGCGGCCAACTCGTCGGCGTCGACGTCGACATCGGTCGCCCGGTAGTCGGCCCGTCGGTCGTTGGCCGGGATCTTCTTCACGCGCTCGCCTCCTGGATCGCCCGCCACACCCGCATCGGCTTCACCGGGATCTCGATGTGGGTGATGCCGAGGTGCTTGAGCGCATCGACGACGGCGTTCTGCACCGCCGGCGTCGAACCGATGGTGCCGGCTTCGCCGATGCCCTTGACGCCGAGCGGGTTGCGGTCGGTCGGGGTCTCCATCGGGATGCGATCGAAGCTGGGGAACTCCGACGCCGCCGGGATGGCGTAGTCCATGAAGTTGCCGGTCTGCGGGTTGCCCCACTCGTCGTAGACGAACTCCTCCATCAACGCCTGGCCGACGCCGCCGCCGATACCGCCGTGGACCTGACCGTCGACGATCGTCGGATTCACGATGACGCCGGCGTCGTCGCATGCGACATGGCGAACGAGCGTGACCTCGCCGGTGTCGCGATCGACCTCGACCACCGAGAGATGCACCCCGAAGGGGAAGGTGGCCGCCGGCGGCTGGAAGTCGGTCTCGGCGGCGAGCGGCTCGCCGTCGTCCTCGGTCGCGTGGGCGGCGACCGCGGCCCACCCGACGCCGACCGTCGGCGAACCGGTCACCGAGAACTCGCCGGTGCCGGTGTCGAGCACGATGTCGGCCGGGTTGGCCTCCAACACGTCGGCGGCGATCTCCTTGGCCCGTTCGACGACCGCCTCCGTCGCCTGCCAGATCGCGGTGCCGCCGACCTGCAGCGAGCGAGAACCGCCCGTACCGCCGCCGCGCTTCACCTCGGCGGTGTCGCCGTGACGCACCTCGATGCGCTCGACCGGAATCCCGGTGAGCTCGCTTGCGAGCTGGGCGAAGGTCGTGTGGTGCCCCTGCCCGTGGGCGGAGGAGCCGGTGAGGAGCAGCGCCGAGCCGTCGGGGCGGATCTCGCAGCTCCCGAACTCCGAGGCGTTGACCGGATTGGTGATCTCGACGTAGGCCGACCACCCGATGCCGAGCAACGGTCGGGACGCATCATCGAGACGCTCGGCCTGATCGGCCCGCAACGCCGACAGGTCGGCAGCCTCGGCGACCTTGTCGAGCGCCGCGGCGTACTCACCGGAATCCATGTCGGCCCCGGTCGGCGTCGTGAAGGGGAACGCCTCCGGTGCGATGAAGTTGCGACGGCGGACGGCCGCGGGATCCATCCCGACCTCGGCCGCGAAGACGTCGAGCATCCGCTCGATCGCGAGGGTGGCCTCGGGCCGACCGGCACCTCGGTACGCGCCGACGGGTGTGGTGTTGGTGACGACCGACTCGGCCGAAACGCTGACCCGTTCGATGTCGTAGGTACCGGTCGCCATGATGCGGCCGAACATCGGGAGCACCGAGCCGATCGCCGGGTAGGCACCGGCGTCTTGCACGATGTGCATCGAGTACGCCTCGATCCGGCCGTCGCGGGTGCCGCCCAGCTTGAGCCGATAGTCGAGGCTGCGACCGTGCGCGAGGTTGGTCATCGACTCCGAACGGGTCTCGACCCAGCGAACCGGTCGGCCCGCGGCCTTCGCCGCCGCCGCGGTGACGATGTCCTCGGGATAGGTGCCGCCCTTGGCGCCGAAACCGCCGCCGACGTCAGGCGTGATCACCCGCACGTCGTCGTGCTCCAGTCCAAGCGCCGCCGCCAGACCGTCGCGGGTTCGGTGGGGGAACTGGGTGCACGACCACTGGGTCAGGCGCCCGTCGATCCACTCGGCCACCGCGGCTCGAGGCTCGATCGGCGCACCCGAGAGGCGCGGATTGTGCATCGAGAGCTCGACCACGACCTCGCAGCCGTCGGTCACGTCGGCGTCTTCGCGCGCCGCCATCGTGAACGATCGGTTCGTGCCGGCCTCCGGGAACAGCAGCAGCTCCTCGGCCATCGAGTCCGAGATGGTGACGACGGCGTCGAGCGGGTCGATGTCGGCCCAGATCATCTCGGCCGCGTCGATTGCCTGGGCGAGGGTCTCCGCGAGCACGACCGCGTACGGCTCGCCGACGTAGCGCACCCGATCGGTCGCGAGTGCGGTCCGGGTCATCGTTGCGTTGAGCATCGGATTGCCGGGTGGCTGGGGCTGCAGCCCGAGATCCTCGGCGGTGTACACGGCGACCACACCGGGCATCGCCCGGGCCTCGTCGGTGTCGATCGAGAGGATCTCACCGTGGGCCATCACCGAGCGAACGAAGACCGCCTGGACCGCATCGGTCGGACCCACGTCGGCGACGAAGTCACCGCCCACCGTCAACAGCGCAGGGTCTTCTTTGCGAACCACACGGGTTCCGATCATCGACATGGGGTCGCTCCTCGCGGGGGTCGGGCGGTGGGGCGAGCATAGGCCTGGCCGACCCCATCAACCGGGGTCCGAGCCGTGGCGGTCGTCTAGGGTCGCCGCCGTGCAGATGGACCTGATGACCGGCGCCAGTTCCTGGGACGATGCCGCCGAACTCGCCCGGCTTCTCGAGGGTGCCGGCTTCGGCGGCATGCTCTACACCGAGACCACGCAGGTGCCCTGGATGCAGATCGCGGCGGCGTCGATGGCGGCGCCGAGCCTCTTCTTCACGACCGGCATCGCCGTCGCCTTTCCCCGCAGCCCGATGCTGTCGGCGGCGATGGCCTACGAGATCGCCGGCAACACGGGCGGACGGTTCCGCCTCGGCCTCGGGTCACAGGTCAGGGCCCACGTCGAACGGCGCTACAGCGCCGAGTTCGACCGCCCCGCCGCCCGCATGCGGGACTACGTGGAGGCGGTCAAGGCAGCGTGGCGGGCCTTCAACCGTGAGGAGCGACTCGACCACCACGGCGAGTTCTACGAGATGACGCTGCTGCCGCCCGACTGGGCCCCGCGGCGCCACGACCACGAGATGAAGGTCGACATCTCTGCGGTTGGCCCGATGATGACGAAGGTGGCGGCCCAGGTGGCGGACGGCGTCCACGTCCATCCACTGCATTCGATGGCCTACCTCGGCGATCGGCTGCTGCCGGATCTCGCGGCCGGTGCGGCGGAGGTCGGCCGCAATCCGGGCGCGATCGACCTGATCGTGCCTGTCTTCGCGTGCCCCGGCGACACGCCGGAGGAACGCGCCGACTACGTCGCCACCGCTCGCCGACAGATCGCGTTCTACGGCTCGACCCCGAACTACGCGTTCCAGTTCGACGACCTCGGCTTCGAGGGCACCACCGCACGTATCCGCGCCAAGTTCAAGGCCGCCGAGCTCGACACGATCGGCGACGTGATCACCGACGAGATGCTCGACCACTTCGCCGTGGTGGCCTCCTGGGATGAGCTCGCCGACGAACTGATCCGGCGCTACGCCGGGACCGCGGCTCGCATCGTGATGTACCTCGGTGAGCGAGAGATGCGCACCGATCCCGACCACCTCGCCAAGTGGGGCGAGGTGGCCCGAGCCGTCCAGGAGGCCTGATGAACATCGACCGCTACACCGAGGGGTTCGAGACCCTCACCTTCGCCGAAGCCGCCGACGGCGTGCTCCAGCTCACGCTCGAAGGTCCTGGCCTCAACTCGGTCAACCCGCACAAGCACGAGCAGCTCGCCAACGTCTGGAACGCCATCGACCGCGACCCCGACGTCCGGGTCGCGCTCCTCACGGGCGCTGGCAAGGGCTTCTCCGCCGGTGGGAGCTTCGAACTCCTCGACGAGATCACCGACGACTACGGCTCGAGCCTGCGCGTCATGCGCGAAGCGCGCGACCTCGTCAACAACGTCATCAACTGCTCGAAGCCCATCGTCTCCGCGATGTGGGGACCAGCCGTCGGCGCCGGGCTCGTCGCCGGCCTGCTCGCCGACGTCTCGGTGGCGGGAAAGAACACCCGCATCATCGACGGGCACACCAAGCTCGGGGTTGCTGCAGGCGATCACGCGGCGATCTGCTGGCCGATGCTGTGCGGCATGGCCAAGGCGAAGTACTACCTGCTCACCTGTCGCGATCTCAGCGGCGAGGAGGCCGAGCGCATCGGGCTCGTGTCGCTCTGCGTCGACGACAGCGACGGGCCGCAGGCGGTCATCGACGAGGCCTTGCAGGTCGCGGTCGAACTCGCCGACGGTGCCCAGCAGGCGATCCGCTGGACCAAGCACACCCTCAACCATGCCTACCGCATGCACTCCCCTGCCTTCGACGCATCGCTCGCCTTCGAGTTCCTCGGGTTCATGGGGCCCGACGCACTGGAGGGAATCGCCGCGGTCAAAGAGAAGCGCAGCGCCGACTTCGGAGGTGGCCCGACGGCCGAGTGACCGCACCACCGGCGAGGGGACCCGCCGAGCCCACTCGGCCTCACCGGCGCACCATGCGCCCACTGGTACCCTCCCCGAGGGGCTCATGATGTCGGCGACGGACACCACACAGGCGCGCTGGCGCACCGATCGCGCCATGTGGCTCGTCTCGGCCTCCTTCCTCGTGGGCATACCGGCACTGTGGTGGGGCTACGGCACCGACATCGACACCGCCAACGTCTTGCGGGCCGGCGAATCCGTCTTCGACGGCGACTATCAGCTCTCTCGTCCGCCCGGGAACCTGCCCTACGAAGTCGCGGCCTACGTCCTCGATTCGGTGGGTGGGGCTCCCCTCGTCGTCTTGGGTTCGATGCTCACGGCGGCCGCCGCATTGTGGCTGCTGGCCGCGCTCGTGCGGCACGAGCGCCGCGATCCGATCCCCACCCTCGCGGTCGTCGCCGTGTCGCCGTGGTGGTGGATCGCATCGACCTCCACCGGCGACTACCTGGTTGCGGTCGCCCTCGTCCTCGGCGGTGCCCGCGCTCGGCTCGCCGAGCGCAACCTCGTCGCCGGCGCGTGCTTCGGACTCGCGATCGGGGTTCGCGCCTCGACGGTCGGGCTCGTCGCGGCCTGGCTCGTCGCGGAACTCGTCGGCGACCGCACCCGGCTTCCGGCACTGATCCGAACCGGGCTCGCAACCGCCCTGATCGGCGCCCTCTGTTTCGTGCCGGCCTGGCTCGCGGCCGATCGCTCCTTCGCCTTCTTCACCACCGAGACCCAGGTCACCAACCTCACGACGTTGGTCGGCCGGTGGGGGGTGAAGAACCTGGCGTTCTGGGGGCCGGTGACCCTCGTTGCGCTCGGGGCGTGGTTCGTCTCGCACGCCACATCGCTGCGCGGCGCGTGGCGGGACTCGGTGATGGTTCGTTTCGCGCTGCTCGGCCTCGTCTGGGCCGAGCTGGTGTACCTCCGCTTCCCGTGGAAGCCCCTCCACCTGCTCCCGGCGCTCGTGTTCGTCGCCGTGCTGGTCGGGCGCACCGACCGTCGTCTCGCCGCCGTCGTGGCGGCGGGCCTCGCCCTCAACGCCGTGGTCACCATGACCGTCGCCGCGCCCGACGTTCCCCATCAGGCCACCACCGGCGAGATCGACATCGAGCTTCGCCGAGGGGTGCTGATCACCGACGTCGAATGCCGGTTCGAAGACGACGATCTCGGCCCCTGGCCGCCGATCGGCAGCACCGAGGCGTACGACCGTTCCTTCGCGATCTTCGACTGCCAGGCCCAGCTGTGGCGCTCCGGCGATCGTGCGCCCACCGGGCCGGGCGACACCCTCGGTCAGATGCCGGGCACCGGCGAGCGGAACGGGGCAGACTGAGGTCGATGACGAGACGAGCGCTGTACCTCCAGGACGCCCACCCGATCCGCGACGCGATCGCGTACACCAAGTACGCCGAGTCGAAGGGGTTCGAAGCGGTCTGGCAGGCCGATTCCCGCCTGGTGCGAGAGGCGGGTGTCCCGATGGCCGCCTTCGGCGCCACGACCGACTCGATCAAGATCGGTTCCGGCGTGATCGACGTGTGGACCCGCAATCCGGCTCGCCTGGCGTCGATGTTCTCGACCCTCGACGATCTCGCCCCCGGTCGCATCATCTGTGGACTCGGCGCCTGGTGGGATCCGTTGGCCGCGAAGGTCGGTGTCGATCGCAGCAAACCCATCAGGGTCATGCGCGAGGTCGTGGAGGCGGTCCGAGCGTTGCTCAACAACGAGACGGTCACGATGGACGGCTACTTCGTGCACCTCGACGGCGTCGAGCTCGACTACGTCCACCAGGAGCGTCGACCCAAGGACGTGCCGATCTACATCGGTGCCACCGGCATGCAGATGATGCAGCTCACCGGCGAGATCGCCGACGGCGCCGTGCTGAACTATCTCGTCTCGCCCGACTACAACCGCCAGGCGGTCGAGAATCTCGAGATCGGGGCCGCCAAGGCCGGACGCACACTCGACGACATCGATCGGCCCCAACTCGTGGTCTGCTCGGTCGATCACGACCGCCAGGCTGCGCTCGACAGCGCCCGCCTCCTGGTGACCCAGTACCTCGGTCAACAGCCCCACATCATGAAGGCGAGCGGGGTCCCGCAGGAACTCCTCGACGACGTCGCCGAGGTCCTGACCTGGCCGGCCACGCACGAGCAGGTCGTCGAGGCTGCGAAGCGGGTGCCCGACGAGGTCGTGCAGATGATCACCGCTTCGGGCACGCCCGACGAGGTCCGCGCCAAGGTCGCCGAGTATGAGGCGGCGGGCTGCACCTGCCCGATCCTCTACCCCCTCGGCGACGTCGAGCTCATGATCGACACCTTCGCGACCGCCTGAGGCGACAACGTGGTCAGGCCGACGGCGGCGCCGTGGTGCCGCCAAGCGGCAGCGGATCCATCCCGAGTTTCGTGTGGTCCCACGACCGCACCCGGCTCACGTCGAGCCGCACCGCCACCCGCTTGTTGAGCATCACTTCGACGAGCGGGCGGACCTCTTCGGAGTAGGGCCCGTTGTAGCGCTCCCAGACATTGACACCGAGCGCCCAGAGCGCGTCGGGATCCTCGACGATCTCGGCGGTGCCCTCGAGGGCAACCCCGCGCAATGCGTCATAGGTGAGGCCGTCCTCGACCATCACCGTCATGCGCGGATCGCGGCGGAGGTTCACGACCTTCTGGGACTTCGCCTTCGTCTCGAACCACACCTGACCGTCAATCACGCCGAACCACATGGCCACGAGGTGCGGGGTGCCGTCGCCACCGACCGTCGCCATGGTCGCCGTGCGGCTCTGTTCGAGGAACGCTACGACCTCGTCG
Source organism: Actinomycetota bacterium (assembly GCA_039815945.1). Taxonomy (GTDB): domain Bacteria; phylum Actinomycetota; class Acidimicrobiia; order Acidimicrobiales; family Aldehydirespiratoraceae; genus UBA11606. Next base: position 6,790 of record JBCBYI010000087.1, on the reverse strand, counting down.
TCGGTCATCTCGATCTGCGCGCGTTGCTTCTCACCCATGCGAGAACGGTAGTTGGGACCCGGTGCACCCACCGAAACCGAGAGTTCATCCCCGCGTTCCCAGCCGGTCGGCCGCACGCTGTGGTCGATCGGTACGTTCCCGTCGCAGTGCGCGATCCAGGCGAACGACGCGGGCGGCGGCTCATCGCCGCGGGGGTGGGCGTCTCACTGCTGCTCGTGGGGCCGAACCCGAGTGCCGCGTCCGGTGGGATCGACGACCTCCGGGCCACCATCGAGCGCTATCAGGTCGCCGCGGACGCTGCGCCGTGCGACCTCGACTGGGCGGTCCTCGGCGGCATCGCCGGCTTCGTCTCCGACCACGGACGTGTCTTCCAGCCGGTCGATCCGAACACGCCGGAAACGATGCGCACCTGGCTCGGCGAGCTCATGGCCCACAACGTCAGCCCCGATCCGGTCGCGCCGAGCGTCCCCATCCGCGGCTCCCGGCTCGACGGCACGGAGGGGCGGCTCCTGATCCGCGACACCGACGGCGGCCTCATCGACGGCGACGCCGAGCTCGACCGAGCGGTCGGACCGTTCCAGTTCATCCCCCAGACCTGGGCGGCCTGGGCGACCGACGCCGACGGTGACGGGGTCGCCGACCCTGATGACCTCGACGACGCCGCGGGCGCAGCCGCCGCCTTCCTGTGCGACCTCGGCGCCGACCGCGAGCTCGGCCGCGCGCTCACCGGCTGGTTCGGCACCGACACCTTCAACGGCGCGGTTCGGGCCGAGGTCGCGGCCGTACGCGACGCAGATCGTCGCCTCCAGGCATCGTCGCCGAGTGCCGTACTCGCGGGTCCCACGGCCAGAGTCGAGCTGGCCGATGTCGGCGGCATCCTCGTCCGCATCGACATCGCCGACGACGTCGCGGCGATGCTCGTCGCCGCGACGATCGATGGCGTCCGGCTCCAGGGATCGGGTTGGCGAAGCCACGAGCGCCAGATCGAGCTTCGTGCGCAGAACTGCGCCGACGTCTGGGAAACGCCACCCTCGCAGTGCTCACCGCCCACCGCGATCCCGGGAACGTCGGGCCACGAGGTCGGCGAGGCCATCGACTTCTTCGTACTCGACGACGGCGTCCGGCGGGCGATCCGCCGCGACGACCCGCAGTTCGCATGGCTCGGGGCCCATGCCGCCGAGTACGGCTTGTTCAACCTGCCATCAGAGCCCTGGCACTGGTCGACGACGGGCGGCTGACACAGCCGCTCGCCGGAATCAGCCACCCCGTAGGGTGCCCGACATGCGCCTGCCTGACTTCCGGCTCGAAACCCACTTCGCGCGATGGGAGTTCACCGCCGAACACCATCTCACCGCGTCCGACGCCGAGGCGATGACCATGCGCGACCTGCTCGCGCTCGGCACGGACGAGCAGCGAGCGGCATTCGACGACCTCTGGCTCGGGTACACCGAGACGTGGGGTGCACCCGATCTCCGCGAGGCGATCGCTGCGACCCATCGGTCGATCGACGCGTCGCAGGTCCTCGGCTTCGCCGGCGCCAGCGAAGGCATCTTCGCCGCCAACAGCGTGCTGCTCGACGCCGACAGCCATGCGATCGTCGTCACGCCCAACTACCAGAGCCACGAGACCCTGCCGTCGGCCATCTGTGAGGCGACCGGCGTGCCGCTGGACCCCGACGACGGATGGTCGCTCGACATCGACCGGGTCGCCGCGGCGGTGCGGCCGAACACGAAGTTGGTGACGATCAACTTCCCGCACAATCCCACCGGCGCAATCCTCGATCGCGATCGCTACGACGCGCTGATCGAACTCTGCCGCCACCACGGCATCCACATCCTCCACGACGAGATCTTCCACGGTCTCGGTCCGACGGGCACCGAGCACCTGCCCTTCGTGGCCGACGTCTACGAGCGCGGTCTGTCGCTCAACGTCATGTCGAAGGCCTACGGGCTGCCGGGGCTGCGAATCGGTTGGATCGCGACGCAAGACGCCGAGGTGCTCGCCCGGATGGAGCGCATGAAGCACTACCTGTCGATCTGCAGCTCGGGGCCGAGCGAGCGACTCGCCATCATCGCCCTCCAGCATCGCGACACGATCATCGGACGCAACAACGCGATCATCGATGCGAACCTCCCGAAGTGGGATGCGTTCTTCGAGCGCCACCCCGCCCGGTTCGAGTGGCGTCACCCGGACGGTTCGTGCATGGCCTTCCCCCGGTACCTCGGTCCGGAGGGAGCCGAGGAGTTCTGCCGTTCGTTGGTCGAGGACGCCGGCGTGCTGTTGTTGCCGTCGACGATCTACCGCTCCGAGGTGGGGCCGTCGTACACGGATCGCTTCCGCCTCGGCTTCGGTCGACGGGGCCTCGATGCCGGACTCGCCGCGATGAGCGCCCACCTAGACGCGGCGCGATGAACGACGACGACGTGATCGACGCCTAGGGGTTGTCGCGCTGGTCGGCGTCGGTGGGCTCGGACGCAACCTCGGTCGCACGGATCTGGGTGACCGCGCGACTGTCCATCCCGCGGACCTCCAGATGCCAGCCGTCGACCGTGAGTTCGTCGCCGACCTCGGGGATGCGACCGAGCCGGTCGAGCACCAGACCGGCCACCGTGGCGTAGTCGCCCTCGGGCAGCTCGACCCCGATCTCCGGCAGGTCGTGGATCGGGAAGCGGCCGGGCAACAGCAGCTGCCCGGACTCTTCGTGCATGACCATGGCGACATCGCGGTCGGTCTCGTCGTAGATCTCCCCGACGAGTTCCTCGACGAGATCCTCGATGGTGACGATGCCGGCGGCGCCGCCGTGTTCGTCGACGACCAGCGCCATCTGTGATCGGCTCGCCTGGAGCTCGCTGAGTGCCGGCAGGGCCTTGGCCGACTCCGGCAGCACCGCCATGTCGAGGCTGCGGCTCGTCACCGGCGCGTCGCCACCGTCGAGCAGCAAGCGCAGGTGGACGACGCCCGAGGCATGGTCGAGGCGACCGTCGACCGCGACGGGGGCTCGGCTGTGCCCGGAGGCCGCGAGCGCGTCGAGCGCCTGCTCACAGGTCCATTCGGCGTCGACCACGAAGACATCGCCGCGGGGCACGAGGATGGCACCGACGGGGCGGTCGGCGAGCTCGATGGCGCCCTCCATGATCTGGCGTTGATCATCGGTGAAGGTCGGCTGGACCGCCACCATGTCGAGGATCTCCTCCTCGGTGACGGCGTCGCGTTGACGGTTGGGGTCGCCGCCGAGGAGCCGCACGGCCACGTCGGCCGACAACGACAGCAGCCACACGATCGGGCGGGTCAGGGTGGTGAGAACTGACAGGGGCCGGGCCAGGCGCAGCGCCCACCCCTCGGCCTTCTGCAAGGCCACCCGCTTCGGTGCGAGTTCGCCGAACACGAGCGTGAAGTACGCGAGGGTCAAGGTGACGACGACGACGGACACGGGTCCGGCCGCACCGCCGAGCGGCTCCAATGCGGACTCGACCGGCGCCGCGAGGGAAACCGCCGCCGCGGCCGACGCGAGGAAGCCGGCCAGCGTGATGCCGACCTGGATCGTCGCGAGGAACCGGTTGGGCTCGCGGGCCAGGCGGGCGACGACGGCGCCCTTGCGAGATTCCTGCTCGAGGCGCTGCAGTTGGCCCTCGCGCAAGGAGACCAGTGCCATCTCGGCACCGGCGAAACATGCGTTGAGCACCACCAGCACCGCGACGAGGACGATTTGCACCCAGGTCTGATCCATGGTCTCGGCGAGCCTATTGCGGTCCGGCGCCCTGTGGGCAGACGGTCTCGCGACGGGCGTGCACGTGTTCGAGGAAGCGCCCGACCCCTCGAACGACGGCGGCCGTGCGTTCGCTGCCGAACAGATCGAAGGCGTGCTGGGTGCCGGGCAACTCGATGTAGCCCACTGCAGCGTTGCTCGTGGCCTGCATCGCAGCCACCATCGCCCGAGCATCTGCCACCGGCGCGAGGCTGTCGTTGTCGCCGTGAATGAGCAACATCGGTGGCGCATCGGGCCGCACGTGGCTCAGCGGCGATGCGTTGCGCAGCGTCTCCTCGACGTCGGCGGTGTCGGGATGGAGGATGAAGCGCTCGAGGAAGAAGCGGAAGTCCCGCCCCCACGCGCCGGTCCGGTTCGTCCAGTCGTAGACCCCGTAGAAGGGCACGGCGGCACCGACCCGGGTGTCGGCGTCCTCGAAGCCGGGCTGGAGTGCGGGATCGTCGGCGGTGAGGGCGGCCAGGCTCACGAGATGACCACCGGCACTGCCACCGGTGATCGCCAGCCAGGACGGGTCACCGCCGTACTCGGCCACGTTGTCGCGGGTCCAGGCGATGACCCGCTTGACGTCGTGGATCTGCGCGGGCCAGCGCGACCAGGGGGCGAGGCGGTAGGTCGCCGCGACGCACACCCACCCTCGCTCGACCAGATGGCTCATCAGCGGGTACGCCTGCACCTCTTGATCGCCACTGACCCAGCCGCCGCCGTGGATCTGGATGAGCACGGGGGCGTCGGGTCGGACGTCGGCGCGCCGCCAGATGTCGAGGCTCGTCCGCCGGCCGTACTCGCCGTAGATCACCCGTTCGTCGTGGACGTGGCGCCGATGCACCCGCGGGGTGGGAAGCAGCGGGAGCTCCGCCGTGCGCGGCGCCATCCGGGGCGAGGCGTCGGCGGCGGTGCCGAGGGCGTCGACGAGCGCAGCGTCGACGATCTCGGACGCTGATTCCATCCGGCGGCGGGAGGCGGCAGCGGTGGCGACCGCCGCCGTGGCCAGTGCCGCCCCGACGGCCATGGCACCGCGATCCCGGGCGCGGGCCGATGCGACACCGGTGCCGACGGCGTAGGCCGCCGCGTGCTGGAGCGGCAGCTCCGACGCAGCCAACCCGAAGCCGAACGACGGCAAGGCGAACGGCCCACGGGTCGCGAACGGCCGACGACCGTTGAGCGCGTGGAGAAGAGCAGCGGCACCGACGACGGTCGGGGCGTGGCGACGGAGGTCCATGCGGGGGCTCCCGGAACGGGGTCGGACATGGCCAGTCAAGCCGATGGAGCGGTGCTGCGGGCACCAAACGACGGATCACGAATCGGTGTCCCCTAGGCTCGGCTGCCTCATGCAGGTCTGGCTCGCCACCGTCGCTCGTTCGGGCGACCTCGCGCCGTCGACGCTGGCGTGGATCGCTCGCAACGCCGATGCCTTCTTGCCGTTCGCCGGCGCGGTCGCCCACCGAGACGCGTGGGCGTCTCGCAACGGCCGCACAGCAGTACACACCTGGGACAACGGCCAGGACGTGGTCGGCTCCGACATCGCCGTCGGGGCCGACGGGTCGGCGGTCACCGCGGCGGGCTACGTCCACGATCGGGGCCGACTGTGCTCGCATCCTTCGCTCTCGACGATCCTGCACGCCACCGATGATGCGCCGACGGTGGTCGGCAATCTCGGCGGCATGTTCTGTCTGCTCCACGTCAGCGCCACAGGCGACGTGACGGCGTGGTCGGGCCGCGGTCGCACCCAGTCGGTCTTCTTCGCCGTCGGCCCCGACGTGATCGCCATCTCCAGCCGGCCCCACGTCGCCCACCTCGTGGCCCGGAGGTCACGCCGGAGCGAGTACGACGACCGTTTCGCGGCCGAACTCCTCGCGTGCAGCGTCACCGCGCCCCAGGCGCTGCCCTTCGTCGGCGTTCGCCAGGTCGCCGACGGCTCCCGTCTGGAGTCGACCGCCGACGGCGACGTCGTCGAGATCGTCGAGGAGGGACGCCCCAGCACTGCCGGCGCCGGCACCGTCGACGCCGCCGCGCGCGCCCTCGTCGACGCGGCCGGCGTGCTCAACGACCTCGACGTGGATCTCCGTGCCAGTGTCACGGGTGGCAAGGACAGCCGGCTGACGGTCGCGCTGCTGCACGAGGCCGGCGTTTCGTTCCGGACGTTCACCTCGGGTCGGCCCGATCATCCCGACGTCGTGTGGGGCCGGCGAGTCGCCGCATCGGTGGGCGTCGAGCACGAGACGGTGGTCGGCGCCCAACAAGCCGACCCGTCGACGGTCGTCATCGGCGACCGGATCCTGGCGTCGCTGCGAGGCAGCGACGCCATGGTGCCGGCGTACGACGCGCCGAACGCCCAGGTCTTCGCCCCAGCCGGCGGCGAGATCTCCCTCGGCGGCTCGGGCGGCGAGGTCCTTCGCGGCGGCATGGCCCGCGCCATGGAGGACGACCGTGCCGTTCTGAACCGCAAGCTCACGTGGGAGATGTCGGTCAACGCCACCCTGTTGACGGCCCCCGCAGCGGAGCGGGCGGCCGAGGGCGTCGCCGCCTGGCTCGGCCGCAACGACGACCTGTCGGCCCCGAACACCCTGGCGTGGTACCACCGCGATGTCCGCCTCGGGCGATGGAACATGGGACGCACCCTCCAGCGGTTCGGCCAGCTGACCGTGCAGCCGTTCCTCGACAACCAGGCGGTACGCACGGCGATGGACCTTCCGATCGAGGAACGCCTCACCGAACGGGCCTTCCACTCGATCCTCCAACAGGTGAATCCGGCACTCGCCGCGATGCCCCTCGCCACGTCGACCTGGCGCTTCGCGGACGACCACACCGCCCCGGCCCACACCGATCCGGTCTACAACTGGCGCCTGGACCTCAGCGGGCACATCGGGCGCGCGCTGTTCGACCACATCGACGCCTCACCGTCGCAGGATCGAATCTTCTCGCTGATCGATCACGATGCGTTCGAGCGACTGCGCGCCGACTGCGAGGCGGGAAAGAACGACGGCCGCCAGCGCCGAGCGCTGTTCCTGTGGGCCCTAGCCGGCC
>JBCBYI010000086.1:0-16159 GCA_039815945.1 Actinomycetota bacterium | reverse complement strand
CGCTCGTCCCACTGGTCCACCAACGCGGCCCAGAGCGTGCGAACCCGGTCGTGATCTTTCACGCGCATGGCGTCCTGGAGTTCGGAGAAGCCGGCGTGATCCTCCAGCGCCTCGCTCCAGGCGTCGGCGACCTCGCGGAAGAGCGGCGGCAGGTCGTCGAGGGTCTCGGCGTGCAGGGTCTCCCCGGCGAGATCGATGACCGTGGTCGGGGCGGCGGGGGTGAGAGGGTTGGGGAAGGGCCGTGTTGCGAGGTCGAGTTCGTCGACATAGCGGAAGAAGGTCGTGCCGGATCGCGGGAAGCGCATCCCGCCCAACTCCGCGATCACGTCGTCGGCCGCACCGAAGCGCTGGGAGCGCAACCGGCCACCCATCCGCCCGGCTTCGAACACGACGGGTCGCAGGCCGAGCTTCATGAGTTCGTGCGCCGCGACCACGCCGGCGATCCCGGCGCCGATCACGGCCACTTCGTCGCCGTGGTCGCCCTCGGGCACGGCGAGCAGCCCGTCGGGATGGTCGAGCCAGGCGGTGTAGTCGAACGGGAAGTCGGGCCCGAAACAGGTGATCGGCTGGGGAGACGACGCCATGCCCGGACGCTACCCGCCTACGCTCGCCCGATGGCCCGGCTCGTGGATTTGACGACCCCCGACGTGGGGACGGGCCGGACTCTCGTTCTTCCGCTCGGCGCCACGGAGCAGCACGGGCCGCATCTGCCGCTCGACACCGACACCGTCATCGCCCGCGCCGTCGCCGAGACCGCCGCCCTCCGAGTCGACGACGCCGTCGTCGCGCCAGCGATCGCGATCGGCGCATCGGGCGAGCACCAGGGTTTCCCCGGCACACTCTCGGTCGGCACCGACGTGCTCGCGTCGATGCTCGTCGAGATCGTGCGAACCGCGGGGCCCGAGTTCGATCGGATCGTCGTGGTCAACGCCCACGGCGGCAATCTCGACGCGGTTGGGTCGGCGGTGGCCACCTGTGAGCACGAGGGACGCCCGATCCTCGTGTGGCACGCCCGACTCGCCGACGCCGACGCCGATGCGCACGCCGGTTCGGTCGAGACGTCGGTGATGCTGGCCATCGACCCGGTCCGTGTCCGACTCGACCGCGCCGAACCCGGCAACACCGCACCCATGGGAGATCTGCTCGACGAGCTTCGTCGTGGCGGTGTCGCCGCCGTCTCCCCGAACGGCGTGTTGGGCGACCCCCGCGACGCCACCCCCGGTCGGGGCGAGGAGATCCTCGCCGAGTGGGTCCGCCAGGTCGTCGCCCTTCTGGAATCATGAGGCCATGAGTCAGCCCGTCGCGATCGTCACCGGAGCCGGCCGGGGAATCGGCGCCGCCACCGTCGCCGCGCTCGTCGCCGACGGTTGGTGGGTCGCCGCCGTCGACCGGTGTGCGCCCCACCCGGCGAGCGCGTACCCGATGGCCGGCGCCGATGAGCTCGCCGACGTGGTCGCCGCGGCCGATGGGTCCGCCGCTGCGTTCGAAGCCGATGCAGCGGTCGGCGACGCGATGGCGTCGGTGGTCGCGTCGGTGGTCGCGGGGCACGGGAGGCTCGATGCCGTCGTCTGCGCCGCCGGTGTCGTCGCCGGTGGCTCACCTGCGTGGGAGATCGGCGACGACGAATGGGACGCGGTGATCGGCACCGATCTCACCGGGGTCTTCGCGACCGTCCGGGCCGCCATGCCGACGGTGCTCGACTCGCCGAACGGTCGGGTCGTGACGGTCGCCTCTGCGGCCGGGTCGCTCGGCCTGCGGCACATGAGTCACTACGCCGCCGCCAAACACGGGGTGATCGGTTTCACCCGTTCGCTCGCCGCCGACCTGGCCGGCACGTCGGTCACCGCCAATGCCGTTTCGCCCGGATCGACGACCACAGTCGGGCTCGACGAGTCGGCCCGCATCTACGACCTCGACTCGGTCGAGGACTTCGTGCGCCACCAGGAGCCGCTCGGTCGGTTGATCGCGCCGGCCGAGGTCGCTGCCGCGATCGCCTGGCTGTGCAGTCCGGCGTCCTCCGCGATCACCGGCGCCGTCCTCCCCGTCGACGGTGGCATGACCGCCACCCCCTGACCGATGGTCGAACCGGTCGACGAGGCGATCTTCGAGGCGGCGTTGCTCGTTCGACGCGACGGCGTCACAGTTCCGTCGCGGGGAGGAACTGCGGGAGCTGAAGCGTTTCAGCGAAGCCGAGATCAGGGCGAACTTCGCCGACATGCGCACGGAGGTCCAGGATCGGTACCGGGTCCTGGCGGCCCGGTTGGCCGAGTGCGTCGGGCCGCCGGCGGAAGCGCTCGACCGTACGTGAGCGTCAGTCGGCGATCATCTCGGCGAGGAGATCCTTGAATCGGAACGCCTCGTCGGGATCGTCGCCCCACGTCTCGGTGCCGAAGTGGACCGAGCGATGGTGGACCCGGCTCATGATCGAGGCGTGGCGGACGGCGCTGTAGACCATCTCAAACCGAAGGTCGCCGACATCGACGCCGCTCGCCTCGCCGTACCACTCCCGCACGTCCTCGGGTCGCAGCATCGAGGGCATGGTGTCGACCCCATACTTCTGCAGCACGAACTCGAAGAAGGTGTGGATGAAACACATCCAGCCGACGTCGAGACCGCGAGGGGCGAGGCACGCCATCTCCCAGTCGAGGACCGCGACGGGTTGCACGCCGTCGGGTTCGTACATCATGTTGCCGATGCGGCTGTCGCCCCACGAGATCCGCGACTCCGGCTCCTCGGCTGGCCAGTTGGCTTCGACCCATTCGAAGGCCCGCTCGATGGTGGGGAAGCGGCGGCCCGCGCCCTCGCAGGTCCACTCGTAGTACGCCTTCTCGGCGGCGAAGTGACGGCGGAGCGGTGTGTCGCCGAGCGCCGGGTCCGAGGCGAGGAAGTCGGCCTTGCCGTCGGTGACGTCGATGCCGTGGATCCCGGCGAGCGCGGCGACGCTCGCCTTCTGGAGGGCGATCTGGTCGGCGCGGCTGAGCTCGCGGACCCAGCCGCCCATCGCGTACGGCGGGATGTCGGGGGGCACCCGGCCATCGACGCGATGCATGACGAAGAACGGCTGGTCGAGATGGCTCGGGTCCCGTTCCATCCAGGCGAGTTCGGGCACGGGCACGTCGCTGTGTTCGGCGACGAGCGCGATGAGGTCGTACTGCTTCTCGAGGTCGTAGGTCGAGAAGACCGGGACGTCGCTGGCCGCCGGCGCAACGCGTGCGACGAACGATCCGCTGCCGCCGCTCCACGTCGCGTCGAAGAACAGCGACTCGCTCGACATGCCGTTCGACTCCGGCGACGACACGGGGCCGACGGTCGCGTCGGCGTCGTCGGTGGTCGCCACCAGCCAGGTCTGGAGCCGGTCCCGCAGCTGCTCGGGGGTCCGCGAGGTCTTGACGACGTTCATCTCATCGCTCATGGCCGCACGGTAGTTAGGGTCGCTGGTCTGCGTCGAAAGGCCGGGCCTACGGTGTCGTCATGACGCACCAGACCACCCCGGCCGGCCTCGCCTACGTCCGCACGCCCGACGACCGCTTCGACGGACTCGACGGCTTCCCCTACGAGCCGAAGTACGGCACGGTCGACGGTCTCCGCATGGCCTACATCGACGAGGGCCCTGAGGACGCGCACCCGGTCGTGCTGCTCCACGGCGAGCCGTCGTGGAGCTACCTGTATCGCCGGATGATCCCGACCCTGCTCGACGCCGGGTACCGCGTGATCGCGCCCGACCTCATCGGCTTCGGACGGTCCGACAAGCCCACCGATCCGAGCTACTACACCTACGCCCAGCATGTCGCGAACATCGAGTTCTTCCTCGACGCCAACGTCCACGAGCCGTGCACGCTCTTCGCCCAGGACTGGGGCGGGCTCATCGGACTCCGCCTCGTCGGCCTCCAGCCGGAGCGCTTCGCCCGGGTCGTGATCGGCAACACGGGCCTCCCCGTCGGCGAGTCGCTCGGCGCCGGCTTCGACTTCTGGCTCGCGTACAGCCAGGACTCTCAACTCGACGACATCGGCGCCCTCTTCGGTCGGGCGATCAACGCACGCGAACTGACCGACCACGAGATCGCCGCCTACGACGCGCCCTTCCCGACCCAGGACCACAAGGTCGGCGCCGTCGTCTTCCCGACCCTCGTGCCGATCACCCCCGAACACGCCGGCGTCGCCGAGAACCTCGCGGCGTGGGCCGGGCTCGAGACGTTCGAACGGCCGTTCCTCACGCTCTGGTGCCCCGACGATCCGGTGCTCGGAGATCTCCACCACGAGTTCATCGACCGGGTGCCGGGCGCCGCCGACCAACCTCATCAGGAGTTCCGCCCTGGCGGCCACTTCCTCCAGGACGACTGGGGCCCCGAGCTCGCCGCGACCATGGTCGACTGGATAAGCGGCGACTGAGTCGACGCGCGAACGTCGCGTTACCGGTCTGTTTCGTCGAAGGACCCGGTGTCAGATCCCCGTTAGGTTCGGCGCATGGAACCGAGGGAGGGGTTCTTCGACGAGATGTTCGGCTCGGGCGACGCCGTCCGGGCGCCGTACCGCGCCTACGACGCCTGGTTCTCCGCCGAGGAGCCGCGGCGACTCCTCGCCAAGACCGCCGAGGCCGAGCGGGTGTTTCGCCGTACCGGCATCACCTTCAACGTCTACGGCGACGACGACGCGGAGGAACGACTGATCCCGTTCGACATCGTGCCCCGCATCCTCGGCGCGTCGGAGTGGGCGATGATCGAGCGCGGTGTGCAGCAACGGGTGCGGGCCCTCAACGCCTTCCTGCACGACATCTACCACCGGCGCGAGATCCTCCGGGCCGGGCGGGTACCGCTCGCGCTCGTCGCCGAGAACGCCGCCTTCCTCCCGGCGATGCTCGGCCATGCGCCGCCCGGCGGGGTCTACACCCACATCGTCGGCGTCGACATCATCCGGTCCGCCGAAGACCGGTTCATGGTGCTGGAGGACAACTGTCGGACCCCGTCGGGCGTGTCGTACATGCTCGAGAACCGGGAGACGATGATGCAGATGTTCCCGGAGTTGTTCGCCGGTCGACGCATCCGCCCGGTCGGCGACTACCCCCAGAACCTGCGGGCGTCGCTCGAGGCGTCGTCGCCGCCGGCCGCCGGCGACGGTCCGGTCGTCGTCGCCGTGCTCACCCCCGGCATCCACAACTCGGCCTACTTCGAGCACGCCTTCCTCGCCGACCAGATGGGTGCCGAACTCGTCGAGGCCCGCGATCTCGAGATCGTCGGCGGCCGTGTCGCCATGCGCACGACGCGGGGGCCGCTGCCGATCGACGTCCTCTACCGGCGCGTCGACGACGAGTACCTCGACCCGCTGGCGTTCAACCCCGACTCGGTGCTCGGCGTGCCGGGGATCATGGACGTCTATCGGGCCGGCGGGATCACGATCGCCAACGCGCCCGGCGGCGGCATCGCCGACGACAAGGCGATCTACAGCTACGTGCCCGAGATCATCGAGTTCTACACCGGCGAGAAACCGATCCTCGACAACGTGCCGACCTGGCGCTGCGGCGAAGCCGACTCCCTGGCCTACGTGCTCGACCATCTCGACGAACTCGTCGTCAAGGAAGTCCACGGCTCGGGGGGCTACGGCATGCTCGTCGGGCCGGCGGCGTCGAAGCGGGAACTGCGGGCGTTCGCGAAGAAGCTCCAGACGCGTCCGTCCAACTACATCGCCCAGCCGACCATCGCCTTGTCGACCGTGCCCGTGTTGACCCGTGCCGGCCTGGCACCGCGCCACGTCGATCTGCGGCCCTTCGCCCTCGCGGCGCCGGGCCGGATCCGTGTGAGCCCGGGCGGCCTCACCCGCGTGGCCATGAAGAAGCACTCCCTCGTGGTGAATTCGAGCCAGGGCGGCGGCACCAAGGACACCTGGGTGGTGGACGACTGATGTTGGGTCGCACCGCCGGCGGGCTCTACTGGATGTTCCGCTACCTCGAGCGAAGCGAGAACACCGCCCGCCTCATCGAGGCGGGCATGCGGATCGCCTTGACCAGTTCGTCGGATCTCTACGACGAGTGGGGTTCGGTCCTGTCGACCGCCGGCCAGCGAGCGACCTACGTCGAACGCCACGACGAGGTCGAACCGGCCGCCGTCATCGACTTCCTCTTGCGTGATCAGGACAACCCGTCGAGCGTCCGCTCGGTCGTCGAGTTGGCCCGCAACAACGCCCGCGAAGTCCGCACTGCGCTCACACGCGAGGTGTGGGAGGCGACCAACGCCACCTGGCTCGCGGTGGCCGACGCCCTCCGGCGTCCGGTGACCACTCGCGATCTCCCGCGCGTGCTGAGCCTGATCCGCCAGGAGAGCGCCTACGTGCGAGGCGCCCTCCACGGCACGATGTTGCGCAACGACATCTACAACTTCTCCCGCCTCGGCACCTTCATCGAACGGGCCGAGAACACGGCCCGGATCCTCGACGTGAAGTACTACGTCCTCCTGCCGTCGCCGCTCGACGTCGGCGGTCAACTCGACAACGCCCAGTGGGAGACGATCCTGCGCAGCGTCTCGGCCCAGCGGGCCTTCCGCTGGCGCAACGGCGGCAACGTCACCGCACCCGGCATCGCCGACTTCTTGATCCTCGATCGCCAGATGCCCCGCTCGCTCGCGTTCTGTTACGAACGCATCGACCGCAACCTCGCCCGTCTCGCTGCCGACTACGGCCAGCAGCACCGCAGCCACGAGCTCTCCCACGACCTGCGGCTCCGCCTCGCGGGCCGGTCGATCGACGAGATCATCGAGAACGGCCTGCACGAGTTCCTCGCCGAGTGCATCCGGGCCGGCAACGAGCTCGGCACGTCGATCGAGCACGACTACCGGTTCGATCACTGATGCGGCTCTCGATCACCCACACGACGACGTACCGCTATGACGAGCCCGTCATCTACGGCCTCCACGAGCTGCGGCTCATCCCCCGGTCGGGCCCGACCCAGGACGTCGAGTGGTGGGACACCCAGACCGCGGCCGGGACTCGGCAGGTGCGGTTCACCGACCATCACCGCAACATCGTCGAACTCGTCCGGGCCGAGCCGGGCGCCACCGAGACGATCGTGGTCGCCACCGGCGACGTCGTCACCGCAGACACCGCCGGCGTCGTCGGGCCCGAACACGGGCACACCCCCGGCTGGCTCTACCGGCGCGACACCGAACTCACCGCCCCCGGCCCCAACGTCCGGCGACTCGCCCGCGCCGCGGATCGTGACGCTGCGGATCTCGACGTCCTCCACGGCTTGTCGGCGCTGGTGCGCGAGGCGGTCGACTACATCCCGGGCACGACCGAGGTCGACTCGACCGCCGAAGCGGTCGTCGAATCGGCGAGCGGCGTCTGTCAGGACCACGCCCACGTCTTCGTCACCGCCGCCCGGATGCTCGGGTACGCCGCCCGCTACGTGTCGGGCTACCTCTTCGTCGCCGGGGGCCAAGAGGATGCGAGCCACGCCTGGGCCGAGGTGTCGGTCGAGGGGCTCGGCTGGGTCGGCTTCGACATCGCGAACCAGATCTCGCCCGACGAGCGCTACGTTCGTCTCGCCGTCGGGCTCGACTACCGCGACGCGGCCCCGATCTCGGGCGTGCGGCGCGGCACCGGAGGCGAGACACTCGAGGTCGACGTGTCGGTGACCGAGCAAGGGAGCGCCCAGCAATGACCTACTGCGTCGGGATGAAGCTCGATCACGGGTTGCTGTTCATGTCCGACACCCGAACCAACGCCGGCGTCGACAACATCTCGACGTTCACGAAGATGCATCAGTGGTCGGTGCCGGGGGAGCGGGTGATCACCGTGCTCTCGGCCGGCAACCTGGCCACGACCCAGGCCGTCATGTCGGTCCTCGACGAGCGCACCAAGGCGCCCGCCGACCGCGACCCGTCGATCCTCGAGGCACCGACGATGTTCCGTACGGCCGAGTTGGTGGGGGAGACGCTCGAAGCGACGATCGCCCGCCACAAGGGCGAGGGGCAGACCGCCGAGTCGACCTTCGACGCCACCCTGATCGTGGGCGGGCAGATCGCCGGCATGCCACCGCGCCTCTTTCTCGTCTACCCCGAGGGCAACTTCATCGAGGCGAGCGCCGACACGCCGTTCCTGCAGATCGGCGAAACCAAGTACGGCAAGCCGATCCTGGTGCGGGCGTACGACCCCCGGATGACCTTCGCCGAGGCGGTCAAACTGCTCCTCGTCTCGTTCGACTCGACGATCAAGGCCAACCTGTCGGTCGGCGCGCCGCTCGACGTCGTCTGGTACTCCGACGACACGCTCGAAGCCATGGAGCCGCGGCGCATCGACGCGACCAACGCCGACTGGCTGGCGGTGTCCGACGGGTGGGGCGACGCGCTTCGGTCCGCGTTCGGCTCGCTCCCCGACCCGGATCTCGACGGCCTCCCCGGCCGCTGACTACCGTCGTGACCCGTGAGTCGATTCAGCTGTGTCATCCAAGAGGGCAGCCAAGCCGCGGCGTCGACCGAGGTGCTCGAGCGGCGTCTCCGAGCCCATCACGCCGCCCACTTCGACGGTGAGGCGTCGACGGTGGCCTTCGTGGCGGTGCCCACCGGCTACATGTTCACCGAAGGGCGCCAGAGCACCTCGTCGGTCATCGCGTGTGCGATCGCCCACACCACCACGCTTCCCCGGCGCGAGGCCTACATGCGCGGCATCTGCGACCTCTGGTCGGAGGTGACGGGCTGCACCGATCACGAGATCGTCGTCTCGGTCTCCGAGACCGTCTGATCCGAAGAGAGAGCGAACCAGCGATGCCCTTCTACCACGCCCACGTCCGCCCCGGCCTCCTCGATTTGGCCGCCCGCCAGGCCTTCTCCAACGACGTCGTCGACGTGCACTGTGGCGTCACCGGTGCACCACCGTCGTTCGCGCACGTCATGGTCACCGAGGACTCGGGTTCGTTGCCCGACGGCCAGAACGGTCTGATCTCGAGCACCATCCGGGCGGGGCGCACCGAGGACCAGAAGGTCGAGATGAGCGAGCAGCTGTCTGCTCTGCTGGCGCAGCGCGCCGGCGTCGACGCAGCGACCATCTCGGCGACGTCTCGCGACATCGAGGCCTCGTTCACGATGGAGGGTGGCGCCCTGTTGCCCGAACCGGGCACAGCTGAGGAAGCGGCCTGGAAGGCCGCCGGCTGATCGGCGCCGATGCGGATCACCGTCATCGTCCCCACCAAGGATCGCTGCGACTTCCTGAAGGTCGCGCTCGACAGCATCGAGGCCTCGCTGGCCGTCGCCGCGCAACGCCACGGGATCACCCACGAGGTCATCGTCGTCGACGACGGATCCTCCGACGACACGATGGCGATGCTCGGCGAACGCGACGTGATCGCTCTCCCCAACCGGGGTCGGGGCGTGTCAGCGGGCCGCAACACCGGGATCGAGGCCGCGTCGGGCGAGCTGTTGTTGTTCCTGGACGACGACGACGCCTGGACCCCCGAGCACGTCAGCCTCCACGTGCGCGCCCATGCCGAGGAACCGCCGGTGGGCATCACCTACAGCCAGGGATGGCTCGCCGACGCCGATCTCGAACCGACGGGCGATCCGCAGCCGGAGCCGCCGCTGCCGGCCGGGTGGATCCAACGGTCGCTGCTCGAAGGCAAGGTCCAGTCGTTCACCACGTTCGCGATCCGGCGTGAGGTGTTCGACGACGCCGGGCTCTTCGACGAGTCGCTTCGCACCGCCGAGGATCTCGAGTTGGTACAACGCATCGGCGCGGTCGCCGAGTTCCGCCCGATCGAGCAGGGCACCGTCCGATGGCGACAGCACCTGCGGGCCGCCGGCGGCTACGAGGCCTGGCAACGGATCCGGGCCCAGGATCGCGCCGTGCTCGCGATCACGGCGGCGCGGGCGAAGGAACTCGGCATGTCGCCGATGTGGCGGCTGCGTCGATCCGTCCGGGTTCGAGGTTGGAGCGTCCACGAAGCGCTCCTCGAGGCCGACCGCTGCGCGGCCGACGGCCGTACGGGCGACGTGCGTCGGCTGCTCCTCGCTGCAATGCGAACCTCGCCGGTTCACGCGGTGAAGGACGCCCGGTTCCTGCGCCATCTGCGCTCGCTCGTCCCCCGCTGAGAACCGATCTCAAGGTGACCGCGTACGGGACGCGCTGATACCTTCGCGGCGTTCACCCCAGCCCTGAGGAGACCTCATGAAGACCCGTGCTGCCGTCCTGCGCGAAGTCGGCGCCGAGTGGAGCGTCGAGGAGATCGAACTCGACGAGCCCAAGGCCGGCGAGATCCTGGTCAAGACCACTGCGGCGGGCATGTGTCACTCCGACGAGCACGCTCACGACGGCACCATGCCGGTGCCGCTGCCGATCATCGGTGGTCACGAAGGCGCCGGTGTCGTCATCGGTCTGGGCCCGGGGGTCACCGAGTTCGAGATCGGCGACCACATCTCGTGCTCGTTCATCCCGTCGTGTGGCAAGTGCACCTGGTGCGCCCGCGGCCAGCAGAACCTGTGTGATCTCGGCGCCCATCTCATGGAGCCGGGCATGATCGACGGCACCTATCGGCACCACACCACCGACGGCACCTCGCTCACCCCGCTGCTCAAGCTCGGCACCTTCGCCGAACACATGGTCCTGAGCGTCGACTCCGCCATCAAGGTCCAAAAGGACGTTCCCGCCGGCCCGGCCGCCCTCGTCAGCTGTGGCGTCACCACCGGCTACGGCTCGGCCGTCAACCGGGCCGAGGTCACCGCCGGTGACACCGTTGTGGTGGTCGGCTGTGGTGGTCTCGGTACCGCCGCGATCCAGGGCGCCAAGGTCGCCGGTGCGAAGAACATCGTCGCCATCGACCCGAGCGAATTCAAGCGGGAGAGCGCCATGGAGTTCGGCGCCACCCACGCCGCCCCGTCGATGGAGGAGGCGATGGAGCTCGTCGGAGGTCTCACCGAGGGCGTGCAGGCCGACTCGGTCATCCTCACCCCGTCGGTGCTCACCGGCGATCTCATCGCGCCGGCCCAGTTCCTCACTCGCAAGGGCGGCACGGTCGTCGCCACTGCGGTGGCCCCGGCCGCGCAGATGGATGTTCAGCTCAACCTCTTCATGTTCTCGATGATGAACCAGGAGCTGAAGGGCTGCCTGTTCGGCTCCACCGCGCCGCGCAAGGAGATCCCGCACCTGCTGTCGATGTATCAGGCCGGTCAGCTCAAGCTCGACGAGATGATCACCACGACGTACACCCTCGATCAGGTCAACGAGGGCTACGCCGACATGATGGCGAACAAGAACATCCGCGGCGTCATCACGTTCGACTGACGGATCCGTCGTTGACCAGCCTCACCGACCCCGGCGTCGTCGACGCCCTCTGCGACCGCGTCGTCGGCCGACGGCGTGAGCTCGAGGTGCTCGTCGCCGCACTCGCAGCCGACCGCCACGTTCTGCTGGAGGGCCCGCCCGGCACGGGCAAGTCCACCATCTTGCGCGAGGTCGCCACCGCGGCCGGCACCGGCTTCGTCTTCGTCGAGGGCAACGCCGAGCTGACTCCGGCTCGACTCGCCGGCCAGTTCGATCCGTCGCGTGTGCTCGAGGACGGCTACACGCCCGACGTGTTCGTCGACGGCCCGCTCGTGGAGGCGCTGCGCAACGGGTCGCTGCTGTACGTCGAGGAGCTCAACCGGGTGCCGGAGGAGACGGTCAATCTCCTCATCACCGTCATGTCCGAGGGTGAGCTGACCTTGCCTCGGATCGGCACGATCTCGGCGGCCGACGGGTTCCGGCTCGTCGCCGCGATGAACCCGTTCGACAACATCGGCACCGCCCGCGTCTCGGGTGCCGTCTATGACCGCATGTGCCGGATCGCGATGGGCTATCAGTCACTCGACGACGAGTCCGACATCGTCGTGCGCAACACCTCCGCCGACGACCGGGTGCTGCGGCGCCGGGCCGTCGCCGTCACCCGCGGCACCCGCAACCATCCCGATGTCCGCGTCGGGTCGTCGGTGCGCGGCGCGATCGACCTCGTCGAGGTCGGCCACACGCTGGGCGCGATGCGAGGCGTCGACGTCACCGATCAAACGGTCGGGCTCGACGCGGCCCTCACGGCGCTGTCGGGCCGCATCCGGCTGCACGAGGGCGGCAGCGCCACCCCGGAGTCGGTCATCACCGACCTGTGGGAGGCGGTGCTTGCCCAGGAGCGGCCCCGCGAGGACGACGATTCGTCGTCGGGAAAAGCGACGGCCCCGGACGGGGCGACTCCGGCGCCCCGCTGACGCTCGAGGGCGACGACGCCCGCCAGGCCATCGACGACGACAACCGCCGCACCACACCGCGGCCCCAGCTCGCCCGCGACCCCAAGTTCGAAGAGATCAGCCCCGAGGTCGGTGAGATCGACGACGACGCCCTCGCCGATCTCGTCGACGAGGATCCCGACCATGCGATGTCGCTGCTCGCCCAGATGCGCGGCGCCACCGACCACAAGCTCGCCGCGCTCGCTGCGCACCTGGCCGGCCGACTCGTTCTCGATGTCGCCAAGGCCGGTCCGGTGCAGGCTCGGGGCGTCGGCACGATGACGTCGTCGCCGGCCGACCGGGTCGACGGCGATCTCGACCTCGACGCCAGCCTCGACGGGCTCGTGCACGCACGGGCGACGGGAGAGTTGGTCGACGCGGGGGATCTCCGGGTCCGGCACTGGACCCAGCCCGCCACCGCACTGGCGCTCGTGATCGATCGCAGTGGGTCGATGAGCGGGAAACGACTCGCCACCGCGGCGGTCGCGGCGGCGGCCTGTGCCCACCGCGCCCCGGTTGACTGGTCGGTCCTTGCCTTCGCCGATCGCGTCATCGCGGTGAAGAGTCAGGACGATTCGCGCTCGTCGCTCGCGGTGGTCGACGATCTCCTGCGGCTCCGCGGGCAGGGCACCACCGATCTCGCTGGCGCGTTGACCGCGGCAGCGCGGCAACTCGATCGCAGCCGGGCCAAGCGGCGGGTGACGATCCTGATGTCGGACTGCCGGGCGACGACCGGCGCCGACGCGATCCCCGTCGCTCGGGGTCTCGACGAACTCTGCGTGATCGCACCGAGCGACGACGCCGAGGATGCGGCCGACTTCGCGAGGGCGGTCGGCGCCCAGCTCGCGACGGTCGACGAACCCACCGACATCCCCGCGGCCTTCCTTCGGGTGCTCGAACGCTGAGCGGGACCTAGGTCCCGTGTCGCACGAATCCGCCACGGTCATCGTGGAGCCATGGCGACCTTCGAACTCGAGCACCTGACCAAACGGTTCGGTGAGCACGTGGCGGTCGACGACGTCTCTGCGAGCGCGGAACCGGGTGAGGTGGTCGGCCTCATCGGGGCCAACGGCAGTGGGAAGACGACGACGATGCGGATGCTGCTCGGCCACATTCGCCCGTCGAGCGGTCGGGCCTGGATCGAGGGAAACGAGTTGAGCCGTCCGGCGGCGCGGGTCGGGGTCGGCTTTCTCCCCGACGATCCGCCGCTCGACGATCGATGGTCGGTGGCCCGCCAACTCGATTGGTGGGAGCGTCTCCGGGGCCCAGCGCCGCGACGCGAGTCGATCGAACACCGGCTCGGCCTCGATCGACACAAGACGATCGGTGAACTCTCCCGAGGCAACCGACAAAAGGTCGGCATCGCCATGGCGTTGATGCACGTGCCGTCGCTGATCGTGCTCGACGAGCCGGCGACCGGTCTCGATCCGTTGGTGCGACAGGAGCTGTGGGCGCTGCTGCGATTCGAGGCCGATCGGGGCGCGACCGTGCTGTTCTCCTCGCACGTCCTCAACGACGTCGAGCACGCCTGCGATCGGGTGATCGTCCTACGCGACGGTGGCGTGGCGTTCGACGGCGCCGTCGATGCGCTGCTCGCCGACGCCACCCGCACGATCGAGGTCGACTTCGCGGCACCGGTCGATCCCGGTGTGTTCACCACCCTCGCCGGGGTCGACGAGGTCCACTGGGACGACCGGCGGCTCACGATCACGTTCTCCGGCCCCGCCGACCCGGTGGTCAAGGCGCTCGCCCGGCATGAGGTGATCGAGGTCACCGCCTCTCGGCCGACCCTCGAGGGCTCGTTCGCCCACCTCAACCGGAGCACGACATGAGCGCGCCGATCCTCGAACGAGGGATCGCCCTCCGGCGTCGCACGATGCTCGGATGGGGGATCGGGTCCGGCCTGTTCACCGCGCTGATCCTCGCCGTCTTCCCCGTGATCCGCGACGACCCGACCTTCGACGAACTGCTGGCGGAGTATCCCGAACCGGTGCTCGCGCTGGTCGGCGACGCCACGCTGTCGAGCGGACCGGGGTTCATGAGCGCCGAGCTGTACTCGCTGGTCCTCCCCGTGATGGTCGCTGTCATCGCCGTGACGACGGCTGCGGCAGCGCTCGCCGGTGAGGACGAACGCGGGTGGCTGGCACTCGTCCTCGCGGGGCCCCTCGCCCGCGACCGGCTGGTCGGCGAGATCGCCCTGACCGTTGCCGTGGTGACCGCCGGCCCGGTCATGGCGTCGGCTGTCGTCGTCGCGGTCGGTGGACCGCTCGTCGAACTCGATCTCTCGTTCGCCGCGCTCGCCGCCGTGTCGGTCAGTACCTGGCTCTTCGGCCTCGTCTTCGGCGCGGTGGCGCTGATCGCCGGTGCCTACGACGGTCGTCGGGCGACCGCGGTGACGGCCGGCGTCGGATTCCTGCTCTTCGCCTACGGCGCCGAGATCGTCGGTGCGACCGCCAGCTGGGGCGAGTTCCTTCGCGAGCTCTCGCCGTTCCACCATCTCGTCGGGAGTCAGCCGGCGGTCGACGGAGCGCCGTGGGGGGCGATCGTGATCGCCGTGCTCACGGTCCTGGCTGCGGTGGAGTTCGCCGCCCGACTGCTGACCCGTCGCGACCTGGTCGGCTAGCCGCGGGAACCGAACAGGTTGATCACGGCGTGGGGCGGCGACCAGCGCAGCGCGTACCAGAACGAGCGCAGCGCCCGCCGCCGCTCGCCGTTGGACCAGTTGAGCCGGGTGAAGATCACGAACTGGCTCGCATGCCAACCGCGCACCCGCAACAGGATCGGCAGCGTGGCGATCCGACGTCGCGGCGGCAGGTGAGCGATCGCCGCGCGCCAGATGCCGTTGGTGGACCGGCCGCGGGCCCAGCTCATCTCCTCCTCGGCGTGATCGGTGCGCTGGCGGAACAACATGACGACATCGTCGATGCGGCCGACGGTGTGGCGCGCCGCGCTCTGCAGGAAGAAGTCCCACTCGGAGTCGCCCGTCCATCCCTTCACGTAGCCCACCTCGCGGGCGACCTCGGCCCGGGTGAGCACGGTGCCGACCTGAGGCCAATAGGCGAGGAGATCCTCGAGGATCCAGCCCGATCGCAGACCCGGCGCGGGCACCGGGTCGACCCCTTCGTAGGGGGTGAGATCGGGGTAGGTGAGTCGGAGGCGGGCGTGGACCGCTCCGTGCTCGGGGTGCCGATCGAACTCGGCGAGTTGGGCGGCGATCGCGCCGGGAAGCAGCACGTCGTCATCGTCGAGCATCTGGAAGAAGTCGCCCGTCGCCGCCTTCATGCCTTCGGCCCGCGCGTTGCCGACGCCGATGCCACCGCTCGTGGTCACGATCTCGACGTCGAAGTCCGCCAGCACGGCAGGCGTGTCGTCGGTCGAGCCGTCGTCGACCACCACGACCTCGAGGTCGAAGCTCGACCGATCGAGCGCGAAGACCGAGTCGAGGGTCTCGCGCAGCATCGACGCCCGGTTCCGGGTGGTGATGATGACCGAGACGCGCGGCGCCTCGACCGACCCGCCGGTCATGTCACGCGGCCGCCGGTCGGCTGGCGGGAACGTCCAGCAGATCGTCGACGGTCACGAAGTCGTATCCGTCAGCTTGCAGCTTCGGCACCGCGTCGAGCACGGCGAGCCGGGTGACGTCCTTCTCCCAGCGCTCCTCGAGCGGATAGGCGTCGTGGAGACAGATGATCGATCCGGGCTGGGTGTCGGCGAGGATCGCATCGGCGACCTCGCGATGGTCAGGCTCGGGGATTTGCCAGTCGAGCGTGTAGACGTCCCAGCCGACGATCGTGTAGCCGCGGGCGTGCAGGCGGCGTGCCTCCCACGGCGTCAGCCACCCCCACGGCGGGCGATACAGCGTCGGACGTTCGCCGGTGACCTCGACGAACGCGGCTTCGGCCGACTCGATGTGGTCGGTGTCGCGGAGG
>JBCBYI010000085.1:0-16288 GCA_039815945.1 Actinomycetota bacterium | reverse complement strand
GTGAAGGTCATGGCCGGAGCGTAGTCAGACGCGCTCCGCTGCCCATCGAGCGGCCGCCGCTCCCGCCTGGCGGCCGGTGCTGATACAGGCCTGGATGAGGTAGCCGCCGGTCGGGGCGTCCCACGCCACCATCTCTCCCGCGACCCACGTCCCGGGCCGGTCGACGATCATGCCCGTTTCGTCGAGCGCATCGACCGTCACGCCTCCTGCGGTCGAGATCGCCCGGTCGATCGACGCGAGGCCGGTGATCGGAATCGGCACAGCCTTGGCGAGCGCGGCGACCTCGGCCGATTCGGTCGGCAGTCGATTGCCAGTGGCGTCGCGCAGGACCGCAATGTCGACCGGCGCGAAGCCGGCCTTGCGCAGCCAGCTCGACACGGAGTCCTTGGGCCGGCGCCGATCGGCGAGCCGAGCGGCCAGCGCATCGACGTCGAGGTCGGGCTGCAGGTCGATCACCAGGTCGTGACCGGCGCGGAGCTGCGGGCCGAGGGCGTAGATCGGCCCGCCCTCCAGGCCGGTCGCGGTGATCGTCGGTTCGCCCCGCACCGTTCGGCCGTCGGCGGTGAGCGCCGCGTTCTTGATCGGGGCCCCTTCGAAGCGTTCGAGCAGCGGCGCCGACCACGCGACGAGGACGCCGGCGTTCGATGCGGCGAACGGAACGACCGGGATACCGGCCGCCTCGAACGCAGCGATCCACGAGCCGTCGCCGCCGACCGACGGCCAGCTGGCACCGCCGAGTGCGAGTACCGTCGCGCTGTCGTCGGCGAAGCCGGACCACCGCTCCCCCGTCCGCATCTCGACGCCGAGATCGGCGAGGCGGCTCGTCCACGCCCGCAACAGACCGGTGGCACGCATCGCCGCGGGGAACACCCGGCCGGACGAGCCGACGAAGGTGTTGGCGCCGAGTTCGTCGGCCCATGCCCGCACGGCGGCGGGCGGGAAGGCCCGGATCGCCGACTCCACTGCGGATCGCCCCTCGCCGTAGCGGTCGAGGAACGCATCCAGCGGTTCGGCGTGGGTGAGGTTGAGTCCGCTGCGGCCGGCGAGCAGGACGGTCCGGCCGAACGACCGACGCTGATCGACGATCGTCACCGCAGCACCGGCGCCGGCCGCCGCTTCGGCCGCCATGAGACCGGCCGGGCCGGCCCCGACCACCGTCACCGTCGGCTGCGTCACGACCGCACCCTACGCCCCGATGGTCATGAGGTCGGGCGCCGCGGCACACTGGTCCCATGGAGACGAAGAAGGCGCTTGTTCTCGACAAGGTCGATCTCGCCTCGGGCCCCATCTTCATCGCGACGATGCTGTGGGAGGCCCAGGTGCTGAGGAAGCGGCAGTTGCGCGAGTTCGGCGATCTCGACGATGCCACCCTCGACGAGCTCTCCGATCCGTCTCTACCGGCGGATCCGCTCGTGCCCGTCGGCTACGAGAAGGACGACACCCGCACCAGCCTGCTGATGCTCGCCGGCAACGTGGCGGTCAACCTCGCCCTCGCCGGCGCGTACGGCAAGCTCACCAACAAGCTCTACGACAAGCGGCTCTTCACTTTCCGCAGTCCGAAGGTGTCGTTCGCCGCCACCTTCGTCGCATGGGATCTCGTCTACTACTGGTCGCACCGGCTCCAGCACGAGCGCCGGCTGCTGTGGGCCAACCACGTCACCCACCACTCGAGCCAGCACTACAACCTGTCGACCGCGCTTCGGCAGCCGTGGCAGGGCTACCTCACCTTCGGGATCTACGCCCCGATGCCGCTGCTCGGCATGCCCGCCCACCACATCGCCAAAGCCGGCCAGCTCAACCTGCTGTACCAGTACTGGATCCACACCGAGGCGATCGACAAGCTCCCAAACCCGATCGAGGCCGTGTTCAACACGCCGTCGCATCATCGGGTGCACCACGGCGCCAACCCGCAGTATCTCGACAAGAACTACGCGGGCATCTTCATCCTCTGGGACAAGCTCTTCGGCACCTTCGAGCCCGAGGTGCGACGGGTGAAGTACGGCCTCACGAAGAATCTCGAGACCTTCAACCCGGTGAAGGTCGGCTACCACGAAACGGTCGACATCGTGAAGGACGCCGTCCGCCGCAAGGGCCTGAGGAACAAGGTCCGCTCGGTGCTCGGCCGCACCGGCTGGCGTCCCGACGACGAGCTCGAGCCCGCCGCCTAGGCGTCGCGAGCGTCGAGCTCCTTCAACGCGGTCTTCGGCGCACGCACTCGATAGGCGTCCTCGAGCCAGTCGGCGAGATCGTCGGGGTCGACGTCGGCGAGCCGCACGAGGAACGCGCCGTAGCCCGAGTAGTGATCGGTCTCGAAGACGACCGGCGCGTGCGACTCCATGAGTTCGAGCTTCACCTCGAGCTCGCCCA
Source organism: Actinomycetota bacterium (assembly GCA_039815945.1). GTDB lineage: Bacteria > Actinomycetota > Acidimicrobiia > Acidimicrobiales > Aldehydirespiratoraceae > UBA11606. The sequence goes on along the minus strand of JBCBYI010000085.1, from coordinate 13,921 downwards.
TGATCACGAGCACCTCGGTGTCGTCGATGCCGGCCTTCACGTAGCGGTTGTCGTCCCACATCCGGCAGAACGACGTGCCCTTCACCTGCACCGCAGGCGTGCCGTAGCTGGTGCCGACACCGACCATCGGGAGGTCGGCGGTCATCGCCACGATGTCGTCGAAGGTCACGGCCACGAGATCATCCTCGCATCAGCGTGGGGATCCTCGCCCCCGTCGCAATGCCGGCGGCCCGGTCGGCGTGGCGCATCGCCCAGTCGGACCCCAGCCGCGAGCCCCAGTCGTGCAGGACGAGCGTGACGCGATCGCCGAGGTGCTCGACGTGAGAGATGACGTTGCGCCACAGAAACGACGAGGTCGCATGGCGACTGGCGGGCTCGATCGGCACGTCACTCGCCCTGGGCGGCGGCTTGGGACTGGCGGTAGCTGACGGCTGGATACCGAGGCGGGTTTGCCTCGTCGGTGCAGGTCGGCAGCACCTCCATGGGCCAGTCGGCGTTGGCGTTGAAGAAGAACGGGATCGAGTACCGATCACCCGGTCCCCGATGCGGCGGCACGAAGTGCTTCACCGATACGAACCGATCGTTCGACCACTGCTTGAGCAGCTCGCCGGTGTTGACCACGAGCGCGTCGGGCACGACCGGCGCCGCGACCCACTCGCGCGTGCGTTCCGAACGGATCGTCAGGCCTTCGGTGTCCTGGGCGAGCAGGGTGAAGAAGGTCGTGTCGACGTGGGGTGCGATGCCGAACTCGTCGGCCGGCACGTCGCCGACCGGGTGGTAGCGGGTCATACGCAGACGCCAGAACGGATCCTGCATCGCCGGGTCGAAGAAGTCGGCGGGGAGGCCGAGCGCACGGGCGTAGACCGGCACGAGCTCGAGCGCGACCCGCTCGATCTCGACGGCATAGGCCTCGACCGCTCGACGGAAGTCGGGGACGAGATCCGGGTCGGGCCAGGCCGCGTCGGTGAGCGAGAGCCCAGCGTCGCGCTTGAAGATGATCGCCTCGTTGAGATTGCCCTTGGCCCGCCGCGGTAACTTGCGTTCGCCGACCGGCAGGTGGCCGGCGCCGGGCACGATCGTGTCGGGCGTGTCCATGCGGATCGGCAGCTTCGCCTCGTCGGGCAGCGTCAGGAACGCCGCTGCCGCAGCGAAGGCGTCGGCGGTCACCGACGGATCGATGCCGTGGCCGGTCAGGAAATGGAAGCCGACCTGCTCGCCGATCGCCCGGACCTGCTCACCGAGCGCGTCGAGCTCGGCCGGATCGCCCGAGGCGCGCCAGGCGGACACGTCGACGACGGGAATGTCGTCGTGGGTCGCCGGTCGGGTCGTGCTGACGTCCCACGACTCGGCCTCGGCGATGAGCTCTCGCTCACGGGCCTCGGCGAAGTCGTCGGCGGCCACGCAGAATCCGGGATCAGGTGGCGCTGGCCGCTGCGATCGACGCGATGGTCGCATCGAGGGTGGCGTTGAACTCGTCGTCGGTCTGCTTGGCGCTGAGGCCCTCGGCGAGCGCCCGGGAGAAGCTGGCGATCATGCCGTGCTGGCGGGCCAGGATCTCGTTCGACTCGTCGCGGCTGTAGCCACCGGAGAGCGCCACGACCTTCAACACGTTGGGGTGGGCGATGAGGTCGGCGTAGAAGTCGTCGATGCTCGGCAGCGACAGCTTCAGCATCACCTCGGTGCCGTCGTCGAGCGCATCGAGGTTGCGATGGATCGCGGCCTTGAGCATCTCCTCGCACTCGACCTTGGTCGAGCTGTGAATGTCGACCTCGGGTTCGATGATCGGCATGAGCCCGTGACCGAGGATCTGCAGGCCGATCTCGAACTGCTGGTCGACGACTGCGTCGACACCGGCCGAGTTGGCGTGCTTGATGACGGAACGCATCTTGGTGCCGAACATGCCCTTCTCCACGCCGCGCTCGAGCAGCGCGTCGAGATCAGGCATCGGCTTCATCACCTGAGCGCCGTCGACTTCGTCGGCCAGGCCTTTGTCGCACTTCAAGAACGGGACGACGCCCTTGTTGTTCCACAGGAACTCGGCCGAGCCCTGACCCTCGATCTCGCGATCCATGGTCATCTCGAAGAGGATGGCGCCGAGCACCCGCTCGCCGTCGAAGGCGGGGCTGGTGATGATGCGGCTGCGCATGGCGTGCACCATGTCGAACATCTCGTCGTCGCCGTCGTACTCGGACTCTTCGACGCCGTAGGCGAGCAGCGCCTTCGGGGTCGAGCCGCCGCTCTGGTCGAGCGCAGCGAGGAAGCCGGTGCTGGAGCGGACCTTGTCGAGCATGTCCTGGTTCATGTGGGGGTTCTCCTGAGATTCCTGGGACCGAGATCACACTACCGTTCGGTCGGGGAACGGGGAGGGTGTCAGACTCGACCCGTGACGTCCCCCACCAACGACATCGAGATCCTCCGCGACTGGATCGGACGTGAGCAGGTCATCGTGCATCCGATCGAGCCCGGCGTCGTCCGTCGCTTCGAACTCACACTCGACCGTGAGCCCTCGTTGCATCCGGGCGATCCACTCCCGCCGATGTGGCACGTCGCCTTCTTCCTCGAGGTCGCACCCACCGCCGGGCTCGGCACCGACGGCCATCCGGCTCGCGGGGGCTTCCTCCCGCCGGTCGCGCTTCCGCGCCGCATGTGGGCCGGCAGCCGCATCGAGTTCCACGCGCCGATCCCCGTTGGAGCCGATGCGGTGAAGACCTCGACGGTCGACGATGTGGTCATCAAGGAAGGCAAGAGCGGCACCCTCTGCTTCGTCACCGTGTCGCACCGCACCGAGGTCGAGGGCGCGCTCTGCATCGCCGAGCACCAGGATCTCGTCTACCGCGACGACCCCGACGCCGACGCCCCGACCCCGCAGCCCAAGCCGGCCCCGACCGATGCTGACGTCACCGAGTCGATCACCCCGAGCGAGGTGTTGCTCTTCCGCTACTCGGCACTCACCTTCAACGGCCACCGGATTCACTACGACCGTCGCTATGCAGGCGACGTCGAGGGCTACGACGGGCTCGTCGTCCACGGGCCACTGACCGCGACACTCCTCGCCGACCTCGCGACCCGCGACGGCGGCGATCTCGCCACGTTCTCCTTCCGCGGCGTGTCCCCGCTGCTCGACACCTCGTCCTTCTCGATCCACGGCCGCCGCACCGACGACGGCATGGATCTCTGGGCCTCCAACGCCACCGGCGGACTCGCGATGACCGCTGCGGCGACCTTCCGCTGACCTCCCACCAGCGTCAACGTTGACGCAGGATCTGCGATGAAAACGCTTTCATCGTGACAGCGACCGGGTTCCCGTGGAATAGTTGCGACTCGGACAACCGGTTCTCAGGGGGACAACCGATGGCGACCGTCACGCTGGACAAGATCAACAAGGTCTACCCGAATGGCTTCCATGCCATTCACGACCTCGACCTCTCGATCGAGGACACCGAGTTCCTCGTGCTCGTCGGGCCGTCAGGTTGCGGCAAGTCGACCGCGCTTCGCATGATCGCTGGGCTCGAGGAGATCTCGGGCGGCACCATGTCGATCGGCGAGAACGTCGTGAACGACGTCGAGCCGAAGGACCGCGACATCGCCATGGTCTTCCAGAACTACGCGCTCTACCCACACATGACCGTGCGGGACAACATCGGCTTCGCCCTCAAGCTGGCGAAGACGCCGAAGGTCGAGATCGACAACCGCGTCGGAGAGGCCGCCCGCATCCTCGAGCTCACCGAGCAGCTCGAGAAGAAGCCGGGCCAGCTCTCCGGCGGTCAGCGCCAGCGCGTCGCGATGGGTCGCGCCATCGTGCGTCAGCCGTCCGCCTTCCTCATGGACGAGCCGCTGTCGAACCTCGACGCCAAGCTGCGTGTGCAGATGCGAGCCGAGATCGCCCGCCTGCAGCGCGACCTCGGCGTCACCACCGTCTACGTCACCCACGACCAGGTCGAGGCCATGACCATGGGCGACCGCGTGTGCGTGCTCAAGGACGGCTACCTCCAGCAGGTCGACACCCCCCAGAACCTCTACGACCGCCCCGACAACGTCTTCGTCGCCGCCTTCATCGGCTCGCCGTCGATGAACCTCAACGAGGGCAGCCTGTCGGGCACGACGCTCACGCTCGGCTCGCACACCATCGAACTGTCGGCCGACGTCTTCGAGAAGCGTCCCGGCCTCAGGGGCTTCGACGGCAAGGAGGTGATCGTCGGCATCCGCCCCGAAGATCTCGAGGACGCCGGCCTCGCTCCGGCCGAGAAGAACGGCGCGACGATCACCGCGACCTGCACCCTCACCGAGGCGCTCGGCTCGGAGATCATCGTGCACTTCGAACTCGACGCTCCTCGCGTCGACGCCGGCGACCCCGATGCCGTCGACGACCTCGGCGAACACGCCGCCGTCGGCCGCTTCGATCCTCGGAGCCGCGTCATGATCGGTGACTCGATCGAGATCGCCGTCAACACCGGCAACCTGCACTTCTTCGATCCGCAGAGCCGGACCGCCATCTGGTAGTCAGTCGGCGACCGCCAGCATCCCGCCGGCGAGGTTCACCACATCGGTGAAGCCGGCCTCGGTCAACACCTCGCTGGCGGTCGTGCTGCGCCCGCCGCTGCGACACAAGACGACGACCCGCCTTGACGGGTCGAGTTCGTCGAGGCGATCGCCGAATACGCTCAGCGGCATGTTGAACGCGCCCGGCAGGCTGCCGTCGGCGAACTCATCGGGTTCGCGCACGTCGATGAACTGGGCGTCGCCGGTCACGACCGAGGCGTAGTCGCCGACGGGGTGGTCTCGATGCATGGGGGAAGCTCCTGGGTCAGGGGGTGAGCAGCGGGCGTTCGTCGAGCCCGCGATCTCGGGGCGCGCCGTCGACGGTGCGTCCGAGCGCGGCTTCGACGGCATCGTGTGTTGTCGGATGCAACCGGTCGGCGAGCGCGGCCCAGAGGCCGCTGCGGTGCAAGACATCGCGGACGGGACCCTTCAGGTCGGCGACGTGGAGGGGGACGCCGCGGTCCTCGAACTCGGTGAGGATCTCATGCAGGATCTCTGCGCCGGTGGCGTCTATGTCGTTGATGCCCGAGGCGTCGAGCACGACCGCCGCCGGGGCCGAGTCGGCCGCCGCAACGAGGGTCGCCTTGATGTTGGCTGCGTTCACGAACGACAGCGACGCGTCGACCCGCACGACATGGACATCCCCGGCGAGGACAGCCTCGGGGAAGCGGTCGATGTTGCGGTACGAGGTCGTGCCGTCGATCCGACCGAGCACGGCGGTGTGGGGCCGAGACATCCGGGCGAACACGACGAGCATCGAGGCGACGACCGCCAGGGCGATACCGATCTCGATGCCGAGGGCCAGCGTGGCGACGAAGGCCACGCCCATGCCCACCAGATCGCTGCGCTTCACGGCCGCGATGTGGCGCATCTCGCCGACGTCGATCAGGCCGGCGACGGCGACCATGATCACCGCGCCGAGGGCCGACTTGGGGAGCGACACCAGCAGCGGGGTGAGCACAGCGATCGTGATGAGCACCAGCACGGCGGTCACGACCGAAGCGAGCGGCGTGCGGGCGCCGGCGGTGTCGTTGACCGCGGTGCGCGAGAAGCCTCCGGTGACGGGGTAGCCGCCGAAGAGACCCGAGGCGACGTTTGCGGCACCGAGGCCGATGAGTTCTTGGTCGGGGTCGAGGTCGTAACGGTGGCGACGGGCGTAGACCTTGGCCACGGCGATCGACTCCATGAAGCCGACGAGGGTGATGACCATCGCGGCGACGGCGAGGTCGGCGATGAGCGAGCCGGACGCGTCGGGCACCCCGAACACCGGCAACGAGTCGGGAATGTCACCGACGACCGCGACGCCTTCGGCCTCGAGGTCCAAGAACTCGACGGCGAGGGTCGAGCCGGCGACGACCAAGAACGCGGCCGGCAGGCGGGGCATGATCCGCTTGGCGGCGAGGAGCGCAGCGAGGCTGGCGGCACCGACCGCCAGCGTCGGTCCGTGGATCTCGCCGAGACGCTCGACGACCTCGCGGACGGTGTCGACGAAGTGCTCCTGGCGGGGCACCGCGACACCCAGCACGTGCTTCACCTGGGAGAAGCCGATGATGATCGCAGCCGCGGCGGTGAAGCCGACGAGGACCGAGTGCGACAAGACGTTGACCAGGAAGCCGAGTCGGCCGAAGCCGAGCACGAGATGGATGACACCGACCATCAGCGCGAGCAACGCCGCCGCGGCGAGGTAACCGGCCGAGCCCTCCTCGACGATCGGGGCGAGGGCCGATGCGGTGAGCAACGAGACGATCGCAACCGGGCCGACGGCGAGCTGCCGGGAGGTCCCGAGCAGGGCGTAGACCAACACCGGGACCGTCGCAGCGTAGAGACCGACCTCAGGCGGCAGCCCAGCGAGCAGGGCGTACGCCATGCCCTGGGGGACGAGCATCGCCGCGATCGTGATGCCGGCGGCGAGGTCGGGGCGGAGATCGGCGCGGTCGTATGAGCGGAGCCAGGTGGCGGCGGGGAGGAACCGCATCGGCGTCAGCGCCCCGAGGTGACGGTCGTGCGATGCTCGCCGTCGCCGACGTGCTGACCCGACTGCTGCTGGCGTTCGCGCAGGTGGAGGCCGAGGAAGATCCCGGGGATGGCGACGAGGCCGAGCAGCGCTCCGGACGAGACCATCACGAGGGCCGGCGCCGGGCAGGTGCCGGCGATCGCCCAGCCGACACCGAAGAGCGCACCGCCCTGGATGTGGTGCTTCTCGGGCGTCGAGCGGGAGAGGCTGAACTCACCGCCGAAGGGGGTCCGCATGCCGCGCTTCTCGAGGATGAACAGCAGCGGCGCCGACACCGCGATGGCGGAGGCCATGAACCAGAACACGTCGAACTCGTCGAGCCGAAGCATCGCGTGGATGGTGTCGTACTCGTGGAGGTTGGAGGCGGCGAGCACGGCGCCGAACATGGCGCCGAAGAAGAGGCCGATCAGGTTGAGCTTCACAGGTCACCTCCGGTGACGACGCGCAGGGCGAGGGTGGTGAGGATGGCAGTCGTCATGAAGGTGGCGGTGACCGCCATGCTGGCCGGCGACCGCTGGGCGGTGCCGCACATGCCATGACCGGAGGTGCAGCCGCCTGCGACGGCGGCGCCGTAGCCGAGGAGCGTCGCTCCACCGAAGACCATCGGGACGACCGCCCACAGGGGGAAGACGTCGCGGAGCGAGTCGTAGCCGGAGCGGATCTCCGCGCCCTCGCGGAACACCTGGGTGACGAGGATGCCGCCGACGAACAGGCCCACGAAGTACCAGACCCGCCAGACCACGACCTCGCCACGACGGCGGAGCAGGCCGGAGGTCTGGACGTAGGCCCCACTGGCGCCGAGAGGTTGGTTGGCGAGGACGAAGAGACCGACGATCAACAGACCGAGGATCGGACCACCGACGTACCACGCCAGGCGATCGGGAACGACATCGAACATGTCAGGTGCCTTTCGAGTGCAGGGGAAGAGAAGCCTGCGACCGGTCGGCCGCAGGGCGAGGGGAGATGGACGGCATGCCGATCAGGCCGGGGAGGCCTCGAGCGCCGCGGTCCAGGCGCCGTAGCCACCGAGCAGGTCGGAGACGTCGGTGAAGCCAGCGGAGACGAGGCGGCTGGCGCCGATCGACGAGCGGTAGCCACCAGCGCAGTAGACGATGGTGGGCTTCGATGCGTCGAGCGAGGCGAGCTTGCTGTTGAGCTGCGGTAGCGGGGCGAGGATCGCCCCCTCGATCATGCCGCCTTCGGCTTCACCGGGGCCGCGCACATCGACGAGCTGAAGGTCGGGCGTGTTCGCCATCGCGTCGCGAAGGCCGGCGACGTCGAGGCGGCTGCCACGAGCGACCTCGCCGGGGTTGTCGATGAACGCCTGCTCGACGTTGCGGAGGCAACCGACGACGTTGTCGAAGCCGATGCGAGCGAGTCGGTTCTTCGCTTCGCGCTGCTGACCCTCGTCGGCAACGATCACGATCGGTGCGCCGGGCTGGATCACGCCACCGGCGAACTCGGCGTAGCGACCGGCCATGCCGATGTTGATCGAGCCGATCAGGTGACCGTTGGCGAACTCGACCGGATCGCGGGTGTCGACGATGACCGCGCCGCGACGCTGCCAACGGCCGATCTCCTCGACGGTGAGCTCGCCGGGCTCGGCGTGCTCGTCGAGCAGCTCGCGGTTCTCACGGTTGAGCATCGCGTCGTAGGCGAAGTACGCCGGCGCGGTGGTCTGCCCTTCGGTGACCGCGAGGACGAAGTCGTCCTTGCTCATCGGCTGCAGGGCGTAGTTGCCGGCCCGCTGCTCGCCGATGGTGGACGAGGTGTCGGTCGAGAGGTTCTTGCCGCACGCCGAGCCGGCGCCGTGCCCGGGAAACACGCGGGTCTCGTCGGGCAGGGTGAGCAGCTGCTCGTGGAGCGAGTCGTAGAGCTGGTTGGCGAGCTCGTCGGCGGTCATGCCGACCGACGAGAGCAGGTCGGGACGACCGACGTCGCCGATGAACATCGTGTCGCCGGTGAGGACGGCATACGGGGTGTCGTCGTCGGCGTGCTCGAAGACGACGATCGAGATCGACTCCGGGGTGTGACCCGGCGTGTGGCGGATCTCGAGGGTGACATCGCCGAGCGAGATGCGCTCACCGTCGGCGAGGCCGCGGGAGTCGAACTCGGTGACGGCCACGTCGCCGTAGGCGATCTCCGCGCCAGTCGCCGCCGCGAGCTCGAGGTGGCCGGAGAGGAAGTCGGCGTGGAAGTGGGTCTCGAGCACCATCTCGATGGCGAGGCCGTGCTCGGACGCGGTCTCGAGGTAGGGCGAGACATCGCGGCGCGGGTCCACCACCACGGCGCGCTTCGTGCCCTCGTCGGCGATGACGTAGGAGGCCTGGGAGAGGCAATCGAGGTAGTGCTGCTCGAACAACATGAGCAGATCCTTTCGCGTGTTCGGGTGCGGAATCAAAATGTACGGACATTTAATCATATGTCCGTACATTTGACAACCCGTCTGAGCTACAGTCCGTGCCGTGACCTCGATGTTGGCGTCAGCGCTCCTTCCGGCACGCAACCAGATGGCGTTCTCCCTCGGCTGGCACATCATCTTGGCCTGCTTCGGCATGGCCTTTCCGGCGATGATCTTCGTGCTGCACCGCAAGGGCCTCCGGGGCGACGAGGTCGCCCTCGAGCTCGCCAAGCGCTGGTCGAAAGTGGCCGGCGTGCTGTTCGCCATCGGGGCCGTGTCGGGCACCGTGCTGTCCTTCGAGATGGGGCTGCTGTGGCCCGGCCTGATGGAGCAGTACGGCGACGTGATCGGCCTCGCCTTCACCCTCGAGGGCATCGCCTTCTTCATGGAGGCGATCTTCCTCGGGATCTACATCTACGGCTGGGGACGGATCCCCGGCGAGCGCCACATCCTCATGCTCGTGCCGATCATGGCCGCCGGCGTCTTCGGCTCGTTCATGATCATCTCCGTCAACGGCTGGATGAACGCGCCGACCGGCTTCGACCTGGTCGACGGCGAGGTCGTCAACGTCGACCCGGTCGCCGCCATCTTCAACTCGGCCGTCTACCTCCAGTTCCTGCACATGTACCTGGCGGCGGTGATGGTGGTCGGCTTCTCGGTCGCCGGTGTCTACGCCGTCGGCTGGCTGCGGGGCCGCCGCGACCGTCTGCACCGGCTCGGACTCGCCGTGCCGCTGCTGTTCGCCTGCGTGGTCTCCCCCATCCAGCCGGTCGTCGGCCACTTCGCCGGCCAGCGCCTCACCGACGAGCAGCCGATCAAGCTGGCTGCGATGGAGGGCCTGGCCGAAACCACCGACGGCGCCCCTCTCGAACTCGGTGGCCTCTGGAACGGCGAGGAGCTCGTCGGCGCCATCGAGGTGCCGATCCCCGGCCTGCTGTCGTTCCTGTCGGCCAACGACTTCGACGCGACGCTCATCGGCCTCAACTCGGTGCCCGAGGAGGATCAGCCGCCGGTCGGCATCGTGCACATCGCCTTCCAGACCATGGTCGCCCTCGGCACGTTCCTCGCTCTGCTCGCCACCGTCTATCTGTTCATGCTCTGGCGAAGACGGGATCCATTCGAGAACGTCTGGCTCCTGCGCTCGGTCGTCGTTTCGGGACCTGCCGCGATCATCGCCATGGAGACCGGGTGGGTCACCACCGAGGTCGGCCGCCAGCCGTGGATCGTGCACAACGTCTTGCGCACCGAAGACGCCGTCACCGATGCGGGGTACATCTGGTTCACGCTCACCGCGTTGGTGATCGTCTACGCGGCGATGACCATCGGCGCCTACAAGCTGCTGCGCTCGATGTCGCGACGCTGGCGCGAGGGCGAGACCGATCTGACCAGCCCGTACGGGCCGTCCGAGGTCGCGAAGGAGCCCGTCGCGTGAGTCCGGCCGACCTGATCGCGATCCTGTTGTTCACCGCAGTCATCCTGTACGCGGTGTTCGGCGGCGCCGACTTCGGCTCGGGCGTCTGGGATCTCACCGCGGGCGACGACGAGCAGGGCGCACCCACCCGTCGCCTCGTCGACCATGCGATCGGCCCGGTGTGGGAAGCCAACCACGTGTGGCTGATCTTCGTCCTGGTGCTGTTGTGGACCGGTTTCCCCGAGGCGTACGGCGCCCTCATGCGTGAAGCGGCCGTGCCGCTCTGGCTCGCCGGACTCGGCATCGTGGCCCGGGGCGCCGGCTTCGCGTTCCGCAAGTACGCGCCATCCCTCCGATACGCCCGACTCGCCGGCATCGTGTTCGCGTCGTCGTCGCTGATCACGCCGTTCTTCCTCGGTGCCTTCGCCGGCGCGGTCGCCTCGGGCCGGGTCGTGCCCGGGGGAGACGCGGGCGAGTTCGAGGTGTGGCTCGGCCCGACCTCGATCCTCGGCGGCATCCTCGCGATCGCCACCTCGACCTTCCTCGCCGGCGTGCTGCTCGCGGCCGAAGCCTCCGGCATCGAGGAACACACCCTCGCCGCCGAGCTCCGCACCAAGTCACTCATCGGTGGGGTCATCACCGGCGCCATCGCACTCGCCGGCATCCCGGTGATCCTCTCCGATGCGGAAACACTCGCCGACGGGCTGCTCGGACGAGGGCTCCCGTTCATCCTCGTCTCGGCCGCCGCCGGTCTCGCCACGATGTGGCTGCTCTGGAACTTCCGACTGCGGGCTGCCCGGCTCAGCGCCGCCATCGCCGTGGCGGCCGTGGTCGCCGGTTGGGGTGTCGCCCAATATCCGTGGATTCTCGTCGACCAGCTCGAGATCGACGACGCCGCCGGTGCCGACGCCGCCTTGATCGGCACGCTGATCGCCGGTGGCGTGGCGATCGCGATGGTCGCCCCCGCCCTGCTGTACCTCTACACCCTCGCCGACTCGAACCAGGTCGGTGTCTCGAAGCCCCGATCGGAGACCCCCACATGATCCGCTCCCTGCAGCTGCTCGCCGTGTTGCTGTGCGCCTCGCTCCTCGCCGTCGCCTGCGGTGGGAGCGACGACGACGCCGGTCCCGGCATCCGTCTCGTCGACGCCGCCGATGGCGCAGCGACCCTCGCCGACCCGCCCGACGACCTCGTCATCCTCGACGTGCGCACGCCCGACGAGTTCGCCGAGGGCCACATCGACGGCGCGATCATGATCGACTTCTACGAGGCCGACTTCTCGGCTCGCCTCACCGAACTCGACCCGGACGTGCCGTATCTCATCTACTGCCGGTCGGGGAACCGCAGTGGGCAGACGCGGGCCATCCTCGCCGATCTCGGGTTCAGCGATGTCGCAGACGTCGACGGCGGCGTGCTCGCCTGGGCCGACGCCGGCCTCCCGCTGGTGACCCCGTGAGCGGCATGCCCGACCCCAAGGCCATGTGGGACGGCCGGTACCGCACCGAGGCGTTCCTGTATGGCACCGAGCCGAACGACTTCGTCGCCGAACGATTCGTCGACCGACCGGCGGGCGACGTGCTCTGCCTCGCCGACGGCGAAGGCCGCAACGGCGTGTATCTCGCCGGCCTCGGCCACCGGGTCACGTCGGTCGACATCAGCGAGGCCGGCATCGCCAAGGCGCGTGCGCTCGCCGACGAGCGAGGGGTGCAGCTCGACGCCCACGTCGTCGACCTCGGCGAGTTCGATCTCGGTGCCGGTCTCTGGGACACGATCGTCTCCGTCTTCGCTCACACGCCGCCGCCGGTCCGACGGAAGGTCCATGCTGCGCTCGCCACCGCGCTCAAGCCGGGCGGCCTGCTGATCCTCGAGGCGTACACGCCCGACCAGATCGGGCGCGGTACCGGCGGCCCACAGATCCCCGAACTCACCATGGATCTCGAGCGGCTGCGCGACGAACTCGTGGGCCTCGTGTTCGAGCACGAGGCCGAATTCGTCCGGCCCGTCATCGAGGGGCCGGGCCACACCGGCGACGGTGCGGTCGTGCAGGTCGTCGCTCGACGACCCGCCTGATCAGTCCTCCAGGCGGTAGGCGCTGGGGTTCGGCTTGAGCGGACGCGCGTACCAGAGCGGCCGGCGCAGACCGGAGTCGTTGGTGCCGGCCGGACGGGTCTTGCTCATCCAGTCGAGGTAGGCCTCACGCGACTTCGCGGTGTCGACCACGACGTCGCCGTACTCGTCGCCGGCCTGGGCCGGGGTGACATGCACCCGCTGGTGCCAGCACTGCATGCCGGAGATCGGGTCGGGCTGCACGCAGAACGTCGCGTTCTGATGCACGCCGGTGTCCTTCCACCAGATGCGGGACGTGTCGTCGTCGTCGGAGTCGTAGGCCTCGATGCCCTGCTCGCGCTTGAGCTTCCAGGTGGTGCCGTCGTTGCTGATCGACGCCTTGCCCGCGCCCCACGAACGAGCCTTGTCGTCTTCGAGCCGCCAGCGGCCCATGTGATGCGATGCTGCGACCACGCCCGGACGGATGCCCTCGGTGCGCCAGGCCTGGATCACGAAGTGACCGATGCGCGTGGTGATACGGACGAGGCCGCTCTCCTCAATCTCCAGCTTCTCGGCGTCCTCGGGATGGATCCAGAGCGGGTGCCTGTGGCTGATCTCGTTGAGCCACTTGGAGTTGGCTGAACGGGTATGGATCAGGGTCGGAATGCGGAAGGTCGGCAGCAGGATGCGCTCCGTACCCCCAGTGCCGTCGGGGGCGGGCTCCATGTCGAGGTCTTCCCAGTGCACATGGCTCGGGATCCACTTCGGCGTGGCGTACTCCGGCCAACCCCATTCCTTGAGCGTGGTAGAGAACAGCTCGAGCTTCTTCGACGGGGTCGGGAAGCCCTCCTTGGCCTCGCCGTCGATCTCGACCGCAGGCGAGCCGTCGCCGAGCGGGGCGAGCTTGAGATCAGCGAGGGTCGACAGGTCGCCGTCCCACGCACCGGGCGTGCCGGGCGTGCGGTAGACGCCGTCGTCGTCCTTGACGGTGCCGGCGAGGGCGTCGGCCGAGATCGTGCGCTCGTAGGGCTCGTACGGGTCGGTCGGCACGGCGAACGACGAACGGTTGCGCATGTACTCGAGCGGGGTCTCCCCCACCGCGGCGGCCGCCTCGGCGAGGCCGGGGACCTCGTTCTCGAACATCTTGCCGTAGTACTCGTCGACGCTGAGGGGCTTCTCCGCATCGTCGGGCGACTGGAACCACTCGCGGATGCCGAGCGACCCGTCGGGGTCGATCTTCCAGGAGAGATCGATCCAGAACTCGTTCTCCTCCCAGACCTCGCCCGGGTTGTACTCGAACGTGCGGGTGCCCTCGGGCAGGTCGCCACCGGCCTGGATCTCGGCGAAGCGGCGGAAGGTCGGCTGCCGGAAGCTCACCCAGCGACCGGCGTGGGTCTCATACGAGGTGATGTCGTGACGCTCGGCGCCCACGCCCATCGGCAGGACGTAGTCGGCGAACCACGAGGTCTCGGACCAGGTCGGGGTGAGCGCGACGTGGCACTTCACCTTC